>NZ_CP033906.1:3949444-4253248 GCF_003816055.1 Bacillus sp. FJAT-42376
GTTTTCCTTTTGCTGCCTCAGATTTAATAAAATCCGCCAGACTATCGGCATGAAGATTTTGCATCGCATCCTTAAACGCTCCGACTCCCGGCAGTATGTACCCGTCTGCTTCCATTAAATCTTCGCGTATCCCGGAGACAAAGTAAGGAATCTCCATTCGTTCCAGCGCTTTGCGGACACTGAAGATATTCCCCATTCCGTAATCAATAATTCCGATCATTTACAGCATTCCTTTCGTCGATGGAACCCCTTTTATGCGAGGGTCAATCGTTGACGCTTCATCCAGTGCACGGGCCAATGCTTTAAAGACAGCTTCAATGATGTGATGGGTATTCTGTCCATAATGAATGATGACATGAAGGTTGATCCTTGCTTCTAAGGCAACCTTCCATAAAAATTCATGGACAAGCTCTGTATCAAATGTGCCGACTTTCGAACTTGGCAGGCTCCCCTTCATTTCAAAGTGCGGACGATTGCTTAAATCCACTACTACCTGCGCAAGAGCTTCGTCCATTGGAACGATCGCTGAACCGTATCGCTTGATTCCTTTTTTGTCACCAAGCGCTTCACGGAACACTTGTCCAAGGCAAATGCCGATGTCCTCCGTTGTATGGTGGTCATCCACCTCAATGTCACCAGAAGCCTTAACCGTAAGATCGAACTGGCCATGCTTGGCAAACAAATCAAGCATATGAGTCATAAAAGGAACGCCTGTCTCGAGATCAGATCTTCCTTCCCCATCAATATTCAGCTCTAAGCTTATTTGCGTTTCATTTGTATTCCGTTCAATAAAAGATTTTCTGGACATGGATTATTGCCTCTCTTTCAAACGTTCTTCAATAGCACGGGCATGTGCCTCAAGTCCTTCGTACCGTGCAAACTCTGCGATTTTTGCTGCATTTTTTTCAAACGCTTCCCTGCTGTAGTAGATAACGCTTGATTTTTTCGTAAAGTCATCGACATTAAGCGGACTCGAAAATCTGGCCGTACCGCTTGTCGGAAGCACGTGGTTCGGGCCGGCAAAATAATCACCGACAGGCTCTGAGCTATACCGGCCCATAAAGATCGCCCCTGCATGGCGGATTGAACCAAGCCAGTCAAAAGGATCCTTTACTAAAAGCTCCAAATGCTCAGGTGCCAAATCGTTGACCATCCGGATTGCCTCTTCTTTTGTTTCCGCAACGAGATATTTGCCGTTTTGATCCATAGATGCTTTGGCAATGTCCTTCCGCGGCAAATCCTCCAGCTGTTTATCCACTTCACGCTTCACTTCTTCTGCAAAAGCACTGGAGGTCGTAATCAAAATACTTCTGGAAAGGGGATCATGCTCCGCCTGGGAAAGAAGATCAGCGGCTGCCTCATTCGCCCTTGCCGACTCATCCGCCACAACGGCGATTTCACTTGGTCCGGCAATCATATCAATATCAACATCCCCAAATACTTCCCGCTTTGCAGTTGCGACATATATGTTTCCGGGACCGACAATTTTATCTACACGTTTAATCGTTTCCGTTCCATAAGCAAGTGCAGCGACTGCCTGTGCTCCGCCTACTTTATAAATTTCTGTTACCCCAAGCTCATTGGCGGCAACAAGAACGCCTGCCGGAATGGTTCCCTCTTTGGAAGGGGGAGAAACCATCGCAATCCGTTCAACCCCTGCTACCTGAGCCGGGATGACATTCATAAGAACCGATGACGGATAGGCAGCCGTTCCGCCAGGAACATACACTCCGGCCGAGTCAAGCGGCGTTACTTTCTGTCCCAACACGGTTCCATCCGGATTCGTCATAAACCAGGAATCCCGCTTTTGTTTGCTGTGAAAAAGCGTAATATTCTCTATAGCCTCCCTGATAACCGCAAGCAGGGAATCTTCTATTTTACTGTAAGCATCCCGGATTTCTTCTTCTGTGACCCGAAAAGAATCCAGACGAACACCGTCAAATTTCTCTGTATACCGTCTCAGCGCTTCATCGCCCTGTTTTTTTACGTCTTCAATAATGTCTCTAACCATATGTCTTCCCTCCCTACCGGTTATTCACCGCTTTTGACAGACGCTCCGCCAGTTCATCAATCTGGACATCCTTCATCCGGTAGCTGACAGGATTGACAATCAGCCGGGACGTCACTTCCGTAATGTGCTCATATTCAATGAGCCCGTTTTCCTTAAGCGTACGGCCTGTAGAAACAATATCAACAATGCGGTCGGAGAGGCCAATCATAGGAGCAAGCTCAATAGAGCCATTCAGCTTAATAATCTCCACTTGCTCACCTTGTTCCCTGAAATAACTGGACGCAATGTTTGGATACTTCGTCGCAATCCTCGGTGCCACCTCACTCATCGGATGATCCGGCAAACCGGCAACGGCCAAATAACAGCGGCTGATTTGAAGATCCAGCACCTCATACACATCCCTTTCTTCTTCAAGCAATACATCTTTTCCTGCAATGCCTACATCTGCAACCCCGTGTTCAACATAGGTAGACACATCCATCGGCTTAGCCAGAAAGAAGCGGAGATTTTCTTCCGGAATATCCAAAATCAGCTTGCGGCTGTCGTCAAACTCCGGCGGAAGTTTGTAGCCGGCTTCCCTCAAAAGCTCAGCAGCCTCTTCAAAAATTCTTCCTTTAGGCATTGCAATCGTCAGCACATCACTCATCAGAAGCACCTCTTTTCGAACCGATAAAATAAGCCACCTCTTCAAACTGCTTTGTAAAGGAATCCACATCCTCCACACCGGAAAGATTTTGGAGCACCGTCATTTTCCCGTCTTTTCTTAAAGAACCGGCATACTCGATCGCTTCTCTTATCCGCTCCTGGGAGAAAATCACGCAATACTTCGGTTCTTCTCTTTCCGTTTCATCCAGCGCTTCAAGAAGCTGGCCAAGCTGCAGGCCAAAACCAGTCGCCGCCGCAGGGCGGTCAAATTTCTCCATCAGGCGGTTATACCTTCCGCCATTTCCAAGCGGAAAACCAACCTTATCCGTATATACTTCAAATAAAATCCCTGTGTAATAACTCATATGGCTGACAATATTTAAATCAAGCTTTACATATTCAGCTGCGCCGAATTCTTCAAGCATGCTCCAAAGCTTTTGAAGCTCATCAATGGCCTCTCTGCAATCATTGGATTCACAGATGGACAGAGCCTCAAGCATCTTACCCGCATCCCCTCTTAACGTAAGAAAATCCAAAAGGCGCTGCTTATCAATAGAAGACAATGCAAGAGATTTTACATGCTCGCGGTATCCGACGTAATTTTTCTCATAAAGAAAACGTCTTAGCTTATCAGCTCGTTCCTGGTTCCCAAGAATCTCTTTGAAAAGAGCATCCGCAAACCCAATATGGCCGATAGCTACCCTGAAATTTTGAAGACCGGAAGCACGAAGCGCAGAAATCATAAGAGAAATGGCCTCCGCATCCGCACTGATGGACGCATCCCCGATCAATTCCACTCCTATCTGCTCAAACTCCGCAGCACGTCCGCCTTCCCGCTGCTGCGCCCTGAATACATTCGCCTGATAAGAAAGCCGGAGCGGAGAATTTCCTGCCATCCTAGAAGCCGCCACCCTCGCAATCGGAGCCGTCATATCCGGCCGGAGCACGAGTGTTTTCCCCTGCTGATCCAGCAATTTAAACAGCTGCTGATCCAAAATCGCCGACTGTACACCAACCGTTTCATAATATTCAAGCGTAGGAGTTTCAATAAAATCGTATCCCCATCCGCTGATTTCCCTCATAATTTTCTTCCTGACCGCACTCTTCCTTTTATAAAGAGCAGGAAGCGTATCCCTCATGCCAAGAGGCTTTTCAAACATAAACATCAATCGGAACCCCCAATTTATACGAAATGTTCAAAATCCTTTAGTTCGCTAATATGGTACCATACTAACAAAATAAAGGCATTCATTCAAGGAAAAATTATTATCTGTTTGTATGCTTCCCTCTTTTTATCATTCTTCAACCTATTCAGAAGGAGGAGGGCAAAAAGGTGCTGGTAATCCTCTGGATCGGGATAGTGGCTCTCACTGGGGTGTTTGGGGACATCGGCTCTTTGGGGCTTCCCGGACATTGTTCCCGGACATCGCCGCTCTTTTCGGGCCTTCCCGGACATCGTTCCCGGACATCAGCTCTCAATCCAGCCTTCCCGGACATTGTTCCCGGACATTGTTCCCGGACATCACCTCTCAATCCAGCCTTCCCGGACATTGTTCCCGGACATCGCCGCTCTTTTCGGGCCTTCCCGGACATTGTTCCCGGACATCAGCTCTCAATCAGGGCTTCCCGGACATTGTTCCCGGACATCAGCTCTCAATCCGGGCTTCCCGGACATTGTTCCCGGACATCAGCTCTCAATCCAGGCTTCCCGGACATTGTTCCCGGACATCGCCGCTCTTTTCAAGTCTTCCCGGACATTGTTGCCGGACATCAGCTCTCAATCCAGCCTTCCCGGACATTGTTCGCGGACATCAGCTCTCAACCGGGGCTTCCCGGACATTGTTCCCGGACATCACATCTCTTTCCATGTCTTCCCGGACATTGTTCCCGGACATCGCCTCTCTTTCCACGTCTTCCCGGACATTGTTCCCGGACATCGCATCTCTTTCCACGTCTTCCCGGACATTGTTCCCGGACATCGCCGCTCTTTTCACGTCTTCCCGGACATTGTCCCCGGACATCGCCGCTCTTTTCACGTCTTCCCGGACATTGTTCCCGGACATCGCCGCTCTTTCCACGTCTTCCCGGCGCCCACTGTCCCTCCCGTTATGACCGTACTTCATCATCCGATCAATCACCAATCCCCTAAAAAGAAAAACCCACTGAACAGAATCAGTCTATCTGTTCAGCGGGTTCCATGATCGCTCTTTTTTCCATTTCTTCTTTTGTATAAATAATCCGCATCGGGTTGCCGCCTGCGAATGCGCCGGCAGGGACATCTTTGTGTACGAGGGTGCCGGCGGAGACGATGGCTCCGTCTCCGATGGTCACTCCAGGTAAAATCGTACTGTTGGCGCCAATCATGACTTCATCGCCGATTATCACATCTCCAAGACGATATTCTTTAATCAGGTACTCATGGGCAAGAATCGTCGTATTGTAGCCAATTACCGTATTGCGGCCTACTTTAATTTTTTCAGGAAACATGATGTCGAGCATGACCATGAGGGCAAACGATGTCTGCTTCCCCGCTTCCACTCCGAGAAAGGTGCGGTACATCCAATTTTTCATGCCGAGAAACGGGGTGTATCTGGCAAGCTGGATGACGGCAAAGTTTCTGGCTACTTTCCAGAATGGCACCGTTTTGTATATATGCCATAGAGAGTTGGCTCCGGTCACCGGATAGCGTGTCGTCCTTCGCACAATTATTCCACTCCGGCAATATGGAGCAAATCACTCATTTGCTCCAGCATATAGTCGGGGTCATAGGCTGAAAGATACTCTCTGCCTTTTATTGTCCAGGCAACGCCTGCTGTCAGTGTGCCGGCATTCTTTCCGGCTTCTATATCATGGTGGTTATCGCCAACCATAATGGCCTCATCAGGCTGTGATCCAAGCAATGTCAATGCTTTTAATACCGGTTCCGGGTGGGGTTTGGCGTGCTCGACATCATCGAGAGTGACTACCACGTCAAAAAACTGGTCAAGCTTCGTCAGCTTCAGACCCATATTGACGGTATCCCGGATTTTTGTTGTGACAATTCCAAGCTTGAACCCTTCGTGATGGAGCTTTGCCACCGTTTCGAAAACAGTGGCAAACTCCGTTACTAGCTCATCATGCTGCTTATGATTGAATGAGCGGTACATCCCAATCATTTCATCTGTTTTTTCGGGATCAATCGATTGAAAGGTCTCAGCCAGCGTTGGCCCAATGAAAGGCAGCACTTTTTCCCGGCTGTATTGGCCGGGACGGTAATGATTCAGCGTATGCAAAAACGATTCAATAATCAGTTCGTTTGTATTAATCAGTGTTCCGTCCAAATCAAACAGAATGGTATTCCTTTTCATGAACAGGTTCCTTTCTTGCTGAAGAATCAGGCTGTTTCCAGCACTTCGCTATAATGACGGTCAATACGACGGCTGTCATCACCCTTATTAGAAATAAGGGCAGAACCGGTATCCCGAGCGGGACAAAAATAAGTGTGTCTTCCACAACGGCATGGCAGGATACGAGAAAGATAAAAGCCAGGGTGAGATCCCGATAGCTGACCCCATCCTCCTTTACCGCCTGGATCATGACTCCCGCTCCATAGGCAAGGCCAATCGTTAAACCGGCAACAAGTGTCATTGACGTATTTTCTCTCATGCCGAGAAATCTTGTGACAGGTGCCATCCATCTTGAAAAGACTTTGAGCCAGCCAAAATCTTTCATAAACTGCATGATGATCATGAGCGGAATGACAATGGCTGCAAGCTGCGCAATGCCAAGCAGACCTTTTCCGACCGCTTCAAGCAGTATTTCTCCCCAGCCATCCGGCTGGCTTTGGGTTTTCGCAATGAATCCGTACCGGGCCATTTCTCCGCCGCCGTGCCAGACCGCGTTGATTACAGCAGCCGATACGAGCGCCAGGCCAATCCTCACAATAAGAATAAGCCAAAGCTTAACTCCGACCTTTGCCGCAACCGTCGATTCAATGATAAGGTTGTGGGAAAAAGAAAGCATAACCGCTAAAATAAAAACTTCTTTTACGGATAAATCCAGTGTTAAGATCCCGGCAATTCCGGCATACAAGTTTAAAAAGTTTCCAAGAACGAGAGGAATGGCTGCCTCACCTCTTAGTCCAATCAGTCCCATCAAAGGCGTGATGGCGTGAATGATCCAATCCAGTACAGGGGTATGGCGAAGGATCCCTACAAGAAGTGTGACAGGAAAAATGACTTTTCCAAGTGTCCAGGTTGTCGAAAGCCCTGCTTTCCAGCCTTTTGCTAAACTTGCCTTCAGTCTAATCACCCCTTATTCTGTATCCAGGTAACGCGCTTTTGAAAGTCCGCTCTTTCTGCGATATATGATCAAAGAGATTGCTATTAAAACCAGGACTATGGAAATGACCTGCGCAATTCTAAGGTTTGCTGTCAGCATCAAGCTGTCCGTTCTCATTCCTTCAATAAAGAACCGGCCGACAGAATACCAAATGACGTACGATAAAAACAGTTCCCCTCTTCTTAAATTCACTCTCCGCAAAAACATGAGCAAGGCGAAGCCTGCCAGATTCCAGAGTGATTCGTATAAAAATGTCGGGTGATAATACTGTCCGTCTATGTACATTTGATTAATAATGAAGTTCGGTAGATGAAGGCTTTCCAAAAATCCCCTTGTTACCGGTCCGCCAAAGGCTTCCTGGTTCATGAAATTACCCCAGCGGCCAATGGCCTGGCCAAGAATGATACTTGGAGCCGCGATGTCCGCAAGCTTCCAGAATGAAATCTTTTTGATTCTCGAGAAAACCACTCCCGTTGCAACCGCTCCAATTAAGCCGCCGTGGATGGCAAGCCCTCCCTGCCAGATCTGAGGAATCATCGCGGGGTTTTGAGAGTAGTAATCCCATTGAAAGGCAACATAATAGAGCCTTGCACAAATAATGGCAATGGGAATCGCAAACAGAACTAAATCAATAAATGTATCTTTGTGAAAACCTCTTCTGACACTTTCCCTTACTGCAATCCACAAGCCGAGCAGGGCGCCTAAGCCGATAATAATTCCGTACCAGTGCACCTTCAGTCCTAGAAGCTCAATCGCTATCGGATTGAGCGGCTGGATCGTTCCGATCATTTCCTTCCACTCCTCTTTTGACAGCTGTATCAGCGCTCTCCTTCTTCAATTACATCTGCAAGCTTTGTAGTAAATTGCTCAGCCGCATTCAGCCCCATTCTTTTCAGACGGAAATTCATCGCAGCCACTTCGATGATCACCGCTAAGTTTCGGCCCGGACGAACAGGGACAGTTAGCTTTTGAATATTCGTATCGATGATTTTCATGGTTTCTTCTTCTAACCCTAAGCGGTCATATTGCTTTTTCGCGTCCCATGTCTCCAAATCGATGACAAGTGTAATGCGCTTGTTGCTGCGGACAGCACCAGCGCCGAATAAGGTCATCACATCAATGATTCCAAGACCGCGGATTTCGAGCAAATGCTCAATCAGCTCGGGAGCATTCCCAATCAGCGTATTCTGATCTTCCTGGCGGATTTCTACACAATCGTCTGCTACCAGACGGTGTCCGCGTTTCACTAGCTCAAGAGCTGTTTCACTTTTCCCTACTCCGCTTTTTCCGATAATCAGCACACCGACCCCATAAATATCAACCAGAACTCCGTGAACGGCCGTAGTAGGGGCAAGCTTGCTTTCTAAAAAGTTTGTTAAATGACTGGAAAGACGAGTTGTTTTCATAGAAGATTTTAAAACAGGCACACCATTTTTTTCAGAAGCCTCTCTAAGCTCTTCCGGAATTTCCAGATCTCTCGACACGATAATTGCCGGAGTAATGGACGTGCATAATCCAGCCATCCGTTCTTCTTTTTCATGTCTTGGCAGCTTTTCAAAAAAAGAGAGCTCTGTCTTCCCGAGAATTTGTACCCGGTCTTTTGGGTAATAGGCAAAATACCCTGCGATTTCAAGCCCCGGTCTTGACAGGTCGCTTGTCGTAATCGGACGGTTAATTCCCTCTTCACCGCTAATGAGCTCCATTTTAAACTTTTCCATTAAATCCTTTGTACGTACTTTAGGCATAGATGTGTCCTCCCTTTAGCCAAACACCATATGTAAAATCTTCTTCCATTTTAGCACTTTTATCTCTGCGGATGTAGACTTTCGGTAACAGCGCTTTACCTATACGGGGTTCTTTTTTCCCCAATCCATCATTTATTTCAGACGAAACACGGACTTGGCAGATGCATATGAGGGCTCACCATATTCCATTTAGAAGAAAACCTCCTGACGACTGACAGGAGGCTTTGAACTAATCCAGCTTTAGTACATATGGTTTTTCCCGTTCTTTATTTAAATACGGAGAGTATGTTCTCACTTGAATGCCGGTCTGTTTCCAGGTGAGAATCTTCAGATATCCTCCGCCTCCCTCAGCAAGGCCCTGGTAGTTGGCCAGCAGCTGATACACTTTTCTGCCTTTTTGCGGAGTATCCAGCCTTGCTGATACTCCATAATAATGCCCGCTTAGGACGAGTTTTACATTTTTGTTCGGCACTACTACCTCTTGGTATATTCTTTCTCCGTTTTTGCTTCGGGTCCCTTTGTACGTTAAGTAATCATGAAAGGCAAGGACTGCATCCAAGTTTTTATGATGCTTCAGAACACGGTTCATCCATTTCACCTCGCCTTTTCCAGCCTTGCACCAGCCCATGTAAACAAAAAGCTTTCCACCCGCTATATCGTAGTGACCGCAGTTATCCAGAAAAGAAACCTTATAAAAAGGCTTGGATTTAAAGCGGTGCTCGCCGAAAAAACGGTGGTAAGGCTGGAGGCCGCCGTCAAAAGTAAAATCATGATTCCCAGGCAGAACACCATAGGCAAATCCCTGATCGTCAAGCTTGCGGAATGCCTGGTCATTTCTTTCCCATTGGCTGTATTCCCTCGGATTATGCACCAGGTCTCCTGTATGGGTCAAATAAGAAATCCTGGCAGGAACTCTGTTTTTTACGATCCAGTCCATTTGGCTGATCAGGATTTTAGGATGGGCTTTCGCATAATATTGGGTATCCGTCATCCATACAAAAGAGAAATCTTCATTTGCATGCCCCTCATAAGGCAGAGCCGTCAGAATAAATATCACGAGTGAAATCAGCAGTATTCGAAAAGTTTTCATCTTATCACCTGGTCGTTATCATTCCCATTTTCGGAAAAAGTACCAGTGATCATTTGTGTTCAGAAAATAGTCTAAGATGATAATGAGTTACCTTAACATTATGGCTGAATCCTTTTCGGTGATCCGTCGAGGAATCGGGCAGAGACGACTCCTTTGCTCTTCACGCTTTCGGGCTCACATCGTTCCGCAGCCGCGCCGGAATGACGCTCAACCCGAAATCATCTGCAAATGAAAACAGGGAAACGCTCAGCATGCGTATCCCTGTTGTGGGTGCTGTTTAGACAGCGCCTAACTTTATTTGTTCTCCCTCATCGGTTCAATAACACCTTTCTGAACAATCAGATGGAGGAGGGAAATAACAATGGAGGCCAGCAAGGATGTACCGAAACCGCTGATATTAAAAGCATCTCCCATGATTCCCTGTGTAATCATAAGCGTAATCGCATTGATGACAAACAGGAACAGACCCAAAGTCAGGACCGTGACAGGGAGGGTCAATATTATTAAGAACGGTTTAATTAAAACGTTAATAATAGATAGGACGAGGCTCGCTATGACCGCTGCCCAAATGCTGACAATTTGAAAATCATCTTTAAAAATCAGTGCACAAACCATTAATATGACTGCATTGATAAGAACACTGATGATCCATCTAATCACGGAAGGAATCTCCTTCCTTGGATAACAAGAATACTAGGAGCAGGTACACGAAAAGCAGGCCTCCGGAAGTTGGTATTAAGGCGATAAGGAAAATGATCCGCAGTAAGTTGGCATTCAATCCATATCTTTCTGCAATTCCGCCTAGAACCCCCGCCACTTTTTTGTTGCTTCTTGATCGCGTCAGTTTCTTCATTGGATTCACCTCTCTATATGCTTTAAAACAACAGAACTTGTTTTTGAATCAGCAAATACAGACAGGTCGCCCGGTGCAGATTCATTGGACCGGAACTTCAGCTCTTTAGCGATAGACTCGTGTTTTTCTCCCGTCACTTCAAGGGCATCCAGGTAGCAATGAAGTGAGCCCAGATTTGATTTCAATTCCCCACTCGCCTTTATACCCTGAGGGATGGAGATTTCGACGCTGCCCGTTGCGGCACTGCAATGAATGGTTTTGCATTCCGGGTCTGAAGTCTGCAGCAGAATTTTGCCGTTAAAGCTTTGAAGATCCAGCTTCTTTCCGGCTCCCCGGACATCAATCATTCCATGAATCGTCTCGGCTTCTACCGTCTGAAACTGGTGCTGAGCCAATTTTATCTGTCCATTAGCTGTTTCAAGTTCTGCTTTTTCTCCTGAAAGTCCCGTTAACGAAATGACTCCGTTAGCGGTTTTTGCTTTAAAATCCTTTACTGTTAGCTGTTCCCCTCTAATGGGACCGCTAAACAGTTTAACTTTTGCCGAGTCATATACTTTAGATGGCAGGTAGATCCGGACATTTGCTTTCATGGATTTTTTTTCACATTGAATTCGAAGCTTGCTGCCTTCCATTTCACTGTAGAAATTTTTCAGGAATGCTTCCTTTGCCTGAACAGCATCCTCTGTTTGGTACACTTTCGTCTCGCACTCAATCCGGACATCTTCCTCAGACCAAGGGGTAAAGGTGACATTTCCGTTTACAATCTGGACATCCCATTCTTTCAGTCCTTTTCCGCTGAACTGGAAAATGTGCTGAACATCATATGAAGTGCCTATTGCTAAATCAAGATCCATCTCCTTTACCTTTTTGACAGCAAAGTCGATCCAGTTCATTAATTTGGAAGCTGTTTTTCCGGCACCCGTTTCTTCCTGGTTCTCTGAATATGTTGTCTGCTTCTCTTTTTCATCCTTTTTAAGCAAAATAGAAGGAGAAAAGGAGGCCCATTTTTTTTCATGGCTTTCCTTTTCATGATCAAGTTTTTCGATAAGAGAAAGAGCTTCTTCTACTGTGAGCTTTCCTTCCTCTACGAGCTTTAAGATCCTTCGGCGTTCTTCCTGCACAGTGATTCCTCCTCGCGTAATGCAGCTTAATATCACCCTATTCGGCAAGGTGAAAATCAATCCCTTTAAACTGTTTTTAAAATGTTAATGCCTTTTACAATGTTCCAGACAAATACGGCAAAATTAATGAGAAGAATGACTGGAAAACCTGAAAGAAAGACGATTCCAATCAGCTGATCCTGTCCGGCAAAGGCAGTTCCAAGGAAAAGAAAGATATAGACAAGAATGGTTGCGGCAGGAATAATATGGGATATAAATGACTTTTTAGCATGATGTTTTGACCCTGGATCATCCGTTACAAAATAAACAATCAGCGGGAACAGAAACGGGGCAAACAGCACACTGAAATAACAAAGAGAAGACACCAATTTATCGGTTTTCATTCCATTTCAGCTCCTTTTTCTATTCATACGGTTCACGGCGGCATTTGGTTTCAATACAGGACACAATTGAAAAGTTAAATAGGCAGGCTTAAAGAAGAAAAGAGGCGATTTAAAAAGTATGATTAGATGTCCTACTGACTATTTAACTTTAAATGGTTAAAGCTTATTCCCGCCGCAGGGCTCTCTTATACAGCGGAGGACGGTGAGGCTCAGTTTCACCCGGCCCGCTCCTTCCGCAGGAGTGTCGCCCTTCCGCTTTAACCCGCCTGACGTAAAAACGTCACAAGAAAAAGGGAAACGCTCAGAATGCGTCTCCCTTTTTTTGTGAACAGGACTTGGTTTATTTAGCAACAGTTTCTTTTTCTTTCACAAGCTTTTTCATCCGGTCGCGTTCCCGTTCAATAATCGGTTTCAAATAACGGCCGGTGTATGAGGCTTGTTCTTCCATAATTTTTTCTGGAGTTCCTGTGGCGATGATCTGACCGCCTCCATTTCCTCCTTCAGGTCCAAGGTCTACTAAATAATCGGCAGCTTTAATCACATCAAGATTATGCTCAATCACGAGAACAGTGTCCCCATTTTCCACTAGACGCTGGAGGACTTTCAGCAGTCTTGCGATGTCATCCACATGCAGACCGGTTGTCGGTTCATCCAAAATATACAGCGAACGTCCTGTTGACCGGCGGTGCAGTTCTGAGGCAAGCTTCACACGCTGAGCTTCTCCTCCTGAAAGAGTGGTTGCCGGCTGTCCTAACGTAATATATCCAAGCCCGACATCAAAGACGGTTTGCAATTTCCGGTGAATCTTCGGGATATTTTCAAAAAAGCCAAGCGCATCTTCTACCGTCATCCCTAATATATCCGATATATTTTTCCCTTTGTATTGAACTTCAAGCGTCTCGCGGTTATAGCGTTTTCCATGGCATACTTCGCAGGGCACGTATACATCCGGCAGGAAATGCATTTCGATTTTGATAATCCCGTCGCCGCGGCATGCCTCACAGCGTCCGCCTTTTACATTGAAGCTGAAACGGCCTTTTTTGTAGCCTCTCACCTTCGCTTCGTTTGTCGATGCAAACACATCGCGGATGTCATCAAAAACTCCGGTATAGGTGGCCGGGTTTGACCGAGGTGTTCTGCCGATAGGAGACTGGTCAATATCAATGACTTTATCCAAATGTTCGATTCCAAGAATTTCTTTATGCTCACCCGGCTTCGTTTTTGCTTTATGCAGCCGCTGCGCGAGCGATTTATGAAGAATTTCATTCACCAGTGTGCTTTTCCCCGAACCTGATACTCCTGTAACGGAAATAAAGGTTCCGAGCGGGAATTTCACAGAGACATTTTTGAGATTGTTCTCCTGGGCCCCTTTGATTTCAATATACCTTCCATCCGGCTTTCTTCTTTCCGCTGGGAGCGGAATAAATTTTTTGCCTGAAAGATATTTGCCGGTCAGCGATTTCTCATCATCCATGACCTCTTGCGGCGTTCCTGCGGAAATAACATTGCCTCCGTGAACCCCGGCACCCGGACCGATATCAATCAGGTAATCAGCAGCGAGCATCGTATCTTCATCATGTTCGACGACAATCAATGTATTCCCGATATCCCGCATGTTCTGGAGCGTTTCAATAAGCCGGTCATTATCCCGCTGATGGAGACCGATGGATGGCTCATCGAGAATGTACAGAACACCGGTCAGTTTGGATCCAATTTGGGTGGCAAGTCTGATTCTCTGGGCTTCTCCCCCGGATAGGGAACCGGCTGACCGGTTCAGCGTCAGATAATCGAGACCTACATTTATAAGAAAGCTCAGCCGTTCGCAGATCTCTCTTAAAATCAAATTGGCAATCTTCATTTCTTTTTCTGACAGTTCAAGATTCCCGAAAAATTCATGCGCCTGCTGCACAGAAAGAGTCGTGGTCTCACCGACATGGCGGCCGTCTATTTTCACTGCAAGCGTCTCTTTTTTCAGTCTGTACCCTTTACACGATGGGCAGGGCTGCTGAGCCATATATTTTTCCATCTGCTCCCGGATATAATCGGAGCTTGTCTCGCGGTAGCGGCGCTCAATATTTTTCATGACGCCTTCAAATTTCATATAGCTTTCTCTTACTTGGCCAAAGTCATTTTCATAGCGGAAATAGATTTCATCTTTGCCGCTTCCCTCTAAAATTTTATCCAGAAGATTCTTCGGCAGATCTTTAACCGGGATGTTCATGTCAATTCCGTAATGGCTGCAGACAGCTTCCAGAAGCTGAGGGTAGTACTGAGAGCTTGTCGGCTCCCATGGAGCAATTGCATGCTGCTTAAGCGTTAAGTGCTCATTTGGAATAACGAGCTCCCGGTCCACTTCGAGCTTGGAACCGAGACCGTCACATGAAGGACAGGCTCCAAACGGGCTGTTAAAGGAGAACATTCTCGGTTCCAGCTCGCCGATTGAAAACCCGCAATATGGGCAGGCATGATGTTCACTGAAAAGAAGCTCCTCCTCTCCCATTACGTCGATCATGACTTTTCCTTCTCCCAAAGCCAGAGCTGCTTCCAGAGAGTCACTTAGACGGGCTTCAATCCCGTCCTTGATCACAATCCGGTCGATGACTACTTCAATGGAGTGCTTTTTGTTCTTCTCCAGCGTAATATCGTCAGAGAGTTCCATCATTTCTCCATTAATCCGGACCCTTACGTATCCTTGTTTTTTAATATCCTCAAGCGTTTTCGCATGGGTTCCCTTTCTGCCCGAGACAATCGGAGATAGAACCTGAAGCTTTGTGCGCTCTGGGAATTCCATGATCCGGTCCACCATCTGCTGAATCGTTTGCGATGTAATTTCGATGCCGTGATTCGGACAGACCGGCCGTCCTACACGTGCGTAAAGAAGCCTTAAATAATCATAGATTTCGGTAACGGTACCTACCGTTGACCGGGGATTCCGGCTTGTCGTCTTCTGATCAATTGAAATAGCCGGCGACAATCCATCAATGGAATCGACATCCGGTTTATCCATTTGCCCGAGAAACTGCCGTGCATAGGCAGAGAGGGATTCCACATATCTGCGCTGTCCTTCTGCATAGATCGTATCAAAGGCAAGTGATGATTTTCCTGATCCGGAAAGGCCTGTTAATACCACAAGCTGGTTTCGCGGAATTGCCACATCGATATTTTTCAGATTGTGCGCTCTGGCTCCCTTTACAATAATTTGCTCACTGGCCATACTTTCGTCATCCTTCCGCTTTCAGCTCTATTAACAAGTCACGAAGCTCTGCGGCCCTTTCGAAATCGAGGCCTTTTGCTGCTTCTTTCATTTCTTTTTCCATTTGGGCAATGACTTTTTCTCGCTCTTTCTTTGTCATCTTAGCCATTTTCGGTGCTGCCTTACCGGCATCATCTTCTACCGCTTCCATCGTTGCACGGATTACGTCCCGTATCTCTTTTTGAATCGTTTTCGGTTCAACTCCATGGATGCGGTTGTATTCTTCCTGTGTTTCACGGCGCCTCTTCGTTTCGTTTATGGCAACTTCCATTGAATTCGTGATTTTATCTGCATACATAATAACGTGGCCATTGGAGTTTCTGGCTGCGCGTCCGGTAATCTGAATGAGGGAACGCTCGGAGCGAAGGAATCCCTCTTTATCGGCATCAAGAATGGCAACGAGAGACACCTCAGGTATATCAAGCCCTTCCCGGAGAAGGTTAATCCCTACCAGAACATCATGCTTTCCAAGCCTTAGGTCGCGTATGACTTCAATCCGCTCCAGCGTTTTAATTTCGGAGTGGAGGTAGTTGACTTTAATTCCGATTTCACGAAGGTAATTGGTCAGATCCTCAGACATTTTTTTCGTCAGCGTCGTGACGAGGACCCTCTCATTCTTTTCTACCCTCGCATTGATTTCCCCGATCAGATCATCAATTTGGCCCTGAATCGGACGGACTTCAATGTTCGGATCAAGCAATCCGGTCGGACGGATAATCTGCTCCACCATTTCATCTGTGTGTTCGATTTCATAAGGCCCCGGTGTAGCGGAAACATAAATCATGTTCGTCATGTGTTTCTCGAACTCTTCAAAGCGAAGCGGCCTGTTGTCTTTGGCAGACGGGAGACGGAACCCATGATCGACAAGGACCTGCTTTCGCGCCTGGTCTCCATTAAACATTCCGCGCACCTGCGGGAGTGTAACGTGCGACTCATCCACGACGATCATGAAATCGTCCGGGAAGTAGTCAAGCAAAGTATAAGGTGTGGAGCCGGGGGGTCTTAACGTAAGGTGGCGGGAGTAGTTCTCAATCCCTGAACAAAACCCCATTTCCCTCATCATTTCCAAATCATATCTCGTCCTTTGCTCAAGCCTTTGAGCTTCCAGGAGCTTCCCTGCTTCCCTCATCTTAACTAATTCTTCATCCAGCTCTTTTTCAATGTTTCCTATGGCAACGTTCATTTTTTCTTCCCGGGTTACGAAGTGGGATGCAGGGAAAATCGCAACATGCTCACGCTCGCCGAGTATTTCGCCGGTTAACGCATCCACTTCCCGGATCCGGTCAATCTCGTCTCCGAAAAATTCAATCCTCATGCAATGCTCATCTCTTGAAGCCGGGAAAATTTCGACAACATCGCCGCGCACCCTGAATGTACCGCGCTTAAAATCTATATCATTCCGTTCATACTGGATATCTACAAGTCTTCTGAGGAGCTGATTGCGCTCGAGCTCCATGCCGGTCCGGAGAGAGACGACGAGCTCTTTGTATTCTTCCGGCGAACCGAGTCCGTAGATGCAGGAGACACTGGCAATAATAATGACATCTCTGCGTTCAAACAATGACGTTGTTGCTGAATGGCGGAGCTTGTCAATTTCATCATTGATGCTTGCATCCTTTTCTATAAAGGTATCGGTCTGAGGGACATAGGCTTCCGGCTGATAGTAATCATAATAACTCACAAAATACTCTACAGCATTGTTAGGGAAGAATTCCTTAAACTCGCTGTAAAGCTGTCCTGCCAATGTTTTATTATGCGCAATGACGAGAGTCGGCTTGTTTACTTCCTTAATAACATTTGAAACCGTAAAGGTTTTTCCTGTTCCGGTAGCCCCAAGCAGCGTCTGATGCTTTTTCCCGTCACGAATCCCTTCCACCAGCTTTTTAATTGCTGCAGGCTGATCCCCTTCAGGCTTATATTTTGAAACCAAATCAAACCGGTCTTCCACACAAAGGCCCCCAATTCACGCAATATCGTATTCATATTTTACCATACACTGTATGAGAAATTCCAAAGATACGAACTAACGTTTGCAATTTTTTCAACCTATTGAATAGTTTTCCCGCTTTTGCTGTCCGGCAATCTTTTTCTTTATAATTAACCGGGCGGTTCATTCGTGTTATTGCAAGGGAATCCCATTGGAGGAAGCGGTATACGCATGGAGCTGCCGGCATCCGCCCTCTCATGACCCCAAGCGCCGCCAATAGACCTTATAAACAGCAAAAAACCGCGCAGCGCACGGTTTTTTGCTATTTATTCAAATGGTTCGGCTTACGGTTCATTTTCCGTGCATACATCATGCCGGCCACAAGGGAAACCGCATCCAGCCCGACAATATAGTCAAACTCGGTATACCCTTTAAAATAAGAGGCGGCGATGAGAGCTGCCGTTAAAATCGTCCCTACTATATAGCTGTACGTAACTCTCGTAAAAAGCACGACGAGAACAAACGGAAAAATCAATGCTAAGATGGCTTTCGTCAGCATTGTGCACTCCCTCTTCTCTGTTGATATTACCGCTATTCTACCATGCAAACACTGCAATGGATAGGTCATGCTTCCGCTTGGTTCATCAAAAGATCCGGGAAATCCGTCATAACTGCCGCCACTTTCGTCCGGATAAGCTTCCGGTACATCTCCGTGTCATTAATCGTGTAAACTCTCAGGTCTCTTCCTGACTCCATATATTCCCGGCCTTGTTTTGAAAAAGCAAATTCTGCCGGACAGTGGATGCAGTCTGCCCCCATTCTGCCTGCTTTGGAAATGGCATCCGGAACCATTTTTTCAAATAGCCATGCCGCTTCAAACCGGTCACTGATTTTCTTTATTTTCCCGACACTCTTTTCATTGAAAGATGAAAGAACTATTCTGCCGGTCAGCATTTTTTCATCTGCAAGCTTCATAACTTTCTCTTCCAGCATCGGGTATTCGAATACATCATTTTTCAGTTCGATATTCAGCTTCATCCCTGTTTTGTCATCCTGAAACCAGTTAAGTACTTCTTCCAAGTGAGGGACGGCTTCCCGGTAATAATCCGGATGAAACCAGCTGCCTGCATCCGCCTTACTAATCTCACTGTACGACAGATCTTTTACATATCCGATTCCATTCGTCGTCCGGTCAATCCGCTCATCATGAATGACGACCAGTTCCCCATCCTTCGTCATTTGAACATCCAATTCAATTCCATGAGCCCCGGCTTCCTGTGCTTTCAGAAAAGCCAGCATCGTGTTTTCCGGGTAGCGGCCGCTATAGCCCCTGTGTGCGTATATATCCATTCCTGCATCTCCATTCTGAAAAAGTAAAGGACTGCCCAGTATGAACATTCGCTGGACAGTCCTTTGATGCTTACTTCGGCTTGCGGTTGGACATTTCGAGCGATCGTTCTGTTTCTTTTGCTGCCCTGTCCAGCGCTTCAGCGGGAGCTGTTCCCTGGTAAAGACTTTCCATGCCTGTCACAATCTTCTGTCTCGATTTAGGGAATACTGAAATGAGCGCTCCTTGTGTAGCTGGAGATGATTTTGTTTCTTTAAGCTGGTCTACCGTTACTTTTAGCTGAGGGTATTTTTCCCACTCTTTTTTCACGATATCTTCCTCATATGCTTTCGGATTGATGGAGAAATATCCGCTATCCACATGCCATTTGGCCTGCACTTTAGGAGTAGATAAGTACTTCATGAAATCCCATGCGCCTTGCTGCTTTTCTTCGTCAATTCCTTTTGACATCCATAGGGATGCTCCGCCGATGACAACCCCCTGGCGGTCGACACCGTCCGGTACAGGCAGATAAGCAACACCTACGTCAAACGGTGCATTGTCGACCAATTCTTTAATTCCGGCAGAGGAGTCAAGAAACATTCCGATCTTTCCTGATTGGAATGCAGCCCGCATATCATCCCAGTTTTGCCCGGTATTATAAAAAGAACCATCTTTATGCATTTGACTGATTAAATCGAAAACACGTTTCCCTTCCGGTCCGTTAAAGGTCGCCTTATCTGCATCTCCTGTTCGTCCGTTCTCTTTATTGACATACGTACCGCCCTGAACAGCGACCATTTCTTCAAAAAACCAGCCGTAATTCAGAATGGAAAACCCTTTTTGGCTGCCTGTTGTTAATGATTTTGCTGCAGTTTTAAGCTCGCTGTATGTTTGAGGAGCTTTTTCCGGATCAAGACCTGCCTTTTTAAATGCGTCCTTATTGTAGACCAGCACCGGTGTAGAAGAGTTAAAAGGCATAGAATATTGTTTGCCGTCTACTGTATAGTAGTTCGAGATGTTCTTTTCCCACTGGGACGTATCAAAGTTGTCTTCATCTATAAACTTTTGAACCGGCTGGATCTTTTTGCTGTCAATCATATATTTTGTACCGACTTCAAATGTCTGCATGATCGTTGGAGCGTCAGGTGTTCCTGCAACCGTATTAAATTTTGTAAGGGATTCTTCATAGGTCCCCTGGAAAACGGGCTTCACCACTATTTTATCCTGGGATTTATTGTATTCGCTGACGATTTCCTTCAGTGAAGTTTCAAGATCCCCGGCCATTGAGTGCCAGAAGGTCACTTCTACTTTACCGGACGCATTTTTATTTTCCGGCTGTGTCTTGTCTGTTCCAGACTGTGTCCCGCTGCAGGCAGCAAGAAACGCAAGCATGAGTGCTGATAGTAATGCCAATACTTTTTTCATTTTCATTTCACTCCTGTTTTTATATTTATACCGCATATCGCTGTTTACTTAATGGCTCCCTGGGTTAATCCTTTTTGCAGATGCTTCTGGCCCGCAAAGAGCAGGATCAGGGTTGGAAGAACTACGATCACCGCAGCCGCCATAACTGTCCCCCACTCAGATGAAACTTCTTGGGACTGCATTTGCTTTAATCCGATTTGTACGGTTCTTACTTTTTCGTTGTTCGTTACGAGAAGAGGCCACAGGTACATATTCCAAGTGGTTAAGAAGCCATAAATGGCAAGAGTGATGATGCTTGTCCTCGATACCGGCAGAACCACTCCCCAGAAAAAACGGAAACGGCTGATTCCGGCTACCTTGGATGCTTCATAAAGCTCGTGCGGAATGGTTTTAAACTGCTGCCTGAGCAAAAAAGTGCCGAATGCCAGTGCGAAAAACGGAATGGTCAGTGAACTGTACTGATTAATCCAGCCAAGCTTTTGCACCGTCATGAAGTTCGGGACCATCGTAGCCTCCCATGGGATCATCATCGTCGAGATAAAAAGAAAGAAGATAGCATCCCTTCCTTTAAACTTGATAAAGACAAAAGCAAATGCCGCCAGAGAGGATACGATAAGCTGTCCTGCTGTGACAATAACCGAGACCGCGAGACTATTCATTAAAAAGTGAAGCAGCGGTACCTTTTGAAAGGCAGCCTGATAGTTTTCAAAAGAAAAAGAAGATGGAATCAGCTTCCCCTGAAGCACTTCTCCTCCCTGCATAAAACTGATCATGACCGCGTAAACAATCGGGAACATCATAAAAAGAGCAGCTAAAACAAGGACCATGTATAATAAACTTTTTCTCATCCTGCTCATTGATAATGCACCTTCTTTTCTCCCAGCTTAAATTGCAGAATTGTGACAGCGAGGATACAGAAAAACAGCATGACTGCCTGGGCACTCGCGGATCCTGCATTGTAGTTAATGAAAGCATCCTGATAGATTGAATACACGATGACATTCGTAGATTGAACAGGGCCGCCCTTCGTCAGAATATCAATCTGTCCAAACGTTTGAAAGGCATTAATCAGAGAAACAGTCGTGATAAAAAACAGTGTGGGAGAGAGCATCGGCAAGGTAATCTTTCTGAGCTGATAAAAAGACCCAGCCCCTGAAATCCTCGCACTCTCATAAAGCTGTTCATCAATGTTCTGCAAGCCCCCCAGAAGGATGAGGAAAGCGAAGCCTGTGTTCATCCAAATAGTCGATAGGGATACAGCGAGCAGTGCCGTGTTCGGATCCAGGAGCCACTGTGAACCCTCAAACCCTAATAGATTCAAAATCTTATTAAAAACCCCAATCGAAGGATTATACATAAACATCCAAATAACGGACGAAGCCGCGACACTCATTCCCATCGTCGAAGAGAACAGCGTACGGAATATCCCAATCCCTCTCAGGCTGGAATTTGCGATCAGCGCTAAAAACAGCGCAAGTACAATTCCTGCGGGAACCGTGTACAGAACGAAAAGCCCCGTCGCTTTTGCACTGTTGAGAAAAGCTTCAGACTGAAGCAGATAAGTAAAGTTGTCCAGTCCTATAAAAGCAATCGGGTTCCCCTGGGGATCGGTGTAATACAAGCTTAAAAAAAGTGTTTTGATCATCGGGTAGAAAAGGAAGACTCCGAACAGCAGCAGCGACGGCAAAAGATAAAGGATACCTGCTGTAAAATCAGAAATGCCCCGGCCGGTTTGCGCTTTTACTTCTGCTGTTTTCTGCTGAACTTGTAAGCTTGTATTCATATCATCTTCTCCACAGCGGAATGAGACGTGACCGGGAACGATATCCTTCTTCCGTTCTCTGAGTCAAAAAACAGCAAATCCTTTTCACTGAATGATAAATTAACCGGATCGCCAGGCTGCATGACCCATTGTCCGGGCCATCTTGCAATCCATTGCTTATCCTTTGAAATGTTGAAGCTTATGAGCGTTTCTGTTCCAAGAATCTCTGCATTTGCAACCGTTCCGCGAAGAACCATGTCGCCTTCCTGTTCTTTTTTTAAGTGTTCAGGGCGAATACCCGCTTCCACTTTTCCTGATCCAAGAGCAAGCAGTGTTTCTTTAGAAAGAGGAATGGCATGATGCTCTCCGAGAACGAGACTGCCTCCATCAACTGCACCTTGTGCAAGATTCATTGGAGGAGATCCAATAAATGACGCAACAAAGGAATTGGCTGGATTGTTATAAATTTCAAGAGGTTTTCCCAGCTGCTGAATGCTGCCTTCATGCATAATCATCATGCGGTCTGCCATCGTCATCGCCTCTGTTTGATCATGCGTTACATAAATCATCGTAATGCCAAGCTTTCTTTGAATCTGACGAATTTCCGAACGCATCTTTGCCCGTAATTTAGCATCCAAATTGGATAATGGCTCATCCATGAGGCAAATGGGTGCATGGGTCACAATCGCTCTTGCGAGGGCCACGCGCTGCCTTTGTCCGCCTGAAAGCTCGCGTGGCTTCCTTTTTAATAGAGCAGACAGACCAAGCATGTCACAGGCTTCCTCACACCTTTTCTTTTGTTCCTGCTTGGAAATTTTCTTTGAATGAAGGCCAAACGTGATATTTTCTGCTACCGTCAAATGCGGATAAAGAGCATAGTTTTGAAAAACCATGGATAAATCCCGTTTGCTCGGATGCAAATGATTGGCTTCCTTTCCCCCGATCCTTAAGGTTCCTTCACTTACTTCCTCTAATCCGGCAATCATGCGGAGTATGGTGCTTTTTCCGCAGCCTGACGGACCGACGAGCACAAAAAATTCACCTTCCTGAATCACTGCGTCGATCGAATCAATGACTTTGTTTTTACCGTCATAGGTTTTGCTGAGGCTGGAAAGCTCAACACTTTTCATCCTAATCTCCACCTTTCCGCTTAACCTGGAAATTCAGGCTTTTTCCAAAGCCATGGCTTTCCTGTCGAAACTGCCATTGCGCCGCTCTCTAATGCAGCTTGAATGTGCTCTTTATTTGAAATCAATCCGCCGGTAATAATCGGCAAATCCGTTTTAGACTTCACCTTCGTTATTAATTCGGGAATAAGACCGGGCATAAGCTCCAGCGCATCCGGCTTGATTTCCGAGGATGTTTGAAGACCATGTTTCAGCGCATCTGTATCTACGAGAAACAGCCGCTGAATCGTTAAAAGCCCTTCTTTTTTGGCGAACTGGATCAGCGAACTTTTCGTCGTGACAATCCCGGTAGGCTGAACATATTTCGCAATAAATTTCAGCCCTTCTCTGTCAAAGCTGATTCCGGGGATTTTTTCCAGATGCAGAAAAACAAACCGCCCGTTTTTTTTCAGCAAATCAACGTAGCGCTTGATCACACTGATATTCCCAGTTAAAAGAAACGCTGACTGAATATCCGACTCTAAAAAAAGCTCCAGGCTCTTTGGATCCTTTATTGAGGAAATGAGACGGTCATTCTCAAGATGTTCAATAAATTCACGATTTCTATCCATCCCGTTTCCTTCCTTTCGCTTTAAATAAAAAAATCCATAAAAACATAAGAGGTTCGAATTCTTCCTCCTGTTTCTATGGTTTCTCCTATTTAACCCATTTACTATTCACTTGTCTTTCTTATCTTTATTCTAGTTCATCATTATTAAGAGACTATTTACACGGTGTATAGCAATGTAAATATTATGTGTTAAGTTTGTTAATTAAATGGAAAAAAGCCCCTCCAAAAGGAAGAGCTGGTATCCGGGATCCCAAATATGTTTTATATTTCTTCTAAAAGTTCTCTTAAATCGGAGACGATGATGGCTGGTTTAAATCCCATTCGCGAAACCGGCTCTTCTTTCCGGTTGACCCAGGCTGTTTTGAATCCAAAGCTTGATGCTCCCGCAATGTCCCATTGATTGGAGGACACGAACAGAATGTCTGTTTTATGGAGTCCCAGCTTGTCCATTGCATACTGATAAGCAGAAGGTGAAGGCTTATACTGGCGGACTTCATCCGCACTCAGTATTCCCAGCAGGTTTTCTAAACCGCTGTTCCTGACTAGCGGATCAAGCATTCCCTGTGTCCCGTTCGAATAAATAAACGTTTGTTTATCCTTAAGTTTTGTCAGTACCTCTTCTGTTTCCTCATATGGAGAAAGCTGTTCGTATGCTTTCATCAAGTCTTCCATTATCTCTCCGCTTCCATGAACTTGATGGATGTCAAGAGCCGCTACTAACGCCTTCTTCGTCAAATCATCGAATGGCTTGTACGCTTGGAGGATTTGGCTGAGGAAGCAGTATTCCAGCTGTTTTTCTCTCCACGTTCTGCTAATGGCCTCTCCTTTACCTTTAAAATATTGCTCGCATTTCTCTTTTACCGAGTACACGTCAAACAGCGTTCCATATGCATCAAACAAGATTGTCTTTACTGTCACGGAAATGACCTCCTTTTTATCCTACTGCTTATATTTCACTAAATAGCTTCCCGAAAACACGCAAATGTGATTTTATAAGCAAAATCGGGTATTGGATTCTATGAGATAAATAATTGGAGGAAAAACTGATGACAAACAATCCCGAACTTTTTTCAGAACAATTACTCGGACCCTATAAATTAAAAAACCGATTAATCGTAGCTCCTATGACACGAGTCAGTGCAGATGAGGACGGGATGGCGAATTCACGGATGGAGCGGTATTACAAGCGGTTTGCCAAAGGCGGGTTCGCTGCCATTATTACAGAGGGAATTTATACAGATGAACATTACAGCCAAGGCTATTTTAATCAGCCCGGACTGGCGAGTGCCGGCCACATTGCATCTTGGAGACCGATAACGGAATCGGTTCAGGATCACGGATCCCTCATTATTGCCCAGCTTATGCATGCAGGGGGACAGTCTCAGGGAAACCGGTATACGAAAGAGACAGCTGCACCTTCCGCCATTGCACCGAAGGGCGAAAAGCTTGAATTCTATGGAGGATCCGGTTCCTACCGCGTCCCAAAAGAAATGAGCGAGCAGGATATCGCAGAGATGAAAAGAGGGTTCGCAGCTTCCGCCATGAATGCCCGGCAGGCAGGATTTAACGGCGTAGAAATTCATGGAGCAAATGGCTATTTGCTGGATCAGTTCCTAACTCCTTATTTTAATGAAAGAGAAGATTCCTACGGAGGATCCCTGCAAAACAGACTGAGGCTCCTTATGGAAGTGATTTACGACGTACAGCAGGCAGCAGGCAGCGATATGATCATCGGAATCCGCATTTCTCAGGCAAAGGTCACGGATCCAAAACACAAGTGGCGCAATGGAGAAAAGGATGCGGAAGCGATTTTCTCTCTCCTTGGAAAAACACCGCTCGATTACATTCATGTAACAGATGAGGATGGAACGGCTTCAGCTTTTGGAGACGGGACAAAATCCCTTGCGGCTGCAGCTAAACAATTCAGCGGTTTGCCTATTATTGCTAACGGGCAGCTGCAGGATTCCAGAAAGGCCTCCTCCCTGCTGTCAGCAGGAGACGCTGATTTTATCAGCCTTGGGACTGGTGCGCTTGCGAACCCTGATGCCCCAAAGAAAATAAGAAAAGGAAAAGAGCTTGAAGACTTTCATCCTGAAGAAATTCTGATGCCTCTCGCTCACATTAAAGATTCCGAGTTATAATGATCATTAGCGAAACACCTAAGCTCTGCAGTGCATGACGTCCTGCCGCAGAACGCACCCTCTCCTGCATTTCGGGGCTGTGCCCCGGACTGCGGCAATACACTTAGTCAAACTTATCTACATTAAGTCATTTCTACGTAATGATAGAAGTCCGCCGGAAAGTCTGGCGGACTTTTTTGAATGCCCATCTGAAAAAAATGATATAATAGGAGCATGACCAAGTAAGGGAGGTGAACAAGATGCTATTGGATTTGGATTTTTTGAATGATATGAGCCATTTGATTCTTCTGATCACACTGATTGTTTCTGCCGGCGGTACGCTCGCGATGGTTTTTTCTGCAGGAAAAAGTGTAAAAGCAGATGTTTCTTTTCATCATACATGGCAAAAAGCGGTTTCAGATCCCAAACCTTACCGCTTTTTCACAGGCGGGATGGATCAGCTGCAAATTTGGATTATCCGGATTATGAAAATGGCAGCTGCCCCTGATGATGATGGCGACCGCCGCTTCTTCTCGTACGAATCACGCGCACTTAAAATACGAGGAGGGCACTTATGCCAAACCAATCATCCATGTTCACATTTCTTAAACGATCAAGTTTTCTCATTTTAATATTCTCTGTTTTTCTTTTAAGCGGCTGTTCGGCCGACCATACACCGATTAATAGTGAAACGTCCGGTTTTTTTAACCATTTTGTTGTCTTTCCTTTTTCTGCTTTGATTAAATATACAGCTTCCCTGTTTGGAGGAAGCTACGGAGTGGCCATTATACTCGTTACGTTTTTGGTCCGCCTTCTCCTGATGCCATTCATGATGAAGCAGTATAAAAATCAGCAGCAAATGAAGAAGAAAATGGCGATTATTCAGCCTGAGATGAAGAAAATTCAGGCAAAGTATAAAGATAAGAAAAAAGATCCTGAATCGCAGCGTCTTATGCAGCAGGAAACACTGCAGCTTTACCAAAAGCATGGATACAATCCCCTTGCTATGGGCTGTTTGCCAATTTTAATTCAGACACCCATTCTGTTCGGCTTTTACTTTGCGATTCAGCGTACGCCGGAAATTGCCGCCCATTCTTTTTTATGGTTTGACTTGGGCCACCCTGACACGATTATGCCGCTGATCGCTGCTGCCGTGTACTTTTTCCAGGCAAAAGTATCCCAGAGCAGTATGCCGCCTGAGCAGCAAAAGCAGATGGCGATGGTTTCCTATATCATGCCGGTCATGATGGGTGCTGCTTCATTCGGGGCCGCTGCATTCCTTCCGCTTTACTGGACGATCGGCGGAGTGTTTGTCATATTGCAGACTCTGCTTGCAAGACAGCTCTATAAAGAAAACGATCTTCCCGCATCGCCTAAAACACTGGAAAATTAAATTAAAAAGCGTCTCCTCATAAGGGAGTCGCTTTTTTCCTTTTCGCGCTTAGTTTCCGAATATAAAAAGACGCCCGGCACATTGCCGGGCGTCTTTCCCGTTTTTACTGAGCAGAATAACTCTGATAATCATTGCTTTCAAGCAAATCAATTAATTTGATGTCTTTATTGTTATCTCTGAAATAGCGATACGTAAAATTATTTTCAAAAAGAACTGCGTATTGTCCGTAGCGGTCTTTGACAAGCATACTGCGGTTATCAAACTTTTTGCGGTCCACTTTTTCATCTTCAATCCAGCGCGCAATCCGGTCGCCTAATGAGGTGAATTCAATTTCCACGCTGTATTCAGAACGCATTCTTTCTTCAAACACTTCAAACTGAAGCTGGCCGACTGCTCCAAGGATGATGTCATCTGTCAGCTCCTGGCGGAAAAGCTGGATGGCGCCTTCCTGAACAAGCTGGTCAATTCCTTTTTTGAATTGTTTGGACTTCATGACGTTCTTCGCCCGGACTTTTTTGAACATTTCAGGCGGGAACTGAGGAAGCTCTTCATATTCGAATCGGCCTTTTCCGGCTACCAATGTATCACCGATTTGATAGGCATTCGGGTCATAAATCCCGATAATGTCACCCGGATAAGCAATATCTACCGTTTCCCGATCGCCTGCCATAAAAGATTGCGACTGGGATAGTTTGATTATTTTATTCGTCCTGCTTAATGTCACGCTCATTCCGCGTTCAAATGTGCCAGAGCAGATTCGCAAGAAGGCAATTCTGTCCCTGTGCTTTGAATTCATATTTGCCTGGATTTTGAAGACGTATCCGGAAAACTCCTCTTTTTCAGGCTCAACAAAGCCTTCATTTGTCCGGCGCGGCTGAGGAGACGCAGCAAATTGAAGGAACGTGTCAAAGAAGGTCTGCACACCGAAGTTGGAAAGAGCACTTCCGAAGAATACCGGTGTCAATTCACCCTTCCGGACTCTTTCAGGATCAAAATCATTGCCGGCCTCATTTAAAAGCTCCAACTCACCAAGAGTATCCTGATACGTGGGATTTTCATAAATATCGCCTGCTTTTTCTTCCATCTCATTCACTTTATACACGGTTTCTTCTTCGTTTCCATTAAATCGGACAAACGATTCAGAGTATCTGTCATAGATGCCAAGGAACCTCTTTCCCATTCCCACCGGCCAGTTCATCGGATACGATTCGATTCCGAGAACTTCTTCGATTTCCGCAAGCAGCTCAAGCGGGTCGCGGCCTTCACGGTCCAGCTTGTTCATAAAGGTGAAAATGGGAATCCCCCGCATCCGGCATACTTTAAAGAGCTTAATCGTTTGCGGTTCGACCCCTTTCGTCGAGTCGATAATCATGACCACACTGTCTACAGCTGTCAGGGTGCGGTATGTGTCTTCACTGAAGTCTTCATGTCCGGGGGTGTCTAGAATGTTTACGTGGAAATCGTGGTAAGGAAAACTCATGACACTTGATGTGACAGAGATTCCGCGTTTTTTCTCAATTTCCATCCAGTCGGATGCTGCATATTTTCCTGACTTTTTTCCTTTTACCGTACCGGCTGAGCGGATCACGTTCCCAAATAAGAGAAGTTTTTCAGTCAGCGTGGTTTTCCCGGCATCCGGATGTGAAATAATCGCAAATGTTTTGCGCTTATCAATTTCCTGTTTTAAGTTCATGTATATACCTCGTTCTATATCAGTTTATTCAGCTCTTAAAGAAGAGTCGGGTTCAAAGATCAAGATGCACTTCAAAAAATATACCATAAATGAAGGTTAAAAAGCTATCGGGTCCGGTGCCCAATTATCTTATTCCCCCATCGGGAAATTGTCTCAATTTTTTGATTTCAAACAGGGACAGGCGTATACTTCAAATGAACATATACGGATAAGAGGAGCGGATCAAAGAATGGAAACAAGAATGCTTGGTTCTTTAGAGGTTTCAGCAATTGGTCTTGGCTGCATGGGGATGTCCGAGTTTTACGGAAAAACAGATCGCACCGAATCCATCGAAACCATTCAGCTCAGCTTTCGATTGGGACAGAACTTCTTTGATACAGCAAACATATACGGAAATGGCGCAAATGAAGAATTGGTCGGGGAAGCACTGAAACCATTCAGGAAAAATGCTGTATTGGCTACTAAATTCGGAATTGTCCGGGATGAGAACGGACGTCCCGGAGGTGTAAATGGCCGTCCTGAGCACGTAAAAAAATCAGTGGAAGAAAGCTTAAAACGGCTTCAAACCGATTATATTGATCTTTACTATCTCCATCGGGCTGATCCGGATGTGCCGATAGAAGAAACAGTCGGCGCTATGGCAGAGCTTGTTAAGGAAGGAAAAGTCCTTCATCTCGGTCTGTCAGAGGTTTCAGCAAGTACCCTGCGGCGCGCATCTTCTGTTCATCCCATCGCAGCTCTGCAATCTGAGTACTCTCTCTGGAGCCGGGATGTAGAAAAAACGGTTCCTGCCGCCCGCGAATTGGGGACAGGCATTGTTGCCTACAGTCCTCTCGGAAGAGGATTTTTAACAGGACAAATTAAACGCTTTGAAGATTTTGCAGAAGACGACTTCCGGCGCTTCCTTCCCCGGTTCCAGGGGAAGAATTTCATAAGAAATCTTGAGCTTGCAGAAGAAGTCCGTCAGCTGGCTGAAAAGAAAAACTCAAAATCCTCCCAAATTGCACTGGCATGGCTTCTTCATCAGGGAAATGATATCGTGCCGATTCCAGGAACAAAGAGAAAAACGTATGCAAAAGAAAATATTGATGCGGAAAAGATTATGCTGACACATGAAGAACTTCAATCTCTGGAGACTATTGCGGAAAGAACAGCAGGCGAACGGTACGATGAACGGGGAATGAGATCAACAAATCGATAAAGAATGTAAGAGGCTGTGATAAGCAGCCTCTATTTTTCCTTTAAATGAAGGATTTCAGCTATTCCATGTCTAAGTTTCACAGGAGAATGGAGGAATGAATATGACTGGATCCTTAATTGAACGTCTCGGAATCCATCACCCTATCATCCAGGCACCAATGGCGGGGGGAATTACAGAAGCCGGGCTCGTACTGGCCGTGTCGCGAACCGGCTGCCTTGGTTCAATCGGGGCCGGGTACATGCCGCCGGAAGAGCTCTCCGCCCTAATTTTAGAAGTAAAAAAAAGAACGGATCTTCCTTATTCTGTCAACCTGTTTATTCCCGAGCAAACAAATGCATCTCCAAGCGAAGTCCAAAATGCGTTTGAGGCACTCCGCCCCCTTAGTGAAGAACTTGATGTCCAGGAAAATCCTCCTTTATCCACTGAACAGACAAACTTTTTTGAAGAGCAGCTCGAAATCATTTTGCGGGAGAAGGTCCCTGTTTGTTCATTTACGTTCGGGATGCCTTCAAAGGAAGCGGTTCACGATTTAAAAAAGAATGGAACTTTTATCATTGGAACCGCTACTTCTGTGATGGAGGCGATTCTTCTCGAAGAACAGGGAATGGATGCAATTGTTGCTCAAGGCAGTGAAGCAGGCGGACATAGAGGGACATTTTCCGGTCCTCCCATTCATCACATGGTAGGGCTGATGTCCCTTGTTCCGCAAATTTGTGATTTTGTCCGGGTCCCGGTGATTGCAGCAGGCGGAATTATGGAAGCAAGAGGATATCGGGCTGCATTGAGCCTTGGCGCTCAAGGGGTTCAAATGGGAACAGCATTTCTGACAACATACGAAAGCAGCGCACATCCTGCATACAAAGAAGCCGTTCTAAACGCACGGGAGGATCAGGTCGTCGTCACTAAAGCATTCTCCGGAAAAGAAGCCCGCGGTATTAAAAATCAGTTCATTTACGAAATGGAAAATGAAACAAGAATCCTACCGTATCCTCTGCAAAATGAAGCAACAAAAAAAATCCGGAAAGCTGCCTTAGAACAAAACGACGCAGAATTCATGTCTTTATGGTGCGGTCAAAGCCCGCGGCTCAGCAGGAGTCAATCCGTACAAGAACTGATCCAATCCATTTTAAACGAATCCAGGGAGGTGACTACATGAACATCGTATTCATAAAAGCGGAGGAAACCGTTCCGCTCCGTCAAAAGGTTCTTAGACCGGGCCAGCCAGTCCGCGAATGCCGCTATGAGGCGGACGAAAAAGAAAACACTTTTCACCTCGGGTGCTATATCGGTGAAACACTCATCAGCATCGCTTCCTTTTACGAGGAGGCTTTCCCTCTTTTAACCGGTTCTTCCCAGTACCGATTAAGAGGAATGGCAACCCTTCCTGAATACCGGAGCATGAAAGCAGGCAGTTCACTTCTTCAAAAAGCGGAGGAAGTACTCTCCGGAAGAAATGCAGATTTATGGTGGTGCAATGCACGGACAACGGTAGAAGAGTACTATCAGAAGCAGGGACTGCAAAAAATCGGCAATGTGTTTGAATTAGAAGGAATTGGACCTCATCAAGTGATGTATAAAAGATTAAAAGGGGCTGTCTGAAAAGTCTCACTTACCAAAAAAGGGAGACGCATTCAAAGCGTGTCCCTTTTTACATTTGCCGTTTAATCCAGATTGATTGAAGCAAAAGAGCGACACTCCTGCGGGACCGGCGTAACAGGTGAGACCCCTCCACGAATGCTTTCTGGACAGCTTCTTTTTTTACTCTATTTCAAAACTCAAATGTTTTGTACAGTTATAAAGACCGCACGACCATTTTGTGTCCTCTAGAATAAGATGAGTAATGGAAGTGTTTTTTAAAGCCTCCAATTCCTCCTCTGCTGGAACAAGCGCCTGCAGCAAATGCCTGATGAAAGAACCGTGGGAAACCACTAAAATATTTTTTTCAGGATGCTTTTCCACAAGATCCTCTGCGAACTCAAGGCCTCTCTTCACTACATCTTCGGAGCGTTCTCTGCCTAAGTCAAGATCTCTCCAGCCAATCCCCCATTTTTCCAGCCGCTCTGCCTCTGTCGTTCCTTCAATCCGCCCTCCGCCTGTTTCGCGGATTCTGTCATCTGTAATAATCTCTAATCCGCCCAGTTTTTCACTGATAAACTCGGCCGTTTGTTTTGCACGCATTAAAGGACTTGAGTATAAAAGGTCCCATTTTTCTTCTTTTAGCCTGTCGGCAAGCATCTCCGCTTCTTTCAGACCTTTTGCATGAAGCGGTATATCAGAGCTTCCCTGTGCTCTTCCTTCCATGTTCCATTCCGTTATTCCATGTCTGATGATCCCAAGCTTCGTCATCGTTCCACTTCCATTCTCCGTTCATTTTTATAATTATAGCTTATTCCATATGCCCGGCATGTACAAGTCTATGTTGACACCATTTATCCGTCATGATACGATTGTAAAACCAAGTAATTTTATAGGATTAATAAATTTATCAAGAGTGAACGAGAGAACTGGCTCTATGACTTCACAGCAACCTCCGATTGGAAAGGTGCTCCCACCAGCAAAGCAAATCTGCTTTGGACGATAAGAAATGGTTTTGCAAACTTTCTTAGCCGCCCGTGCAGAGAAGGTTTTTTTATTTGTCTGTTTACTTATAAAAGGAGGAACGTGCTTATGAAAGAATTGAAACGGGTCATGTCAGGTGCTCAATCATTTTCCATCTCCGGAAGCTCTGAACAAGGTATTCTCTTATGCCACGGCTTCAATGGAACTCCGCAAAGCATGGAGTCGCTGGGAGAAAAATTTGCATCCTTTGGATATTCTGTATATGCTCCGAGACTTTCCGGCCACGGCACCTGCCCGACTGAAATGGAGAGTTGCACGGCGATGGATTGGTATCGTTCTTTGGAAACAGCTTATTCACGCATGAAAAGCCGCTTTTCTAAAGTCTTTGTCGTCGGGCAATCCATGGGAGGAAGTCTTACCTTGAAGCTTGCAGGCAAATTCAGGGAAATGGATGGAATTGCTCTTATAAATGCCGCTCTTGAAGTTCCGGCCTATCAGCATATTACGGAGCAGTCAGGCTTTATAACGGAAGGAAAACCGGATATAAAAGATCAGACAGCAGAAGAAATCACATATAACACGGTTCCGCTGAAAGCCATTTCTGAATTAAAAACGGCCATGAACGAAGCGAAAGCAAAATTAAAGGAGGTCAGCTGTCCTGCCATCGTTTTTTATTCCCCGGAAGACCATGTCGTGCCGGCTGTGTGTTCCCACCAAATCTACCAGATGATTCCCTCATACAGAAAAATGCTGGTTCCTTTGCCGAATTCCTACCATGTAGCATCCATGGATTATGACCAGGATTTAATCGTACGGGAGACCATTCGGTTTTTTTCCAAACAAAAAGAAGCCCATCCAGTTGAAAGGAAGAGCTTCGAGGCATCTTTTTAAGCGGCATGAAAATATTGTTTAAGCAGTTTTGCCTGAACAAGTCTTCTTCTGACCGAAATACCGATCCAGCTGGCAAGTGCAGCTTTAATCAAGCCGACTGCTATAAACGGCCAGACCCCGGCTGCCAGCGCTTGAGTCCAAGAAAGACCGAGGACAATTTTCAGCCAGACCGTTCCAAACCCCAGTGTTACAATCATTCCAATGACATTTGCCAAAAGAGCCCAGGGAAGTGAGAATTTTGTTTTCTCAAGCACGAATCCTGTTATAAATGCCGCGGCAATAAAGCCAATAATATACCCTCCTGTAGGACCCGCCAAAATATGCAGACCGCCTTTGGCCTCCGCAAAAACCGGAAGGCCTGCAGCACCAAGTCCTGCATAAACGATCATAGCCAGTGCACCATACCTGCTCCCTAAAATGGTCGCGGCTATTCCAACCGCTAGTGTCTGTCCGCTGATTGGAACAATTGGAAGGGGAATTTCAATCTGGGCAAATACAGCCGTAATCGCCGCAAACATCCCGCACAAAATCAGCATTCTTAGTTTATTCCTTTGATTCTCCATCACTTGGCCCCCTTTATGTTAACAAACTTTTATTAAATGTTAACATAAGGAGGTAATTTCTGTAACTATTTTTTTACAAGATATAAGTGCCGCCCATCCAGTGTTTTTCTCTCGGTTCCTTCTGATGTTTTTCACAAAAAGAAACAGCATGGATTCCTGTCCGCAGCCCGTCCTTGGCTGGTACAAAAGCGAGCGTTTGATTACCAAGAGGGATTTTAGCCCCTTTTCCTGCAAATACCGGCTCCTCCAGTCCAAGCCACTTCGCCCAATGAGCTGCCTCCCTGGAAGGATTGTCCGAAAGATAGACTACCTCTGTTATTCCTTTTACCTCATTTGGATGTGGAGCAAGAGCGCCTGTACGAATTAAATCTTCTTTTCGTTCTTCATCAGGACTTCCCCATTCAATGAAAAATGGCAGGGGAAACTCGGAGTCCGGATGTTCAGCAAAGAGCATCCTCCATGAAAGGACCGATCCGTCACTCCTTTTCCGGCTTCCCGCAAAAGGTTTTTTCACCGTAAGTCCGGAAGCCTTCAGCTTCTCTGCCACGTCATCCATTTCCTCTGTATGGATGGCAAGCTGAACAAGTCCTTCCTGTTTCATGTCCATACAAAGCCGAATGAGCGGATTATCCGAATTCCCGGCTTTTTCCTCATCTTCTATTGCTAAAAACTCAATATAATCCAAACCAAAATAGCATAGACTGTTTGCTGTTCCCCAATTTTCATGGCTGCCGCCAGCCACTGTATGAAAGCCGAGCATTTGAAAAGCAGCCCCTGCCTCCTTAGCAGGCTGTTTGACAAAATGGACAACATGATCAAGCTTCATCCCTCATCCCTCCCCTGATAGTTTCATAGTAGAGGGACTGAAAGGAAATAACAAGAAAAGCGGCTAGTCCTGATAGGGCTTTATCTCTCCCTCCTTCTCTTCTTCAGTCAGCAGGTGCCAGGCATTTTTACCCCGGAGTTCACTTCCCCATTTGTCTTTTAGGAGGCTGACTGTCATCCATATAAAAAGGATCGCAGCTATCATAACCGCTAATTGGAGCATCGGATCCCTCCTTTTTGTATCAATGTATGGGAAGAGAATACGGTTTATACCCGTTCGAACGCTCTGCCTTATGTATAAAAATTCATCAAAACCTAAGAACTTCTGTATTTACCGAATGAAGAGTTAGATCATTAGAAAGCTTCAATTAAATTATAAACTCATATCAAAATAGTTAAATTTAATTATCTGAAAATACATATTTATAAATGAAATTGTATATTTTTCTTTCTTTTTCTTTCTATTTTGTGATAATCTTTTGCTGTAAGGTTTTTTTGGAAGATTATAAGAGAGGAAGGGGAAATATGTACAAAAAAAGTGTAACCATTTTGCTGGCACTGATGCTATCCATTTCATTCGCATTAGTACCGGCGCAGGCTGTTTCGAATACCGCCGCTGTCAAAACCGGTGATTCAGGCGTTCTTACAGCTAGTCAGTCCCTTATTTCAATGACAGAGGAAAGAGAGATTGATGTTACAGCCGATCTTGGCTATTCAGCGGATCTCACCAAGCTTGAATGGACTTTCGGAGGCAAGCCCCTTGACCAATGGAAGCAATGGGACCCTAAAACAAAAACCTACTCAGGCGCTCCTTACATTACGTTTTCAAAAAAGCCCGCCTACATAGAAGGAACAACAAAGATAAAAGCGAAGCTGAAATTCAGTCTCCTTTACGGAACGGATGACGTCTCTCCACGAAGTCTTCGAACTCTATATCCTGCCTTAATCGGAAACTACAGCTTGGCCGTTAAAGATCCTGACAAAGGCCAAACAGCAAGCACTCCATTTAAATTAAATGTGTATGATGAGTATCTGAAATGGGAAGAAATCAAGCCGGCCATCGATAAAATCAGCAAGGAAGCGATTAACGGCCGCTATGTATCCTATCAAACTCTTGGAAATTCCTCTGAAGGAAGACCGATGCATTTTATGGTTCTTGCCAAAGATAAAGCATCTGTTGATCAGTACTTAAATCAAATTGCGCAGCAAAAGCTCGAAAACCCGGCGGATATAAAGAAAAAAAGCGCAAACGGGAAGCTTAAAAATTACAAAGTTCCTGTATGGATCAACAATATTCATCCCGATGAATCTCCTGGTGTGGACGCCATCGTTGAGCTGTACCGGATTTTTGCAACAGAAAAAAACAAATCCTTTAAAACATCTGATAATCAGAACCGTGAAAAGGAAGTCAATCTGAACATTGATAAAGCCCTTGATAATGTTATTTTTCTTTTCAATTTCACTCAAAATCCCGATGGACGGGTATACAACACCCGCCAGAATGCAAACGGATTCGATTTAAACCGGGATAACACCTATCAGACTCAAATTGAAACACAGAATCTGGCAAAAGGTCTCTCGAAATGGCTGCCGGTTTCCCTGCTCGATTTCCACGGGTTTTATGATGAATTTGTCATCGAACCGTGCACTCCTCCCCATAATCAAAACTATGAATATGATTTGCTGATGGATGGAATGGTGGAACAGGCTGAACAAATGGGAAAAGCAGGGGTCGCCAATACGAAATATGACAGCTACCTGATTCCGCTGAAGGACTGGCCGAATAAGTTTGATGATGCTACGCCTTCCTACACGTCCACCTACTCTATGTTCCATGGAGCGATGGGCCATACCGTGGAAATCCCTGATTTGAATGCAGAATCCTATAAAGCACTTGTCAACGCGGGATTGGGTGCAGCTAAATACGTTGCCGAACATAAACAGGAACTGTTTAACAACCAGCTTGACGTCTATGAGCGCGGAGTACTTGGAGAAGACGACCGGGCAGTAGACAAATGGTTCGTGAATCCGGCTGGAGATGAGATCGGCCGGGACCGGAAAGGGAACAGCAATTTCTTCCCTGATTATTACGTCATTCCAGTGGATAAAAAGCTTCAAAAAAATGTGTTAGAAGCACACAAAATGGCGGACTATCTCATTCGCAATGGGATTAAGGTGAGCAAATCGACCAAAACCGTACGAGCCGGCAAGCAAACGTATCCGAAAGGCTCTTATGTAGTAGATATGAAACAGGCAAAACGCGGGTTCGTTAACGCGGTCCTCTATGACGGTGAAGATTTATCCGAATGGGAAGAAATGTATGCGGAAGTCATCAACAACTTCCACGATCTAAGAGGCTTTACACGCATGGAGGTCCGGGCTGAGAATGCCTTCGCAAAGGGCTTGCAGCCGGTCAAAAAAGTGACTGCGCCTAAGACGGAAGCAAAAGGACATTCCGATTATTATGTACTTAAAAACTCGAGCAATGAAGCCGTCAAAGCTGTCAATAAACTCCTTCAAATGAAACAGCCTGTCCATCAGCTTACAGCCGGAGGGAATGGGTATGCGGCAGGCGATTATGTCATTTCCCGCAGAAACCTGGAATTCGTTAAAAACAGCTATTACCTGGATGTTGCGCCTTACAGCAAAAAAGGAAAAACAATCAAAATGAAGCAGCCCAAAGTATTCAGTACAGGATCAAGCGCTTCGAAATTCGTGCTGAAAGAATTAGGCTTTGCTTTTGCTGCAAGCGAGAGCGAGGCGGACGTAGTAATTGACGATGCCGGAACTGCAAACAAAACGCTTATCCAAACCGGCAAGCCATATATCGGAATCGGCAGCAGCTCGCTGAATTTCGCTGAAAAAGAAAACCTTCTTCCGGGATTTGACTATTCAACTACAACCGGCTCCCGCGCATCACACGAAGGACTGTTATGGACAGACGTGACAGCCGGTCAGATGATCACAAGCGGATATGGGAAGAAAGAGAAATTGTATATTGCAACAGGATCCTACATGAAGGCTGTGCCGAAGGATGCTGTCATTCTTGCCAAAGTCGCGAATCAAAAGGATTTCTTTGTTAGCGGATGGTGGCCGAAGCATGAAGCAATAAAGGGGCAAACCATTGCGTTCACGAAAGGTAATATCACTTTATTTGCAAATGATCTAACCAATAAAGCCCACCCGCAGTACAGCTATCGGCTACTGGCAAATTCAATTTTTGCAGCGGGGAAATAATAAAAAACCAAACAAACAGCTTCGGCTGTTTGGTTTTTTATTTTGGCTGTTTAATGATGGGGCGGGGTGGTCTGGCGATGCATGACCAGCCTTGCTTTAACACATCAGGGATCCCTATCAGAGGCTTTAGCAAGGCTGTCAAGGAGAAGCACCAGAGCTTTATGGCGTTAGAGAAAGACGGGACTGGCACGGTGCCAGTCCCAGTATGCTTCACCGGGGCCGGAGACCGGCAGTCACAGCGCCTTGTGCGCCAGCAGTTTAACATTTCAATGCCGGAGTAATCAAGAAAAGCTCCGGCACCGGGGTTTAGCCGTCTGGACAGGTAGAATAAAAACCCCCTTTAACAGGGGGTTTTCTAATTAAAACACTAAATTCAAAAGCAAATACATGATTCCCGCCAGCAGAGCTGATATCGGAAGTGTGATCACCCAGGTAATGATCATCGTTTTAGCCGTGCCCCACTTCACGCCTTTTACGCGGTGTGATGATCCAACCCCTAAAATAGAGGAAGAAATTACGTGGGTTGTACTGACAGGGAGATGGATGAGTGTCGCTCCAAAAATGATGGCTGCAGATGTTACGTCAGCCGCTACCCCGTTAACAGGACGGATTTTCATGATCTTTCCGCCGACGGTCTTGATGATTTTCCAGCCGCCGACTGAGGTTCCGATCCCCATGGCTGCAGCACAGGATAATTGGACCCAGAAAGGAATTTCGCTCGGATCCGTGTGAAAACCATTGGCAATCAAAGCAAGTGTAATGATTCCCATCGCTTTTTGAGCATCATTCGTTCCGTGAGAGTATGCCTGAAGGGCAGCAGTTGCAATTTGAATCTTCCGGAAACGATTGTTTGTTTTAGAAAGCTGATGATTTTTTCTGAAAACGACTTTAAAGATACTGTATATGATATATCCGATTACAAATGCAAGAATCGGAGAAAGAATAAGTCCTTCGATAATTTTAATAAAACCGGCCCAGTTCAGAGCGCTAAAGCCTGAAGCTGCAATAACCGCTCCTGCGATGGATCCGATCAGAGCATGTGAAGAACTGCTCGGAATTCCGTAGTACCAGGTAATAAGATTCCATGCAATGGCTGCAATTAATGCTGCCAGAATAACGACCGATCCATTTTGAAGGGTGAACGGGTCAACGATATCTTTTGTTATCGTTTTGGCTACCCCAGAGAAGGTCAAGGCCCCGACAAAATTCATGACCGCAGCCAGAATAATCGCGTGGCGCGGCTTTAACGCTTTTGTCGAAACGGAGGTTGCAATAGCATTTGCCGTATCGTGAAATCCGTTTATAAAATCAAACGCCAAGGCTCCAATAACAATCAGTATGGTGATAATCAGCATTGTTTCCATAATGTGCGGTCCGCCCTTACGCGTTTTTCATGATGATGGTTTCAAGTGTGTTCGCAACGCCCTGGCAGCTGTCAGCGACTTCTTCGAGTGTTTCAAAAATTTCTTTATGCTGAATGATTTTAATTGGATTTTCTTTTTCCACTGCAAATAAATTCTTTACAGACGTACGAAGCAGATTATCGCAATTGGACTCGATTTCTTTTATGCGGATTGAACGTTCGCGCACAAGATCGAGCTTGCGTTCAGATAATAAATCAATGGCAACGGAAATTTCAATGACTGCTTCATTAAGCAGGGCCACAAACTTTCTCATATGGTCTGTAGGCTGTGTGACAGAGTACATTTCAAATAGAGCGGCTGCCTGTTCCAAGCCGTCAATTACATCATCAAGGATCATCGCAAGCTGCAGAATATCTTCACGCTCAATCGGTGTGATGAATGCCTGGTTTAATTCTTTAATGATGTTATGAACCAGGGTATCCCCTTTATTTTCATATTCCTTTACCGTTTCAAAGAATTCTTTCAGATCATGGGCATTCGAAATTTTATATGTGACGAAATATTCGGAAGCCACTTTAATGTTATCCGCAATTTCAATCAGCATATCTGAAAACTTGTCCTTCTTTTTTGAGAAAACCATTCTTTATCCCTCCATGGAGCCTATTATTTTTATCTCTTTTTTTTTGCATCCTTAGGCATTATATAAAAATTTGTCGAATCACGAAACAGATGCACACTAACATTTACAAACTTGTAATATAAACCTTCTGACAGCTTTAACATTCATTGGGTATAATTAAATTTTTTATTCCGCTTTTTGAGAAAAAGTGACCAAAAACCCCGCTCCAGTATCAGGAAGCGGGGTTTTTGGACTATTCTTTTACAGATCCGGATGTTAAGCCGGAAACGATTCTGCGCTGGAACAAAAGAACAAGGATGACAAGCGGGACGGTGACCACCACTGTTGCAGCCGAAATCTCTCCCCAGGGAATGGTAAACTGGCCCTGGAAGAGCGCGATTCCAACCGGAACCGTTTTATATGCCACATCCGTATTAATGGTTAAGGCAAACAGGAATTCATTCCACGCTGCGATGAACACCAGGATGGCGGTTGTAAATAATCCTGGGGCCGCAAGCGGGAAGATGACTCTCCAGAAGGTTTGCATAATTGTAGCCCCGTCCATTCTTGCTGCTTCTTCAAGCTCAAATGGAATTTTCCTGAAGAAGGTGACTAGGAGCCAGATTGATAACGGCAGCGCAATGGTCGTATAGGGAATGATTAATCCCAAATACGAATTTGTCAGCCCAAGATTTTTCAAGATAATGTAAATAGGCGAAATGGTCGCAATCTGCGGAAACATGGTGACAGACAAAACGAGACCGAGAATGACTGTCTTTCCTTTAAACTGCAGACGTGCAATCGCGTAGGCAGCAAATGACGCGACAAACACCGTATACAGGGTGGTGCTGAGCGATACGATAAAACTATTTTTTAAATAGGTCAAGAACGGATAATCCACAAAGACCGAAACATAGTTCTTAAAGGTCGGATTGTCTGTGATCGGAGTAAAGGCCTTTTCTCCAAACAGCTCGGTCGCCGGCTTAATGGATGCGAGCAGGATCCATAAAAACGGAAACATGACGACAAAAACAAAGATAGCTAGAAATATGTAGAAAAGGATACCCGGTTTTTTATTCATCTGCTTCTCCCTCCTACTTCCCTGGTCCGTCGTTTAGTAAATCTCTTCCTAGGAAACGAATGAAAATCATTGAAATAATCGCAACACATATAAATACGATTACGGAAAGCGCGGAACCCGTTCCGAAGTTCTGCTGATTAAACATATACTTATACGCCAGCAGGGAAATGGTTTCTGTTGAGTTCGCCGGTCCGCCGCCGGTTAGAACGAAAATCAAGTCAAATACACGGAATGCATCAAGAGTCCGGAACAACAGGGCAACAAGAAGGCTCGACTTCAGGAGCGGAAGGGTAATGCTCGTAAACTGCTTCCATTTTGTCGCTCCATCGATTGATGCTGCTTCATATAAGGAGCCGGGGATCGTCTGCAGGCCGGCAAGCAAGAGAAGCGCCATATAAGGAGTCGTTTTCCATACATCTGTAAAGATGACAGAGAACATAGCGCCTGTATCCGTTGTTAGCAAATAGGCCATTTTGTTTACGATTCCCACTTCTTCAAACATTTTGGCGATGACACCATTTTGTCCGTCATAAAGGAATTTCCACATAAGGGCTGACACTGCGGTTGGAATGGCCCATGGAATCAGAATCGTAGCCCGGATAAGGCCTCTTCCAAAGAATGCTTTGTTGATCAAAAGGGCAATGGCCAGTCCAATAACGAGTTCAAACCCTACCGATACTAAGGTAAATACTAGCGTGTTGCTGAGAGCTTTCCACATTCTCGCGTCAGTCAGCTGATCAGAGTAATGTTTGAATCCAATGAAGTTCGGCTGGCGAATGACATCCTTCAATCCGTCCGCAAGGCCTGTAATTTTCTTTTCATCCTTAAGCTCCAGTTTTTTTAGCGTTGTCTCGGCTTCTGAAGCTTTGCTGCTTATTTCTTGAGCGAGCTTTTTATCTATCTTCACAACAGCTGTTCCTTCGTCTACTTTTTCGAAGTTAAGCAGTTTGTCATTGACGATGTCATAATTGGCTTTAACATCAGGATTATCCTGAAGCTGTTTGTCCAGGGATTCTAAATCTTCTTTAATAGCCGTCAGCTCGGCTTGAGGATTTTCTTTTATTTCATTATCAATCCCGCTGATCAGGAATGGGTAATTGTCCAAATATCTGGAGAGATCGATTTCATAGCCTAAATGAGTTTCCGATTTTGAAGGATCACTGAGTTTCAGGTCAAACATACTGAAATAAAATGATTGCAATACAGGCCAGATCGCAATGACTAGAATGAGAATCAAAGACGGCGCTATTAGTGAGTAGGCCATGAGCCGTTCGGGATTCTTTTTCTTTTTGGGCTTCGCATCTTTCGGTACATGGGCAGAAGTCGACGTTTTCGTTTCCATTTTCTCACTCCCTTAATTTAAATCAGGCGGCCGCATAGCCATGAAAAGGCGCCCGGCCCTTTGAAAGGGCCAGTGCGCTCTCAAATATGCAATGAACTTATTTGATTTGAGCTTTCATTTCTTTTTCCATTTCCTGAACCGCTTCTTCAACTGTCATAGAGCCGGCGATTGCTTTGGAAACATTGATTTGAATGATTTCAGAAATTTCCTGATAGTTTGCAGCAACCGGACGAGGCACGGCAGCCATCAGACCTTCCTGGAAGTTTTTATCTGCAAATGTTGGATTGGCTTCAAGGACTTCTTTGTCTTCAAATAGTTTGTTGATGGTTGGCGCATGTCCGCCATGGATCGCATCGATTTTCTGTCCTTCTTCACCTGCCATAAATTTAAGGAATTCCCATGCTTCTTTCGGATGCTCCGTATTTTTATTGATTCCAGCCTGCCAGCCTCCAAGTGTAGCTGCAGAACCTTTATCTCCGGCAGGAAGCGGAGCAATCGCTACTTTTCCTGCAACTTTTGATTTTTCCTTGTCATTGGCACTCGCGAATTCATAAGGCCAGTTGCGAAGGAAAGCCGTCTGTCCTTCAATAAATGCCTGATCTGATTCAATTTCAGTGAATGTCGTAACATTCTCCGGTACGAATCCGGATTTCGCTACCTCGACCATTTTCTTAAGACCTTTGATGGTTTCAGGGCTGTTTACCACGACTTCATTCTTCTCATTGATAAATTTACCGCCATAAGCAGCAACAAACTCGATAGCGTTGCACACAAGTCCTTCATATTGCTTTGCCTGCATAACGTAACCGAATTTCGTTCCGCCCTGGCCTTTTTTCGCATTTGCCTGTTTGATCAAGTCATCCCACGTTTTAGGGACTTCATCTTCTTTCACTAAGTCCGTACGGTAGAATAGAAGGCCGGCATCAACGAATTTCGGAAGAGCCCATTGCTTTCCGTTAAATTGGGAAGCTGCCAGTGCCCCCTCGTTGTACTCGCTCAAGTCTACCTTGTCCTGCTGAATATAGCGGTCAAGCGGAAGGACGTAATCTGCCTGTGCAAATTCAGCAGGCCATACAACGTCCATATCGAATACATCAATTTCAGTAGAGTTTGCATTGAATGCGGTTACATACGCATCATGCTGAGCTCCTGTATCGGCTGGCATTTCACGGAATTCAACATCAATGTTCGGGTATTTTTCTTCAAAGGCTTTTACCATTTCAGATGTACCCTTTGTTACATCCTTACCGCGGGCGTATGTAAGGGTTACCTTTTCACCCTTGCTGCCTTCTTTTTCCTTGGAATCTGTGTCGCCGGAAGACTGGTTAGAAGAACAACCGGCCAGCGCTAAAGATAGAGATAGAGCGGTAACAGCTGCAAAACGCGTCTTTTTCATTTTCATGATCCATTCCCCTTTGGTTTTATTGTTTTTGTAAACCCTTACATTATTGCGCATTCAAGTAGAAAATCGTTCTATGATTTCCAGTTTCAAAGGCTCCTTGGGCATGGCGGGTGCATGCTCTTCAGAGAGAACAAGGTTAAGCATAAGTTTCATTGCCCGTTCACCGATCTCATGAGCCGGCTGACGGATTGTTGTCAGCTGAGGAAGCGTCATTTCAGCGATTGGCTGGTCATCAAATCCGATGACGGCGAGATCGTCCGGTATGTTTAACCCGATATGCCTTGCTTCATAAACGATTCCGGCAGCTACCTGGTCGCTGCCTGTAAAAATAGCGGTGGGACGGTCCTTCATCGCTGCAATCCGTCTCAAAACTTCTTTTCCATCATGATAATCCGCCGCAATCCGGAATGCATACTCTTCTGTTACCCGCAGTCCCGCTTCCTTCATGGCCAGTTTATAGCCTGCCTCCCTTGCTTTTGAAATAAAGCTCCGGAAGCGCCCCTGGCAAAAAGCGATTTTTTTGTGGCCTTTGTCAATCAGGTGCCTTGTTCCTATGTACCCTCCATACACCTGATCGAGGCGGACATTCGGCGTGTTTGATGCGTGATCATACTCATTGCACATCACGACAGGCCCGTATGACATATAATCCTGCACAATCTTCGAGTCGTTCTCAATAGAAGTAAGAATGATTCCATCTACCTGTTTGGATTTTACTAAGTTAAAAAACTGTCTTTCTGTGTTTCTGTCATACCTGGTCTGGCACACGAGCAAACGGAAACCATTTTCAGTAGCGACTGTATCAATTCCCTCCAGCAAGTATGAAAAAAACGGGTTCGTAAGCATTGGAATAAATACAGCAATGGTATCTGTTTTCTGGCTTCTCAGTGTTTGAGCAGATGAGTTAGGATAGTAATTGAGCTTCTTCATCGCTTCTTCTACTAATCTCTTCTTTTCTTCAGAAACGTAGGGATAGTTATTCATCACCCTTGAAACAGTTGACCGCGACAAACCTGCCAGATTTGCAACATCTGTAATAGTCGCCAAGCAAGTTCCCCCTTATCCATTCCCCCCCTGTTTATGAAATCGATTTTTGAAATCGTTTTCAAAATGATTTTATACGATACAGGAAAAAATTACAACACCCATTAAGAGATTTTTTCTAATATTACAATAAATCGAGCTTTCCCGGCTCTTTTCTTGAAACGAAATGAAAAACGGCTGTCTGAAAAGTTCTGAAGAGAGAAAATGATTGATACGAAAACCCCCTGAGCGCTATGTTTATGAGCATCCAGGGGGTTAGTTTTTAAAACGGAGTTACTGACAGCCCTCTTTGCCTGTCAGACTGCATTGGACTGCTTGACGAGCGCAAATTTTTCCCATTTCCGGCTCTTCCAGCGGAAAAACATAATGACGGCACGTGTCCACTCATCTGCGGCGATGGCTATCCAGATTCCTGCGAGACCCATATCCAGCTGAAATACTAAGAGATAGCCGAGCGGCACACTCATGCCGACCATTGAAATCATCCCCATCCAGACAGGGAATTGTGCATCACCGGCTGCTCTGAGTGAATTGATTAACACAATGTTCATCGTTCTTCCCGTTTCCAGCAGAATACTTAGCAGCAGCACGTTTGCGCCGAGTTCAATGACTTCCCGGTTATCCGTAAACATTTCCATTAGCGGATAACGGAGCAAAATAATGACCCCGACCATAAAAAGAGTGACGGCACTCGCCCATTTTAAACTTCTCCACACCTGACTATAAGCGGTTTGCTTATGTCCTCCGCCTACGTAGCGCCCGACCATGATCGCTGTTCCCATTCCGATTGCAATGGCAAAGAGAAAAATAAACATGGATAAATTGGAAGCATATTGTCTTGCAGCAAGCGAAGCGGAACCGAGGAAGGTTGCATAAAAAAGGAAAACAATCTGGCAGGCCTGATACATCACTTGCTCGAAAGCAGATGGTATGCCGATTTTTAATATTTTCCCTGCGTACTCCTTCGAAAAATTTAAGTAGTCCCGGAACCTAATCCGTACCTCCATAATCCGATACAGGAGCCAGAAAAAGACGATTAAGGCAGCGAACCGGCTGACAATCGAGGAAATAGCCGCACCCTGAACGCCAAGCTCAGGAAATCCGAATTTCCCAAAAATCAGCAGATAGTTTCCTGCAATATGAACAATGTTCATTCCCAGGGATACAAACATCGCCTCTTTCGTAAATCCATGAACGCGAATAATGGCAGCAAGAGAATTTATAATGGCTTGAAGAAAAATCGCACCGCCCACAATGTTTAGATAACCTTGTGCATTTGACAGAACCTCGCCCTGCAGGTTTAGAGATTGAAGCATCTGGCTGCTGAAAAGCAAAAAGCTTGCACTGATCACAAGACCGGCAGCCAAGTTCAGTACAACAGCGAGCGCAGATATTCTCGCTGCCTCCTGCAGCCGTTTCGATCCGAGATATTGTGCTACAACAATAGAAGCCCCGTTCCCGATTACTTCTAAAACAAGAATCGCTATATGCAGGAACTGATTGGCTGCTCCCACGCCGGATACCGCATCATCCGAAATGGCACTCAGCATAAACGTATCGGCAATGCCCATAAGCATAAATAAAAAGACTTCCAGGAAAATCGGCCATGTGAGGAGGAACAGACTTAATTCCTTTGCCGGCTTGCTTTCGGCCGTTAATGGTTGTGGCTGAGCCATGATGCACCTTCTTTCTGTATGGCAAATTTAAACAAAGAGTATCGTATCACAGTTCCACTTTCACCGGCACTTCTTTTTTACGAATTTACAATTTTGATACAAAAGACCATTTTTCAATTGAACCGTTTGACAAGCATGAGGCCGAGTGTTAAGTCCGTATGGCGGGAATAAGAAAGAGCCATTTTGAACGAGGTCTCAATGGCAGTTTAAATATATCTGTGATTTTTTTAATCCATACACTCAGACAGAACGGAAAAAAGCGGAACCCAACTTCCACGGATTCCGCTCCAGCTTCTTATCTGAATACATCCTTAATCAGCTTGTCAATTCCAGCAAACACAGAGGATTCCTTTACACCTGTGCCGCCTTTATGCTTTTTCTTTTCACCATTCAATTGATTCACGGATACCGTTCCGCTCACTTCGTGTCCAGCAAGAACAAGCGGACGATTCGTCGGGCTTGCTTCGGCAGGTATGAAATCCAATCCTTCCGGTGATACGTCTCCAGCAATATCCTCTTCAAAGCTGCGGGTGTTCAGGTAATTTGCAAACTTGGCTTTTTTCGGTTTTGAAAGATCATACGTCATGATGCCTCCGATACGCTCAAGTCCAATGAATGCATAAACTTTGCCATCAGTTTTGCCGATTTTTACTTCCTCCGGTTCAGGACCTTTCTTTACGCTGCGTTTGTCCAATTCGATGTCATCATTCGATCCGTTAAAGTTTTCAGGGAACCGTTCCGCCGTTATTTTTTCAAATTCGCTGCCGCTGTCATACACAAGCTCCATTGTGTCAGCATTCCAGATGGAGAATGAACGGCCGCCTAGTGTATAAATCGCATCGTTCCCTCTGTCTGTCAGCACTTCCAGCTTGTCATATGCAGGATTGTTTTTCATTTCCTCAAGCTTTTCTTTTGCTTCTTTTTTGGACATCCCCTTGAACAGGCTGCTTTCTAAAGAGATATCGTTCTTCACGTCTTTAAAGTCCTTCACATTTTCGAATTCTTCCCACTCTGTCGCGTCGCCTTCATTTCCCGTGATCAAATAGCTTGTCCCGTCAATCGTTACCTGAGATATGGAATCGGGCATATAAGATCCGAGAATCGGGAGGTTTTCCATTTTAATTTTCCCGTCTTTCGCAGCATCCAGCTCATTTCCTTTTACTGAATGGTCCTTGTACCCAAGGAATTTAACAGAAAGGATCTTCCCTTTCTTTACATCAACCGTTGCGATGGCGTTGTTTTCCTGAAGCGTTACGTATGCCTTGCTGCCATCATCGGAAAGAGCCATATACTCAGGTTCAAGGTCGGCCGCTGCTCCGCCTTTTTTGTTGCGGATGTGGACGTCTTGGTCAATGACCTTTTGATCATCGAATTTCACGTGTTTCGTTTTTCCTGTTTTGAAATCCACAACCGTAACCGAGCCTTCCGGATCTGTTCCTTTTTCAAGACCTGCTCTTGGTTCACCTTCATCCGCAGTCAAAATGGATGAGCCATCCTTGCTCATTTTAATCATGTCAGGCTGTACCCCTGCATCGAACGTTTTTAAAATTCTGCCGCTGTAATCCATGACAACAATTTTGCCCGCTTTGGCATAGTCCTTTTCCTGTACGGCTGCCACTACAACCTTTTTCTCTGCATTGACGTCAACACTTGTGATATCTCCGTATGCAAATGAATCCGAGTTCACTGCTTTCCCGACATCAATGGACGCTTCCTTGGAAAGCTCCTGCGCGCCATTCGCTTTCAGTCCTTTAAGGCTGACAATATCAATTGTTTGGGTTTTTCCGTTTATTAAGTAGAACTTTTGATTATCCGGATTGTATTTGATAATTTCTGCAACTCCGCCTTCTTCACTCGTTGCTCCTGTGCTGTATCCTGCAATTTTAGAAAGGTCAATTTTCGGGTTCAATTTATGTGAACTTTCTGCCCCTGCCGTAAAAGACGGAATGAGCAAGGCTCCTGTCATAAAGGCTGCTGTAATTGGTTTGGCAAATTTCAACTCAAACTCCCCCTTCAGATTCGGTGACTCTATGTAAAATAGTGTAAGGAAGAAATATGGATGTTCATATACAGACAAGTTAAGGTTATGTAAAGGAAAGATGACATACATAAAAAAGGATGCCGTGGAAAGGCATCCCAATTCTTTGATTTACTACTTTATTAAATATGGATGCTGATTGCAGCTGGCAGGAATCAAAAGCTGTAAAAATCAATACTCGCTTTTCACAGAGCCTGATTTATATATCTTCTGGCACCGGCAAATTCCTCAGCATACCCTTTTGTCGTAACCGGGATGATTTCCACTGTTCTCTCGGAGTTCGGAGAGTGAATCATCATCCCGTTTCCTGCATACATGGACACATGATGTACTTTACCTTTTCCTTGATCATATGCGTAAAACATTAAATCCCCAGGCTGCAGCTCCTCTGCTTTCACCGGAATTCCCGACCGTGCCTGAACGGAAGAATCGCGGGGGATGGAAATTCCATGCGCCTGATGCAGAGTAAACGTAAATCCGGAGCAGTCAAATCCAAAACCGCTCATGCCAGCCCATAAATAAGGAAGCCCTAAAAACATTTTTCCCGTGTTAACGAGGTCCGCACCCGTTGGCTTGGGCATATCTTTCTCGGAAGAATAGGCGGACGCATCGTCCTTGCTGATCCATGCTTTTTTCCCATCAGGAGTCATCACCCTGTAAGCCTTTTTTGTCTCTTTTAAAAAGGGAAGCCGTGTATTATAGCTGATTTCAAGCTTTTGCTTTCCTTTTAAATAAGCAGTCGGTTTTGTGACAAGCACGAACGGCTTATCCTCGTGATATGCAAACGCACGGCTGTAAGTCAGCTGTTTAGCCGGCATCCATCCGGGATAGCCAAGTTCATTTCTTGGTGTAGACTGACCTTTAACAGCCACCTTCACCCAATCTCCTTTTCTCTCTAAAATGGTTACTTTATTCCCATACAAGGCTTGAGTTTCAAGCATTCCGTCATCAGAAAGCTGGAGTTTGTCGGCAAGCGTCATGGAACTGGTCCACTTCCTCATATCAACAGGATAAAGAGCGGATGGCAGATCCACCTCTCTCAATATGTCCGGCTCCGTCCAAAGGGTAGCAGCCGATACATTGACATACGCCGTTTCCCCCTCCGAGGCGTTTACAGGAATCTGAAAGAACGAGACTGAGAGAATGACAGTGAAAATCATCAATAAGAGACGTTTCATTATTCATATCACTCCTTTTTTTATTGTGAAAGAGAAACCGTCTGTACTCCAAGTCCGGGAGAATCAAACAGCTCTACTTTTCTTCCTTCATACCGGAGCCCTTTCGGCCGCTCGTCCAGCCAGAGCGGAGCATCCAGGTCAAAGTAGTGCACATTTGGATGAGCAGCCGCAAAATGGGCTGCTGCACTGACAGATAAAGAGGATTCCATCATACTTCCAATCATACAGGGTATGCCATTCACTTCTGCAAGACTCGCAATCTTCCATGCTTCATTAATTCCGCCGCATTTCATCAGCTTAATATTCAGCATATCTGCATATTTTCCAGCCGTGAGATGTACGGCATCCCTCGCAGAAAAGAGACTTTCATCCGCCATAATAGGCACCTGGACACGGTCTGTCACAAATTTAAGTCCATCCCAGTCACTCGCTTTTACCGGCTGCTCGATAAACTCAATGCCCCAATCCATTTCTTCCATTCTTCTGATCAAGGATACGGCCTGTTTTGGATTCCACCCCTGGTTTGCATCCAGACGAAGGCGGGTTTCTTTTGGAATGACCGAACGTATTGCTTCTATCCGTTTAAAATCCAGCTCCGGGTCATTTCCAACCTTCACCTTCAGAACTTCAAACGTTTTATCCGCAGCCTGTTTAGAGTCCAAGGCCATTTTCTCCGGATGATCGACACTGATGGTCATACATGTGTCCATCTGTTTCTTCCCGCCAAGGAGACCCCAAAGCGGCACGTCCAGCTCCTGGCTATAAGCGTCATACAGAGCAATATCGGCGGCTGCCTTTGCGCTGGAATTTCCGATACAGGCCGCTTGAATCCTGCCGAGCGCTTCTTGAAAATTCAGCAGACTGATGCCGATTAATGCATCTTTTATCGGCCCTTTTAACGCAGCTTCTATACTTTCAGCAGACTCCCCTGTAATCACATACGTTGGTGCTGCGGATCCTCTGCCGGTTACTCCGGTGTCCAGCATAATAACAACGTCCACACTTTCAATTTCCGTTACCGTCCGGAGTGCCGTTTTAAAGGGAGCGAGGAGCGGTATTCTTCTTTTTGTAACGGTTATGTTCTGAACATACATAGAAACATCCCTTTCTTTTTACAATACCGATAAAACTTTTGCGATGATCATCCCGAAATAAGTACCTAAAAATGAACCCATCAAGGCCATAATGACACCGACTGGAATAAGCGCACGGCTATAGGCTGCTGCCAGCATAGGGGCAGATGCCATTCCTCCGATGTTTGCAAGACTTGCGACTCCAAGGGTGAACAGGTCATAGCGAAACAGTTTTCCAAGCAAGATCATAACAGCGAGATGGACGGCCATAATTGCAAATCCGGATAGGAGATAGATTGGTGCCTGAGCAATATTTGAAAAGTCAGAGTGTGAAGCAATCATAGCGATGATGATGTAAAGCATGACGTTGGAAAGGTCAAGAGCTCCAGGAATTTTGGATGCAGGGGTTAAGGCAAACAGCAAGCCTGCAACAGAAGCGATCATAATCGTCCAGCTTGTAGCATTGATGACATCTCCTACCACAGGAAGGTTATTGCCTGCGAAGGTTGATAGCGATGAAACGAGAAGTCCGATTCCCAATAGATAGAGCATGTGCTCAAACTTAACGGATTTTTCTCCTTCTTCTGAGGCGGCAGCCGTTTCTTCCAGCCCCTTTTGAAGGAAACCGGCATCTGCTTTTGTCCATTTATTGAATTTGCCGGCGAAAGGGACAAGCCAGAACATGAGCATGACCCAGACCGCATAGTTGATTGTGTCCATCATTAAGGCGTAGCCGAAAATATTTTCCGGAACTTCCAAAATCCCCTGAAGGGCCACCATATTGGCAGATCCGCCTGTCCAGCTGCCTGCAAGGGCTCCGAATGCCTTCCAAGTATCTTCAACATAAAATGACTGCAAAAGAACATATACGAGAACGAAGCCTGCTGCAATACTCAGCACCGCAGCAAAGAATCCTCCCAGCATACGTGGGCCAAGCCGGATGACACTCCGAATATCACATTTTAATAACATGAGGAACAGCATAGCGGGCAAGAGTGCACCGCGCAGATGATCATAAGCAGCGCCAGTGGAGTCATTAGCAGCGAACAGACCAAATGTCTGCATTAGCGCAGCACCTATATAAATCAAAACAATTCCGGGAATAAACTTAAAAAATTTCAGATGCTTAAATTTCCTTTCAAACCCTACCATAAGAGCAGCAAAGGCTGTTAATACACTTACATACATAAATCCATCCTGTATCATTAGATCCTCCTTAAATTATGGCTTTGCTAAAGCCTTGTATTTTTTTCACATCGTGCTGATGCGGAAGCGCTGAACGAGTCCCCCGCTTTGCCTGGAAAATGATTCGTCCCCCGTTACGCAATAGATGATGAACAGGAAACCAAAAAAATCCAGCCTAATGATCGGATCATCAGGCTGGATTTCGTCTAGGTTTATGTAGACAAAGCAGCATATTGCTGTTTATATTTTCTTTGGGCATCCCGAAACGCAACGATGAGTGCTTTTTGAGAAGACCCGAAATATCTTGTCTGGATACTTGCAATTATATCTTCATCTTCAATGACCCGCCCAACCAGTAACGACCGGACAAACCTTACCGTTAAATCAATCGTAGCCGAACATTCCGCATCGACAATTCTTCCATTTGATGTATCGACCACTACACCTAGAAAAAACTGGCTGAATTTTTTAGAAATAGGATTATTTTGAGAGACTTGAGCGTCTCCTATCAAAAAAACCGTCTCTTCATGAAACAACCGGAACATTCCCTTCCAAAAGAAATCTGCATGCAGGTAAATCAGAGGATCCTTTACATTCAGGAATTCTGACTTATGAATGCGTTTTCTTTCCGTTTTTATTATACCACCTTCCAAATTGTATGAATAGTCAAAATTCACATTCTGGAAAGAGACCCCTTAAATTTGCGATCTGCTTTTTGCCGACTCGTCCCCAAGAGGCATTCCTATTGCTTCAAAGCGCTCGATTGCAGCCGGAAGATCCTGTTTGGAAATGTAATTCAAGTGGATGTTAAAGGCAGGAAATCCTGTACTTTTACTGATCTTCGCTATTCTTTTTACACGAGGGGATACTGTTTCAAGCCGCTCATCCTCATTTTTCAGCACGATTCCTATGTAACGTTGGTTTTGGAGAATGTACGGAATTACTCCATCTATTTCCCGGATCAGAATTTTAACCGGTTCCTGAGGAAAAGGGAAAATGGTGATGAACTCTCTTTCAAAAATCAGATAAGGGGTTTTACTCGTGATTCTTGACAGGCATTTGCTTAGTGCCCACGCCGTTATTCCTGCAACCGCAATGGAAAGCAGCAGCATAAATAAATCAATTGAGTTTGCATCCAGAAAATACAAAATAATAGGGATGAGAAAAGCCGCTTCTATGACCGCGAGGAATGTGAATAATAGCCATAGCTTTGTTTTGTTTTCATGAATTTCCAATCTTTCCATATGAACCTCTCCTATGCTCATCTTTGTCAAATACTCCACCTGTTCCATTCCCTTTTTTTTCAAATTTCAATCTTTATCGGTGATGATTCCGGCTCTGTATGATTTCTCCATTTGAACACATTACTAATACTGTGAAAAATTGCAGGGAATAGGAGCAGGCGCAAATGGACGTTTTCTACAGATCCATCATTATCTTTCTTGCAGGGTACTTCGTATTAAGAGTGACCGGAAAAAAAGCTGTAGCGCAGATGCACAGCTTTGATTTGCTTTACATTTTAATTTTAGGAAACATTATCAGCCAGCCATTGCAAAAAGATCACGTATGGATGGCTGTCCTTTATACCATTCTTCTTGCAGTCTTTTATAAAATCTTTATGCGGCTCTCCCTTCATAATAAGCTGCGGTGGGTTTTGTATGAAAGCCCGACAGTTCTGATCCGCAATGGAGAAATTGACAGAAAGGGTCTGAAGAAGGTGAGAATGCCAATTGACGAATTGCTGGCACAGCTTAGAATAAAGGGCTTTACTGAAACGAAAAACATCGCAATCGCTCTCATGGAAGACTCAGGAGAAATCAGCGTCATTCCAAAAGCCGACTATCGCCCAGTCAATCCGAAAGATTTAAAATTAACGGTCAGCCGTGAATTCATTCCCATTCCCCTCATTATGGACGGGCAGGTTCTCGATCATAATTTAAAGTACCTCCAGCGGGACCGGGATTGGCTTGCTAAAAAAATCAGCCATAAGGGAGGCTCGATTGACAACGTACTCTTAGCCACTTACCAAAGTGACGGAAATCTGCATATAGACACGAAGGGCGCCAAAGAACATAAGCATGATCCGTTTTATTATCAGCCGGGTGAGGATAATTAACAACAAAAGAAAAACCTGCCCGCTAACCGGACAAGTTTTCAATAAAATACGAATGGATTGATCTGTATTTAGCTTAAGCGGTTAATCATCAAGTAAGCTCCCGTAGCGCCCCCGCCCAATAAAACAGCTGCCGTTAATATTCCAAACAGTTGAACAGAAATCGTGTCACCTGCTGTCAAAGGGATAATTACTTCACTGCTAAAACTTGATACTGCAGCAGTTGGAGTAACAATGGACCCGGGAACCGGTGTAGTACCATTCAATACAAGACGAGAGGATGCAAGCAAAGCAGACGTTGTATTGATCTGATAAGAAATACGGTAACGTCCTGTTTCAGGCACCGTAAACGTATCATTAGCACCATTCGGAGCAAACCCATCCAAATCCTGATTATCCGGTAGAGGTATATTGGTACCGCCGAGCACTACCGCGATTGTTCCACCTGAAGTGTTAGAAGCGTACATGGAATTGGTTGTTACACTTTCACCCGCTGGTCCCGTGGCTCCCGTTGCACCTGGCAGACCGTCGGCTCCTGTTGCTCCCGTGGCTCCTGGCAGACCGTCGGCTCCGGTTGCTCCCGTTGCTCCTGGAAGACCATCTGCTCCGGTTGCTCCCGTTGCTCCTGGAAGACCATCGGCTCCGGTTGCTCCCGTTGCTCCTGGAAGACCATCCGCTCCGGTTGCTCCTGTCGCGCCTGGAAGACCGTCAGCTCCCGTTGCACCCGTGGCTCCTGGAAGACCATCGGCTCCTGTTGCTCCTGGGAGACCGTCCGCTCCCGTTGCCCCTGGAAGACCATCAGCCCCTGTTGCTCCTGTCGCACCTGGTAGACCGTCGGCTCCTGTTGCTCCTGGCAAACCATCGGCCCCTGTTGCTCCTGTCGCACCTGGAAGACCGTCCGCTCCTGTTGCTCCCGTTGCTCCTGGCAAACCATCAGCCCCTGTTGCTCCAGTTGCCCCTGGAAGACCATCGGCTCCGGTTGCTCCCGTTGCACCTGGCAAACCATCAGCCCCTGTTGCTCCTGTCGCACCTGGTAGACCGTCCGCTCCTGTCGCACCTGGCAGACCATCAGCCCCTGTTGCTCCGGTTGCTCCTGGGAGACCATCAGCCCCTGTTGCTCCCGGTGCTCCTGGCAGACCATCGGCTCCTGTCGCACCTGTAGCGCCTGGTAGACCATCGGCTCCTGTCGCACCTGTAGCGCCTGGTAGACCGTCGGCTCCCGTTGCACCCGTGGCTCCTGGAAGACCATCGGCTCCGGTTGCTCCTGGGAGACCGTCCGCTCCGGTTGCTCCCGTTGCTCCTGGTAGACCGTCGGCTCCTGTTGCTCCTGGAAGACCATCAGCCCCCGTTGCTCCTGTTATCCCTGGCAGACCATCGGCTCCTGTCGCACCTGGTAGACCATCAGCCCCTGTTGCACCGGTTGCTCCTGGAAGACCATCGGCTCCTGTTGCTCCCGGTGCTCCTGGTAGACCATCAGCCCCTGTTGCTCCCGTTGCTCCTGGTAGACCATCAGCCCCTGTTGCTCCCGTTGCTCCCGGTAGACCGTCCGCTCCTGTCGCACCTGGAAGACCATCAGCCCCTGTTGCTCCGGTTGCTCCTGGCAGGCCATCGGCTCCTGTCGCACCTGTCGCGCCTGGTAGACCGTCGGCTCCCGTTGCCCCTGGCAAACCATCAGCCCCTGTTGCTCCTGTTGCTCCTGGCAGACCATCGGCCCCTGTTGCTCCGGTTGCACCTGGCAGACCATCGGCTCCTGTCGCACCTGGTAGACCATCAGCCCCTGTTGCTCCCGTTGCCCCTGGAAGACCATCAGCCCCTGTTGCTCCCGGTGCTCCTGGCAAACCATCAGCCCCTGTTGCTCCCGGTGCTCCTGGCAGACCATCGGCTCCTGTTGCTCCGGTTGCTCCTGGCAGACCATCAGCCCCTGTTGCTCCCGGTGCTCCTGGCAGACCGTCCGCTCCTGTTGCTCCCGGTGCTCCTGGAAGACCGTCCGCTCCTGTTGCTCCGGTTGCCCCTGGCAGACCGTCCGCTCCTGCAGGCCCCTGTGGTCCTTCCGGGCCCTGTGGTCCTTCCGGGCCTTGTGGTCCTTCCGGGCCTTGTGGTCCTTCCGGGCCTCGTGGTCCTGCAGGGCCCGTAACACCCGCACTTCCTGTAGCTCCTCTTGGACCCGGCAGAGGATCGGATCCCATCACTTCTTCCAGTTCACTGTAAATTAAACGATGAGCTGCCACTAATTGTCCAAATTCATTTTTACCCCATACGGATACCGCTGTATCTTCTTCTGCATCTCCGCCTGTGATGAAAACGAATTCAAACAAATCCAAATTTGCGAAGTACTCCTTTGTAATGATTTGATTTGGTTCAAGCGACAGGAGTTCGCTCACATAAAGAGTTCTAGTTCCATTCAAATCATAAAACCCTTGCAGTAAAACGGTTGAAAACAGAGACTGGCTCATGTTGCTTATTTTGACTGTGACTTGCTTGCTTGGACGATCTCCATTAATTGGATTATTTTCAATGGGACCCGTTGTAAAAATAGCCACCTATATAATTCCTCCTATCTTGATTCTCCCGGAATAAACCATGCTGTATTTCAGAATTACCGCTCATCACTAGCAGAAACACCTCTAAAAAACGCCTTTAAGATTACCCTTCCACTTTCTAAAAGCCAAACAGCTGCGCAGACTATTTATGCTTCTATTAAATTTCGGCAATCTTTCAGCATCGTTCCATGTAAGATATTCCTTTTCATTTACACGGTCCGTGTGAAGTCCCAGTAAGGTGAAACCGGCAACTTTTCCATCATATCGTTGTGTACAATTACCTTGCGGGTATGAATATCTCCCGCTTATGCATGAATTTTTGGTATCTCCCTTGGCCAACCTTTTCGCACATAAAAAAATGAAGCGCTAGTAAACGCTTCATCTAAAAGAGCAACCACTGTTGATTTACCCATTAATCCTATAGTTTTCAAAGGTGCGGCGAGTTAGTTCAATGAAATCTTTTATTGGTTCTGTCATCCACTTATCCTTATGCCAGGCAAGATGGGTAAAGATAGCCGGTCCGCCATTCTCCCAATTTAAATTAACGAATCTCCCCATTTTCAAATCCCGGTTCACCGCCATTGCAGGCAAAGCCGCGATTCCCAATCCCGCAATCACACACTGTTTAATGGCTTCAATGCTTGCAAATTCAATGGTATGATTCGGATACACATTTTCTGTACGAAAGGCATTTTCCAAGAGAGTACGGTAGGAGCAGCCATTTTCAGTAAGCAGGAGGGTTTCCTTTCCAATATCGCTGAGGTATACTTTCGATTTCTCAGCTAAAGGGTGGTCTGGCGCACAGACCAGCAGCACCTCTTCTTTAATGAGCGATTCAATGTTTAACGCATCCTCCGGTTTGGGAACATCCATGATAAAAGCGAGGTCCAGCCCCCCTTCCATTAGATGTTTTCTTGCAAGCTCATCAGAATTAGCCGGTTTAAATGTAAGCCTGATGTTCGGGTGCTGCCGTTTATAGTCTTTTAATATAGGAGGCAGCCGGTATGTACATTGGCTTTCCTGTGCTCCAATTACGATGGTTCCGGACTGTCCGCTGCCTCCGCCAACAGCAAGCTTTGCTTCTTCGCTTAACATCATCATCTTCTCTGCATACCCTTTAAATTCCCGTCCTGCCCCTGTAAGAATTAGACGTTTGCCTAAGCGTTCGAACAAAGGCATTTCCAATTCTCGTTCCAGTGCCTTGATTTAAGCCGTTACACTGGATTGGGCAAAATTTAAAATAGCTGCGGTTTTAGTGAAGTTCAGTGTTTCAGCCGCTATCATAAACGTCTTAAGCAGTTTTTGATCCATATAAACACCTCTTTCAATCGAAAAATCCGATTGAATCAATCAAAATAATTCGTTTTCCTGATTTATAAAAGTAGTTTATCTTAAAATTCATAAGGAAACAAATATAGGAGTGAATAGATGATGGGCATTGCAGTAATATTTGGAGGAACAAGGCCGAATGGAAATACGGAGCTGCTGACTAAGCGCATCCTCCGGAATTTAGAGATAGACTGGATTGATTTAAATGAATACCGCATTCTGCCTATACAGGATCAGAGGCATGCACCTGAAGGCTTTCAAGAGCTGGGTGATGATTATTCCTCGATTATGAGACGGGTGATGCAGCATGATATTCTCATTTTTTCGACTCCTATTTACTGGTACAGTATGTCAGGCCTGATGAAAAACTTTATCGATCGCTGGTCCCAAACCTTGAGAGAGCCGGAATATAAAGACTTTAAAAATAGCATGTCTAAGAAAAAAGCGTTTGTAATAGCGGTTGGCGGTGACTCGCCTCACCTTAAAGGACTTCCACTCATTCAGCAGTTCCATTATATTTTTGACTTTGTCCAGCTTCCGTTTTCAGACTATATCATCGGAAACGCTAATAAACCCGGGGACATTTTCAATGATGAACAAGCCCTGTTTGCCGCTGATCGTCTGAATGAATCACTAAAAATAATGACCGAAGAGTAAAACCAATAAAAATAAGCCAAAGAGGATTAGCCATGTGCGCCCCTCTTTTTTTAGTCAACTTGATTCTTCCTGCTGGCCGCCTTGATTTTCGCCTCAATCAGCAGGTGTTGAAAAACCTAAATCAAAACAGGGAGCCGTTTAGTATGCGGCTCCCTGCTTTTTAATAAGTGCTACTTTTCGGACAGGTTCAACAATACAATGATCCTCTGCTGTGTATGTGAATCATGCCATTGAGATGGGCAAAAACCATATTATCCGTGAACCGTGCGTGCCTATCCAATGATTGTTTCCGTCAGTGACTCTTCTAACCTAGCCGGTGCAATCACCTAAAAAGACTGCTTAAACTGCCTGGCTTCCGCTTTTTTTCTGCTGCTCGACAAACAGCAAACCGAGCTCATGATGTTCGCCCTCATATGTAGCACGCTGCGCATACCGGATTTCACCATTCAGTCCAATGATTTCAAGCTTGCAGAGCGCTCTGTTTTTCTGAAGAGCTTCATAAAACTCACCAGTCGTCTTTACAAAGGAACCGTTCACTTTTGTGATGGTCTCTCCAACTTTGAGCCCGATTTTCTCGGCAGGTGATTTAGGGAGAATACCTAAAATCATTAACCCTTTATCCTTTTTGGAGAAAAAGTAAGCTGCAGACCGGTCGTTCATTTTTTGGCGGATGATTAAGAAAATCCTGCCTGCGATGGCTAAAATCATGGCTGCAAATGCAAGCGGAAGCCACCATAACGATCCGCAGGCAATCAGCAAAGTGACCATTCCGAGCCATAAAATGCGCTTTGAGGTTACTTGAATGCTTTCTTTCGGCAGGGACCCTCGAACCTCCTGATGAAATCCGATGAAGAATGGAAGGATGAACAGAGAAAAGCTTTGTCCGTTCATTTCAAATACAGGCCACCATGAAAAGACAGAAGTTAACGTACCTCCGGGAACAAACAGGATAAGGGGAAGCAGCCAATGTCGCTTCGCCGTATGATTTCCGATCGGCAATCCTCTGCTGCTTTTTAATATGGAAGGAGACGTCCGGAGGTGTCCCGTCCGGTACACCAGCCATCCTTCCGCTATCAGAAGCATTCCTGTAAGAATCGCAAAAACAGCCGGATCCATTTGAACGATGTCTTTCATGAAAGCAGGGAGACTTCCTTTTGAAAAGGTCATCAGAAAGACCGCGGAAGCAAATGCAAGCCCCATAATAAAGGCAGCAGAAAGCCATTGAGGTCTAAAAAAGAAGCTTAATAGAGCTGTAGCAGCCCCAATGAGAATAATGATTCCAGCAGGAAGCGATAGACCAGTTAAGATCACCGCTGCAGAAACCATTAATCCTGCGAATAGCCCCTTTGTATATGTAAAGATGAGTTCCTCATAAATCACTTCTACCTTAGTATAAAAAGAGTTTCGCTCTTGTTTTATACGAAAAAACCCTATAAGCAGGGTATATAACACAAAATAATAGGTGAGCGGATGCTGAAAAAAACGCAGGACTCCCCCAAGCAATTCCAATATCCAAGCCATTCCAGATTTCACCATCCCGGCCGGTAAGGGCTGAACAGCCTGTCCAGCCCATCTCCCGGCAATATTTGAATCATGTATTTATATCTCTCATACATTTTATCAAAAGATGCCAGGATTGAATATCTGCCGTAACCGGTTTTGGGTGATTATTTTAGATTTCCCCATAAAGAAGAATTCGAAAGAGAAAAATCCAGCAGCGGAGCCTCAATTTTAATATTCAATGTTTCTTCAAGCAGCTGCATGGAGCGTTTGATATCGCTGAGACCAAGTGACAACCTTTTATAATTAGATGTCAAATAGGAGAAATACTCCTGAATGATCTCTTCATCGATTTCATTCTTTTCTTTTACTTCCGTATAGTTGGCCAGATACATGCAAAATAGGTGAAGCCATTTAGATGTTTTTGCATTTGAAACAAGTGATGGCTGCAGCTGGCTCTTTAATTCCGCCATCAGCTTGCGGTATATTTGTTCTCTCATCACACTAGCCCTTTTCAATTGTAAACCCCCAATATAAAGTGTGTTGTAGAACAGTGTCTCCTTTTATAGTAAATACAAATTCCTTTAACAACAACTTCCTAAAGATTCATTTTTTATGTAAAAAAACATTGAAAATCATCGATAAGGCATATCTAACTAGGAAATTCTGGATTTTTATGCACTTTTCCTGATAAATTGTTTCGCAAGTATGACATATTTTACGTTTTTTACTTTAAATGCAGGTCTTTTGTTGCCGGCATGACCTATGGATCTGGAAGCAGTTTATTTAGTTTCCTCCTCCCCTTGCGATTGTATATAAGACTTGCCTCCCGGTCACCTGTCCCTATCCTCCCTGTTTCCCTGTAAATTGGGATGAGGTGCTTTTCGTCAATTAGCATTGCGCATTCATCCATATAAAAAAGAGCAGAACGGCGTCTGCTCTTTTTTTATTTAAGTTTAAAACAGCACTTTCATTGCAGCCTGGAGCTGGCGGTCTTCTTCTTTATTCAGTCGTTTATCGGCTGCCGTTTCATTAATTTTACTAGCAGTTGGTTCATCCAGGATTCCTGATGGCTTAATACCATTCTGCTTCTGGAAGGCTTTCACTGCTTCTTTTGTGGAATCGCTGTAGTATCCGTCATTCCGTCCCGGGTCGTACCCGAGAGCTTTAAGTAAAGCCTGTGCTGCTTTGACTTGCTCTCCATTCGTATCAGGGGCAAGCGGTTTATCCGTTTGGATCGGGGCCGCATAATAATATTCCGGCTGCCTGACTTCAACCGTTGGGGTCACACCTTTTTTATGAATCCAGTTTCCATCCGGTGTCAGCCATTTATAAAGGGTCAATTTGATGTTGCTGCCATCGCCCATTGGAACAGCCTGCTGCACGGTCCCTTTCCCGAAGGAGGTTTCCCCCACAATCGGATAACCATTTGCTTCTTTCAGTGCACCGGCTAAAATTTCTGATGCAGAAGCACTGCCCTTATCAATAATGACACTGACAGGGTACCTTTTTTTCTCCTTGAGCGTTGAGAAATATTCCGTTTTTTCCCCGGTCCGTTCAGCGATTTGAATATAAGGATGACCCTTTGTCACAAACTGCTTGAGGATTTCCTCTACACTCTGAAGATAGCCGCCCGGATTGCCCCTGACGTCGAGGACGAGTCCTTTTATATTCTGTTTTTCAAGTTCCTTTAAACTTCTCGTAAAATCTTCGGCTGTCTTTTCTGCAAATGAAGTGATTTCCATGTATCCGACCTTTTGGCCCTCAAAGCTTTTCACTTCACTAAAAACGGTTTGGACGGGAATGGTATCTCTTTTTACTGAAAAAGTAAGACTTCCTCTTGTACCCGGACGTTTCACTTCAATGATGACACTTGTCCCTTTTTTCCCTCTAATTTTCAGCACCGTTTCATTTAAATCCAGACCCGCAATGGATTCTCCGTCAATTCTTGTGATTTCATCATTGGGCTGAAGTCCGGCCTTTGCCGCAGGAGAGCCTTTGAACGGTGAAACAATAATAATCCGGTCTTCCCGCTTCCCTACTTCCGCACCAATTCCTTCAAACGAAGAATCAAGTGAATCGGAGAACTGCTTGGCCGTTTCCTGGTCCATATAAACAGAATAAGGATCTTCTAGTTTGGAGAGCATTCCCTGAATGGCTCCCTCCAGCAATTCTTCCTCATCAATCTTTTCTACGTATTTACTTGAGATTAGCTCGTACGCCTTTTTAATTTTCTCCATCCCGCGAGAGACATCTGCGGAATCTGCTGCAGCCGGCATAGCGGACACCTGTCTGGCTGCTGGCTGATCAGCAGCCTGCTTTTCTTTTTCAAGCAATTCCGTTCCAGCGTACATACTGCCTGCTCCTACCATCATGGCACCTGCAAGCATAAGGGCTGTCATCTTCTGATTCACCTAAGCTCCTCCTTTTGTCTGCCCTTAAACAAACGTTTGATTACTGTTTTCTATCAAGGCTCCTACTAGTATATGCAGGCTTGTACAAAACATGTAAAAATTGGGAGTATTGTTAAGATGATACACAAAAAGGAGCAGCCTCATCAGGCTGCTCCTCTATACTAAATGATTTATGGCAGATACATTCTTGGGTTAACCGCGCTTCCTTTGCCTGTATAACCTCCCGGATGCACTTCAAAATGAAGATGAGTTCCAGTCGATCCTCCAGTTGTTCCCATTATTCCAATCTGCTGCCCTTGTGTAACGGTTTGTCCGCTGTGAACCATGCTGGAATCAAGGTGGGCATAAATAGTTGTATAACTTTTTCCGTTAATGACGTGGGAGATGAATACAACATTTCCCCAGCTGCTGGAGTAATTCGAACGAATGACCGTTCCGGATGCTGCTGCATGAACTGGAACATTTCCGTTCGCGATATCTACGCCGCCATGAAGTTTCTTCTGCCCGGTAATTGGATGAATCCTCATACCGAATTCAGATGAGTGTCTTCCTGATGCAGGCCAGATGAAAATCGCGTTACCGGAAGGCGCAGGTGCCGGTGCCGGTGCAGTTGAAGTATCAGAGCTGCTGCTCTCAGACGAACTGCCGGACGGGCTGTTATGGCTTTGACGAGCCTGTTCTGCTTTTTCTTCTGCTGCTCTTGCAGCAGCTGCAGCTGCTGCCGCGGCTTCACGCTGGCGTCTTTCTTCCTCCGCTTTAGCGCGCTGCATTTCCTGCTGAACGGCTGCTTCCTGCTCTTTCAGGAATACGGCCTGATCTTCAAGTTCATGCATATCGCCTTCAGCATCATGGCTTTGCTGCTCAACCTGCTGCATGACCGCATTTTTCTCAAGCGATTTCTTATTCAGATTTTCTTTCATCGCTTCTAAGTCTGTCAGGGCATCTTCCAGTTTTTGAAGAGTGCTGTTTAGTTCCGCTTCTTTTTGCTCAAGTAGCTTTTTGTCCTCATCATGTGCTTTTAAAATATCGTTGTCTGCTCCAATAATAGTAGATACAGCGCCAATTCTTGAAATAAAATCACCAAAGTCCTGAGCCCCAAGAAGCACATCTAAATAGCTTCCCATTCCGCCGCTTGCCTGAAGAGCACGTGCGCGGTCCCGTACGATTTCATTGCGTTCTTTAATTCTTTGCTTCACTTCTGCAATTTGCTTTTTAAGACTATCAATCTCTTTTTTTGCGTTGTCAATATCCGCTTGCTTTTCACGGATTTTAGCATTTGCTGCTGAAATCTCTGTGTCCAGTCTTTTAATTTCATCATTAAGCTTGGCTTGTTTTTGTTTTAATTTTTCCAGCTGCTGCTGCTTGCTGGACAGATCCGATTGAACTCCGGACTGCTGTTCTCTGATGCTTCTCTGTTTTTCTTCCAGCGTTTCAGCTCCTGCATAGTTACTGCTCAGCGGAATCAGGACGCCGTTTACACTGATAATCGCTGCGACCCCAAAAGTTAAAAGCTTTCTTCTCACCTTTTTTTCCTCCCCTAACCTATCTATCTTCTATGTAAGGCTGCTGCAGACTGGCCTGTTCAGCCAGTCTGACCCTTTAGCCTTATACTTTTAAGAATTTTCTTACAGACATCAAGCTTCCCCATACACCAATCAGTGCGCCGATCAAAAGCAGAATGATGCCAACCTGCCATACAAACGGATTGAATGGGAGCAGCTGGGCAAATGAATCCGTCAATTGCGGTGCGGCCCATGTATACAGGCTGTTATAAGCAAAAATCAGGATGACGATCGGAATGATCGCTCCGAAGGTTCCAAGCATAAGCCCTTCCATAAAAAACGGCCAGCGGATGAACCAGTTGGTCGCCCCAACGAGTTTCATAATCTCAATCTCGCGCCGGCGTGCAAAAATCGTAATCTTAATCGTATTGGAAATGAGGAACATTGCGGTGAAAATCAGTCCGATGATCAGAGCAATTCCTATGTTTCTGGCTAAGTTGATTCCATTGAACAGCTTTTTCACTTCTTCTTTTCCGTAATTCACTTTGTACGCATGGTCAAACTTTTCAATTTGACTGGCTATTTTGGCTGTGTCCTGAGGTTCTTTTGCTTTGACTACGAACGCATTCCTAAGGGGGTTTCCCTGCTCTCTCAGCTCCAGAGCCTCACCTTGTTCACCGAAGTTCTTTTTCATTTTATTAAGCTCTTCTTCTTTCGAAGAAAACTCAATGCTTGCAATATCCGGGATTCGTTGAATATCTCTTTCCAGCTTCGCCTGTTCCTCTTCAGAAGCCGTCTCATCCACCAATACCTTGATGATTACATCATTTTCAATGTTGTTGGCAAAATGATTGAGATTCATCATGATTACGAGGAATGTTCCTACAAGAATCAAAGTAACCGCTACCGCACTTACGGATGCAAAAGACATCCATGCGTTTCTTCCAAGGGATTTAACACTTTCGCGGAAATGACGGCCAAGGGTCTTAATCATATAATCCGTACTCCCCTCTTGCCTCGTCACGAACAATCTTTCCATCTTCGACTGCAATGACACGTTTTTTCATGGTGTTGACGATTTCTCTGTTATGCGTAGCCATGACCACGGTTGTACCGCGGTTATTGATTTCCTCAAACACATTCATAATTTCCCATGAAGTATCAGGATCAAGATTCCCGGTCGGCTCATCCGCAATGACCACTCCGGGATTATTGACAATGGACCGGGCGAGCGAGATGCGCTGCTGCTCTCCGCCTGACAGCTCGTCCGGAAAACTACGTGCTTTATGTTTAAGCTGAACGAGATCGAGCACTTCCATTACACGCTTTTTGATGTTCTTGTTGCTTTCGCCAATCACTTCCATGGCAAATGCGACATTTTCGTACACCGTTAAGCGGGGAAGAAGTTTAAAATCCTGAAAGACGACGCCTATGCTTCTTCTTAAATAAGGAACCTTGCTCTCCTTCAGCTTCCCAAGGTTCACTCCATTAATCACAATTTTCCCTGAGCTGGGCTTTTCTTCCCTGTACATCATTTTGATGAATGTTGATTTGCCGGCTCCGCTCGGCCCTACAACATAAACGAACTCACCCTGGTTAATCTTCACATCAATTCCGTTGATGGCGACTACACCGTTTGGATAAGTTTTATAGATCTTTTCCATTTCTATCATGCAAATCACCCAAAACTAGTTTTTTAGAATCATATTTCGTATATGAAATTTTTGTCAGTAATTGTCGATTGTATAAACATAGTCCTATTGCCAAATCTTTTCTCACAACGTCCATTATAACACCAACATTCGCCAAAAATAGACCATATTATATTACATTTTCATTTCATGTCTGTAAAACAAGTAATGTTTTATTCGGATTCGGGTATATATAATTGCCTATCTGTAAAAGATGTGATGTTATTTTTTCGACATTTTCCCATACAATAAAAAAAGACCCCTTTGCAGGAATCTTATTTTTTCTCTGAAAGCCACTCGGCTACTTTTTTTGCGTCTTCGCCTTCAAGTATTCCCTGTGGCATGCCGCCTTTTCCATTTTTAATGATTTGTTCGATTTCTGCTGCATCGTACTCTTCTCCAACACGGGTTAAGTTCGGTCCGGCCCCGCCTTTAAGATCCACTCCATGACAGCTCGCGCAGTTCTGTTTGAACAGCTGCTCTCCGTCTGCAGCCGAAGCTCCCTGTTCAGTAGAGGACTCTCCTCCGCCCCCGCAGGCAGTTAAAACAATGGATGTTGTAAAAATAAGGGCAAATGCTTTTCTTTTCAACGCAGGTGCCTCCTCCTTAAAATCTATAACGTTATTATAACCCAGTCATGCTTTCTTGAAACCCTCTCCAAGAACCTCTGAAGCATCCATAACAACGACGAATGCAGATGGATCAATTGCTCTGACCAATTGTTTCAGTTTTGTGAATTCCGTTTGATCAACAACACACATTAGTATGGGTTTTTCCATATCTGTATACCCGCCGTAGGCCGACACCTTTGTCACGCCTCTGTCAATTTTCTGCAGGATGGACTGCTTTACTTCTTCTTCATGACTCGTGATGACCATCGCCATCTTCGAGCGCCCCAGTCCGATTTGGACAATATCGATGGTTTTGCTTGTGACATAAAGCCCGATTAATGCGTATAGGCCTCCTTCAATATCAAACGCAAACGTGGCAGCGAGGACAATTAATCCATCCAGCATAGCCACACAAGTACCAAGTGTAAGCCCCGTGTATTTATGAATAATTTGCGCAGCCAAATCGGTTCCGCCTGTTGACGCCTTTCCTCTAAAAACGAGCCCAAGACCCAGTCCGACTCCGATCCCCCCGAATAATGCACCGAGAAGCGGGTCCTTCGTAACTGCGTCCACATCCTTTGTTAAATAAACGATAAATGGGAGAAAAAGCGTCCCAATAAGCGTTTTAAAACCAAATTGCTTTCCGAGCAGGATGACACCGGCAATGAACAACGGGATATTAAACGCCCACTGAACGTAAGCCGGCTCGAAACCAAACGCATCATTTAAGATCGTACTGATTCCGCTCACACCTCCTGAAGCAACCCGGTTCGGAAGCAGAAAAAGATTAAATGCAAGTGCCACTATGGCAGAGCCTGCAAGAATGTACATGTATTCTAAAACTTTTGCGGCGATTGGATGCTGAGTAAATGACTGCCTTCGCTGTTTCATCGTCTATTTCCCTCCATTGGAATACTTAACCAGACAAGAGTATAGCACCGGAACCCGGCAGTGTAAACGAAGCTTAAATAACGTGGTAAAGGGGTAAAGTGCTGGTGTAGTATGTCCTGCGTAACGGGTATTTATCCGCTCTTCCACACAAAATAAAAAAGCCGGTTTCCCGGCTTGTCCATCTCTATATTTTTTTCGGTGCCTTTCCCGTTAAGCTGGCAAACAAGGTGAAAAGCCCAAGAATCAGCATACCGGCATCCAGACACAAAAATCCGATTCCCATTGCCCATTCAGCATCCCTGAAGGACCTGTAGACAATCACACTGAACACCAGCGTCCCGCTGAGGGCCAAACAGGTTATTCCCCATAGATAAATCGTTCTTTTAGCCCAAATCATAAACAGCAAGCCGCCGCACCCGAATGCAATAGCTAGTGAATAAGAGGATTGTTCCGGATTTTCAGCCATGAAGATACCTGCCGTTCCATATAAAAAGCCAAAGAATAAGAGAACCGACAAAATGGCTTTAACTGCAGATTTCATTCTTTCCACCCCCTGCTTGTCTGCCTTTTTTATTTTTATACCCATCATTCTTGCGAATAAAAACATGCTCATGATTCAGACAGCCAAACCTTTATGTATTTTGGGTGAATTTCCCCCTGATCAGCACAATGATGATGATCGCTGCAATAAGTGCAATCACTCCGATGAATATTCCGGCTGCCCATTCGTCCTGTTTAAACGCCTCTGAGGCTGCTACCGTTCCTCCGGCTGCAATACTCGCAGTAAATAATGCCCATCCCCAATCGCCTGCCTTTGAATCACTCCAAATAATCAATAGCATGCCAACGCCAAACAAAAGCAGAGCAGCTCCCATTAAAAACATCTGCCATTCATCCGCCTGAAAAATAGACGCCCCTCCAAATAAAGCAATAAACCCCATTCCAATCGAAGCAAGCGGTTTTGTTATGCAGCCCATTGTCAGCCCTCCCTTTCTTTTTAAGAAGCAAAACCTCCGGATATATTCCCTTTGTTTTCCAATCAGAAACAAAAAAACACCCCTGCAAGGGTGTTTTTTACCTGTTTAAAGTTTAGAGCGCAAATAAGAGTCAATAAACGGATCCAGCTCGCCGTCCATGACCGCATGGACATTTCCAATCTCTGTACTCGTTCTGTGGTCTTTTACCATAGAGTATGGATGGAATACATAAGAACGGATTTGGCTTCCCCAGCCAATATCCTTTTGTTCTCCGCGGATTTCAGCCAGCTGGGCTTCCTGCTCTTCAATCTTCTTCTGATAGAGCTTCGCTTTCAGCATTTTCATCGCATGCTCGCGGTTTTTGATTTGGGATCGTTCCGTTTGGCAGGAAACAACCACTCCCGTTGGAAGATGGGTAATACGGACGGCTGAATCCGTCGTATTAATATGCTGTCCCCCGGCTCCGCTGGCACGGTACGTATCAATTTTAAGATCTTCTGTACGGATCTCAATTTCAATCTCTTCATTGAATTCAGGCATGATTTCACATGACACGAATGACGTATGACGGCGTCCTGACGAATCAAATGGAGAAATACGGACAAGACGGTGTACTCCTTTTTCTGCTTTCAGGTATCCATAGGCATTGTGGCCTTTGATCAGCAGTGTAACGGATTTAATTCCGGCTTCATCACCAGGAAGGTAATCCATTGTTTCTACCTTAAAGCCTTTTTTCTCCGCCCAGCGGGTATACATGCGAAGAAGCATCGATCCCCAGTCCTGTGATTCGGTTCCGCCTGCACCTGGATGCAGTTCAAGGATGGCATTGCTTTTATCGTAAGGCTCGCTCAGCAGCAATTGAAGTTCAAAATCATTCATTTGCCCAGTAAGACCTTTCAGTTCAGATACGAGTTCATCCTGAAGTTCATCATCCGGTTCTTCTTTTAGAAGCTCCAGCGTGAGCTGCAGATTTTCGTAAGACTCACTCATCTCCTGAAACTGATTGACTACATCCTTCAAGCCTTTTGCTTCATTAATCACCACTTGTGCGGCATTTTGATCATTCCAGAAAGAAGGATGAGCCATTTCCTCATCTAATTCCTGAATGCGCGCTTCCTTTGTATCGAGGTCAAAGAGACCCCCTAAAAGCCGCTAATCTCTTAGCTGTTTTATCTAATTCCTGACGAATTTCTACTAAATCCATTTCAGTCACCTCGGGTAAGTTTTTAAGCTACTGTTAAACATAAACCACAGGGGGCAAAAAGTCCAGCCGGCATTCCATTCCATTTATAACTCCTTTAGAAAGGCAACCACTCTGTCTTCATACTCCTGCTTATTTAATCTATATGCTTCAATATGGCCGCCCATTTCAGGCTGCCACAGATCAATGTCACTGTTCATTCGCTTCATTCTTTCGCTTTCCGTACAGGAAATCGCCGGATCATTTTTTGCGTGGACAATCATGATCTTTTTTCCTTCTGCTTTTTTAACTACCTCGATGGGTTTCACTAAATGAGGTTTAAATCCGAGGAAGTTAAGCTTGGTCACATAGGAAGACACTCTCCCGATAAAACGCGGAAGCTTCGTCCAGTATTCAAAGGAGTCCAGTACATAAGAGTCAAGGCTTGCAAACGGGCTGTCCGCAATAATCCCCTTTACGTCGTCATGCCGGCAGCCTGCAAGAAGGGAAGTGCTTGCCCCCATGGACCATCCGATTAAGATGATGTGATCCATGCTTTTCTCATGCTTAACAAATTCAATCGCTCCATTTAAATCAAGCTGTTCCTTTAACGCAATCGTCGTTTCGTTTCCGTCTGATTCTCCTGCATTTCTGAAATCATACATCAGGACGCTGTAGCCCTGTGACTGAAATACTTTTACAAGATCAAAAATCGGAAACGGCATATTGTAGCGGTTAAGTCCGTATGCATGGGAAAACACGACAGCCTTGCTGCTGTTCTCAACCGGCATCCACCAGCCTCTAAGAGAAAGCCCGTCCGAACTTTTGAAATGCACTTCCTCCGTTTGAATTCCAAAATGAGCAGGATGTTTCTTCAAAGCAATTTTTGGAGGATGCATCGCTCTCCAAATAATATATGAACTCAATCCATAAAACGCGTTCGCTGCAACTAGTCCTAAACCCGATCCCACAAAGGCCGCTCTTCTCCAGCGGTTTGCCCTTTGCTTCATCGGCAGTACGGCATGCTGTTCCACTTTCACATTATCCTTTCTTCGTTCGTTTTACACATTTTTATCGCCAAAATCTATTCTTTTTCAAGCATATTCGAGAAATTTCGTAAAACATTTAGTATACAACATAATTGTAGCTTTTGCCAATTGCCGGCACACATACATCAAATCGCAGCCCTGTTCAAGAGGGGATTTCCAGTAAGCCCTTTAAGCTAAGCTCTGTGTTTTTACCATTCGCTAAGCATCCCTTTAGACACAAAAAACCCCCGGCTTAGCGGAGGTTTTCCATTTCAATATTCTCTGTAATCAGGACTTTTTAGACAGTCCATTGCTTTAAAATTTTCTCATAAAAGACGTTCATTATTTCCCGCAGCAGTTTTTATATTTCTTCCCGCTTCCGCAGTCGCACATTTCATTGCGTCCAATTTCCACGACTTTGCGTGCAGGTTTTTTCTTAGGCGCTTCGTCGCCTTCTTTAGGATGAACGGCAGTCTGGCCTTTTGCCACTTCTTCACGCTCAAGGTTGTTGCGGATTTCTGCTTTCATTATATATTTCGCTACATCTTCTTCAATCGAAGCAATCATCGCCTCAAACATCGCAAATCCTTCCATTTGATACTCGCGGAGAGGATCGTTTTGACCGTAGGCACGAAGGTGGATTCCCTGGCGGAGGTGGTCCATTGCATCGATGTGGTCCATCCACTTGGAATCTACTGCCCGAAGAACGATAACTTTCTCAAACTCGCGCATTTGCTCAGAGCCGAAGTCTTCTTCTTTTCGGTCATATTTCTCAGACGTTTTAGCAAGAATCACTTCCTCAATTTCTTCTGTATCCTTGCCGCGGACTTCATTCAGTTCAAGTACTCCTTCATCAAGGAAGTTTCCATTTACAAATTCAACAAGTCCCTCAAAGTCCCACTCTTCTTCTACTACTTCAGGAGGAGTATAAAGAGCAACCGTACGCTGAACCGTTGATTTAATCATGTCTTCAACGATTCCACGAAGGTTATCGGAATCAAGGACATCAAAACGCTGCTTGTAGATGACTTCACGCTGCTGACGCAGAACGTCATCATATTGCAGAAGCTGCTTACGGGCGTCGAAGTTGTTCCCCTCTACCCGTTTCTGAGCGGATTCAACAGCACGCGAAACCATTTTGCTCTGAATCGGCTGCGTATCATCCATTCCAAGACGATCCATCATATTCATCATATTTTCAGAACCGAAGCGGCGCATCAATTCATCTTCCATGGATAGATAGAATTGAGTGATACCCGGATCTCCCTGACGTCCGGAACGTCCGCGAAGCTGGTTATCGATCCGGCGTGATTCATGGCGCTCTGTACCCACTACAGCCAAACCGCCCAAATCCTTTACACCTTCGCCGAGTTTAATATCAGTACCGCGTCCTGCCATGTTTGTAGCAATTGTCACGGCGCCTTTTTGTCCGGCAAGTTCAATGATTTCGGCTTCACTCGCATGGTTTTTCGCATTCAGCACACTGTGAGGCACACCTTTTTTCTTTAAAAGCTGGGAGATCAGCTCAGACGTTTCAACCGCCACTGTACCAACCAGCACAGGCTGTCCGACAGCATGGCGCTGTGCTACTTCTTCTACAACAGCAAGGAATTTCCCCTGCATGGAGCGGTAAACAAGGTCCGCGCGGTCATCACGCTGGATTTCACGGTTTGTCGGAATGGCCACAACATGCATATTGTAAATGTTGCGGAATTCCTCTTCCTCGGTTTTGGCTGTACCCGTCATACCGGAAAGCTTCTTATACATACGGAAATAGTTTTGGAACGTAATCGTTGCAAGCGTCATGCTTTCATTCTGGATTTCCAGACCTTCTTTGGCTTCAATCGCCTGATGAAGGCCTTCACTGTAGCGGCGGCCTTTCATAAGACGGCCAGTGAAGGAATCAACAATGACGACTTCTCCGTCCTGAACGACATAATCGACATCGTTCTGCATGACCACATGGGCTTTAAGTGCCTGATTGATATGATGATTCAGTGTCACGTGAGAAATATCAAAAAGGTTTTCGATGCCAAATGCTTTTTCAGCCTTCGTAATTCCGTCCTCAGTCAGCTGAACGCCCTTGGTTTTTACATCAAATGTGTAGTCATCTTCTATTTTCAGCATGCGGACAAACGCATTGGCCTGCATGTAAAGTTTTGTTGATTTAGCAGCTTGTCCGGATATGATCAGCGGCGTACGCGCTTCATCGACAAGAATGGAATCCACCTCATCAATGATGGCATAGTTTAGCGGGCGCTGAACCATTTCTTCCTTATACAGCACCATGTTGTCGCGCAAGTAATCGAATCCGAGCTCATTATTGGTGGAGTATGTGATATCAGCGGCATAGGCAGCCCGCTTTTCTTCCTTCGTCAGCTGATTCAGGTTTAACCCTACAGTCAAGCCTAAGAATTCAAAGATTTTCCCCATTTCCACTGCGTCACGGCTGGCCAAATATTCATTGACTGTAACAACGTGCACGCCTTCTCCTGATAATGCATTTAAATAAACCGGCATAGTAGAAGTAAGAGTTTTCCCTTCCCCGGTTTTCATTTCAGATATATTTCCTTCATGAAGGGCAATCCCCCCCATAAGCTGCACTTTAAATGGATACATCCCGGTTACGCGTTTTGAAGCTTCGCGTACGACAGCAAAAGCTTCATTAAGAAGACGGTCAAGAGACTCTCCTTTTTCAATACGCTGCTTAAATTCGGTTGTTTTCGCCTGTAGCGCCTCATCTGATAGCTGTTCCATCTGAGACCCCAGCGCATCTATTTCGTTCGCAATTTTTTCATAGCGGTTTACTGTGCGTTTATTTGGATCAAACACTTTATTCAAGATTCCAAGCATTTAAAAACGCTCCTCTGCTGTTAAATATCAAGCCGTTTTCTTACAAAAATTGAAAACACATAGAACTATCGTTAATTCTAACACTATTCAGGGTTGTGGACAACATGATAAGGGGGAATCAGTAAAGAATTGGAAGGGAAAACGCTTCACTTTTTACTCAAGATTTATATGAGAAATTTCAGCTCCTGAACGGGCAGGAAGCTGCAGAACCTTTATAGGTTATCCCTATTCATCCAATAGGCAGGCTTTTTTGTATGCTGCCGTTATACTTTGGTGGAATAGAACGTGGAATTCGATGGAGTGTGAGTTTGAATTTGAGTTTGCACTGACCCCCGTTTCTTTACCGTACGAAACCTCCGTCCCTGTTTCTGCTTATTCTATCTGCATCAAGGCTTTCAGTACCTGCTCCTCTTTCCCCCAATCCATCACCGCAGTGAGGGTCAGTGCAATGCACTGACCCCCACTTCTCTGCCAGACTAAACCTCCGTCCCCTTCTCACGACAGCCCTTGTGCAGCCTGATTTTTCCCCTTTTCTCCTCTGCCCCCTTTTGCATGAACGTGCCGGGGGTCAGTGCACAGTCCGCAATCAAAAAAAAAAAGCTGACCCCACAGGGCCAACTTCTTCTTCCTTATAATTGATCACGCACCATCGGCATGCTCATGCAGCGCGGACCGCCTCTCCCCCTGGAGAGCTCAGAGCTTGGAATTTCGATGACATCAATGCCATACTCCCTCATAATCCGATTGGATACATAATTCCTGTTGTAGGTCACTACAACACCAGGTGCGATCGCGAGTGTATTGGAGCCGTCGTTCCACTGTTCTCTTGCCGCAACAATCGCATCTCCTCCCCCGCATGGAATGAGGGTTACATGATCGAGATCCAATACTTCCTTAAGTGTTTCAATCAAGTTTGTGCGGGTAGAGATTTGCACCCTTTTCGGATCTTCATCGTGCTTTTCAAGAATGTATATATTCATATCACCGGTTGGCCCCTGAATCGCAGGGTGAATGGTGAACTTATCATAATCGACCATTGTAAACACTGTATCAAGATGCATGAACGCCCTTGATTTCGGAATTTCGATTGCGACTACTTTTTTTACATGGTCCTGTTTTTGAAACAAATTGACCGCTAACCGTTCAATCCCCCTTGCGGATGTCCTTGCGCTGACCCCGATGGCCAGCGTATCTTTGCTGAGGACGAGCTCATCGCCGCCTTCTACCGGAAAGTCATAGTCCCGATCGAGCCAAACCGGTATTTCCTTCGATGCAAAACGGGGATGGTAGCGGATTATATACTCCATAAACAAGGATTCCCGCCTTCTTGCTCCCTCATGCATCCGGTTAATCGTCAGCCCGTTTCCGATGACAGCTGCCGGATCCCTTGTAAAATAAAGATTTGGCATTGGATCGAGATAAAAAGGATATTGGTCTGTCATGAATTCATAAAGATGGCGCTTCCGCCCTTCATCAATTTCAGACGTCCTCACTCCGGCCATGATTTTTGACACAAGCTGCCCATTCGGCAAATCAAGGAGAAATTCCTTTAGACTCTCGCTTGCACCATTTATATTTGATTTGCTTTCTTCTAGCAGCTGATCAATAAAACTCTCTTTTGCCTTGCCGAAATGGAGCGCTTCTTCAACAAGCTTCTCCAAATAAAGGACCTCCACCCCCTGATCCTTCAAAGTTTCTGCAAAGAAATCATGTTCCTCTTGAATAACAGGCAAATAAGGGATATCATCAAACAGCAATTTATGTAAGAGCTCCGGTGTCAGGTTCTCCACTTCTCTTCCGGGCCGGTGAAGCATAACCGTTCTTAATGTTCCGATTTCAGAAGTAACATTCAGCGTATCCGTACTGGCTGCGTTCAGCATTTTACTCATTCGGTTCGTGCCCCCTTTGTTATCTCCTTATCTCTACCCGGAATATCCCTTCCTGTAACGTTCACTTCTGCATTCAGTACACCCTGTTATTGAAAGGAACACCTTTTAAAAAAGGGGAAATGCCCGTTTTTTTTCGTGCAAACAACTTCTGCTTACTATTTTTTACAGAAAGGCAAATGAAGTGAATGACGATTCGGCCCTATGCGGATCAGAAGAAACAACACTCAACCAAGTTTATGAAACATTTGAGGGCATTAAAACCCTTCATGAAAAGCTCAATCATTCATTTTTCCCAGTCTCTTACGTAATCCATTTAAACCGTGAGTCTCATATTACTCCGAGAAATGAAACAGACCAGGTATTTTTTTTTGGAGTATACACAATGCTTATTTATCCAAATTAAAGAATGATGATTACCATTCTAAATTATCTTTATTTCTTTAAAGACGCAAAGCCTTTGTCATGATATCAAACAAATCATTTTCATTCTCAAAACCGCAGCTGAAAATGCAGGCAAACTAAAGTCTCAAATTCTTCCGATGATGACCCATGCCTTTTGCCAAAACAAAAAACATTACAATTGAAACAAGCCTTCACGGATAAGAAGAAATATTCCTGACAGCCAACAAAGTCTGTTTAAAGCAAATCATGCTGAATCTGCAGTCTAATGCAGTCAAATACAATCGGGATCACGGCCGCATTGATGGGTAGGTTGGGAAAGAAAACGGAGACGTTATAATCCCGGTAAAAGATACCGGGTTTGGAATTTCAATAGAAGATCAGCAGCGGATTTTTGATCCATTTTTCAGATCGGCGGGATGTCGTAGGATCTCGTGTAGGACTTTCGCTGACAAAGCAGCTCACAGATGAAATGGGGGATCTCTCGGGGTAGAAAGTGTCCTTAACGAGGGGAGTCTGTTATGGGTTAAATTCCTATAAAAAGAATAAAAAGGGGGAATACCCCCTTTACTGGTTTTCAAGTATATGATTGGCTTCGCGCAGATATCCGATATAAACTTCCTTTTCTGGAGCGTCAACGGATTTCATCGCCTCTGCAATCCGCTCAAAATTATCTATCAAGTGCTCACTCTTCATTCCGCGGGATGTCAAAACATTATTAAGCCAAACAGCGTAATCCGTGAAAATCTTTGGCATCCCCGCTTCATAGGCTGTCGCTAAATGCTTAAAGTGATGCTCATTATCCTCCCGGCACTTTTGCTTTCCTCTTTCACCATATCGGTCGAGAAGCTCCGGATACTGCTTATATATCCCGGCAACCACATGTTCAATCGCTTGATCAATCTGCTCCTCTGTCACGTGGCCACCACCTCATACTTCTTCACAATCGGCACAATGGCAGCAAGCTCCTGATCCGGATAGTTCTTTTCATGTTCATGGACTTTCTTAAACGCATCACTTTGAACCCAATTCATATAGTGGTCTTTCGTTTCCCATTCAATCTGGACGGTAAGCTCGCCTTTTTTCTTCTCATTTTGGAGAAGCTGAAAAGAACGGAAGCCTTCATATTGATCAACCATTTTTGATCTCGTTTTGTAAATGGAAATGACCTCATCTGCTTTATTCTCGGGTACATTAAATGTGGAATGAACGATATACAACGATTTCATCTCCTCTATTTTGCATCTCTACTAACCTATCATACATTTAAGGTAGAGCATACAAACTTGACGTATAAGATTTTTCCAATCTATTTTTCAGTATAAGGTATGAGATACCAATTTACTATATAAAAAAGAGGCACCGTTAAACGGCGCCCCCTGATGTCATTCTTATTCGTTCGGCTCAATCACGCCGTATTTGCCATCTTTCCGTTTGTACACGACATTTGTCCGGTTCGATTCTGCATTCGTGAAAACGAAAAAGTTATGGCCCAGCATATTCATTTGAAGGATCGCTTCCTCGCTATCCATCGGTTTTAAAGTGAAACGCTTCGTTCTCACGACTTCCATGCTGTCTTCTTCATCTTCCTGCGTTTGAACGGCGGTCGGTGTTTCAACAGGATTTCCATTCGCAAACATTAATTTTGCCGAGTCCTGCTCGCGGAATTTACGGTTCACTTTTGTTTTATGCTTTCTGATTTGGCGCTCCAGCTTGTTCGTCACAAGATCGATCGCCGCGTACATATCCTCATTATGCTCTTCGCCGCGAAGGACGAGATTCGTCATTGGGATTGTAACCTCCACTTTGGATTCCATATCGCTGTAATAGCTTAGATTCACATGGACATCTGCATCCACGGACTCCTGAAAGTACCTTTCAAGCTTCCCAATCTTCTTCTCCACGTAATCTCTTAAAGCGGGAGTTACCTCAATGTTTTCCCCTCTGACATTGTATCTCATTAAAAACTCCTCCTTTGTAAAGGATATGTAAACTTATTTCTACTTTCCCCTCTAGTATTCCTGCTCAAACGTAAAAATAGTGTGAAGGATTCGTGAAATTTGTAATAATATGCAGAATAGTCGGGAATTTTGACCTTTTTCTGCGGTATTACCGGCATTTATCATTTAATTTGGCTGGCATGGAAATTTATCGGCTATTTTTTAAATAAATCGACCGAAATTTTATGATATCGACTTTTCGACCGTTCCAGACAACTATCGCGTCTCCCCAATCAGACTCTGAAAAAACCGCCTGGACATCCAAGCGGCTACTGTAAAATATACGGCTGCAATCTTCTTTGAATGCCCTCTTTCCATAAAACAAATACGGGAGCCAGACGGTCTTTGAGATACGTTTCATACGTCAGCGGCTGAAAATACATGAACTCCAGATGATCCAATTCATTAATGACATCATCAAACCTTCTGACTTCTTCAGCAAGGAATGGATCCTCCTCTGCTACCGTTTCAATCAGGAGTATATTCGAGCTGTCAATATGATAAAAAGCCCTCATAATATCTGAAAAAACTTTTTCTGCTTCTGTCAGTTCCAGCTTTTGAAAGCTTTCCAAAACGTAATCCAGCCCCTCTTGAACGGTGTTCAGCAGATGATAATAAAAATGATACAATTCAAAGCGCTCATACGCGTTCAATTTATCCACCCTCGATATAGGTCGTTTTTACTATTTTTTATATCGGTTCGGGTATGTAATTGTTAATAGGTGGAAGCACATTGGCGATTAGATTATTTTATCCAAGAGCAAATATCCCAGTACGGCTATCTGGACAGGGATCATAATGAGCGGCATGCACCCATTGAAGCTGCAGCAGCCTTCCGAACACCCCTCCAAACAGCCATCGGAACATCCGTCTTTTTCTTTCTTGTTTTTGTCAGGCTCCTTTCCTCCTTTAAATTCATTCCGGTAGTTTTTCATTGAGTTAACATAGCTCTTATCCATTCGGTCTCCTTTTCTCTTATCAATCAGGTGCTTGATTCGATTCGGCAAAATGAAACCCTTTATTGTTTTTCAGCCACACTTCCCGGTCACTCTCATCCATGTAAGGCAAAATATAGCTGCGGACCATTTGATCAAAAACCACGGGCCCCAGCAAATTGTAGGTGGGGATTCTTATTCGTTTTCCTTTCTTGGCTGTAATGATAAGATCTTCAAAAATCAAGCCTCTAAAAGAATAGAAATGGCGGTCCAATCTTACTTCTTTAATGTCCTGAATAAGGACGGTCTTGTTTTTCTTAACGGCTGAAGAGAGAGTTTCTCCTTTTTTAATCAAAAGAATAGCTTTCCTTTTGCTGAAAAAACCCGGAGTTCCCCACAAAAAGGTGATCAAACCAAAAGGCATTGACTGCCAGATAAATGAGTGCATAGCTGGATTCAAATTTAAGCCCCTGGTAAAAGAGGAAAAGGCTGACTAAAAATGTCCCTATTGTCGCCAGTAAGCCCCAGATTATAAGAAATAATTTAGTTTTTACTTCTATGAAAGGCCCATGGTCCTGAAAATGATCACTCATATGGATTCCCCATTTCTATGTATAAACTTCAAAAGATCCATTGATCCAGTCCCATATACAGTAAAATAAATAACTGGATTGGAATCATCGTTAGCTGAGTACAGCCTTCACTGCAGCATCCATCATCCTTTTCTTCTTTCTTTTTGCTTTTTTTGTATCCTGCCATTTATAAAACTCCTTTATGATTCTAATCAAGTCAGTGCAGATTTTCCCGTTTTCACAGGATAAAAAAACCATTTAAATCCAATATAAAAGAATCAAGAAAACTTCAATAGGCACATTCGTAAAGGTGCATAAAGCCCAACAAAAAAACTCTCCCCCATATTCCGGGAGAGAGTCCTTCTTTATTTCCGCTTATCATAAAACATCCCGTCTGCCTGAACAGACTGGTAGGGGTTCACGTATTTGTCAGCACCGGCTTTCGTTTTTCTCAGCTGGTGCATATCGCGCTGAATGCCCGATTTGACAATGACCATTTTTTGAATGATTAGTTTGTTCCAGACATTTAATTCCTGGAGCTGTTTTTGCTCGTCATTTGAGAAAGGAGGCTCCATCTTGCTGATGGCTGCTTCTCTTTCATTCAGCATCTTATCCATGAGCTCGATCACGGTATCCCGCTCCTCCTGCTCGATAGGCTTGCTGAGCAATCCCAGCAGCTGCCCGGTAAGAGTGTGAACCTCGGCAACGGAACTCATTAAGCAGATCCGCCCTGTTTGAACTGTGCCTGGCGGTTCAGCTGAATAACCTGCTTCCATGTGTCGCGGAACTCTGTTACATAGCCTTCTACTTCGTCCAGGATGGCTGTGTCATTTCCAAGGTTCGCTTCCATTAAACGGCGATTCATGTATTCGTAAAGAGACATCATATTTTTAGAGACTTCCAGTTCCATATTTAACGTAACCATAAGCTCCTGGATGATTTTCTGAGCCTTCAAAAGACTTGTGTTTTTTGCTTCAATCTGCTTTTGTTCCATAGCCGTTCTTGCCTGCTTGATAAACTTCAAACAGCCGTTGTACAGCATGAGCGTCAGTTCGCCGGGAGATGCAGTGGTCACAGAATTTTGCTGATAAGCCTGGTATGGATTATTTACTGCCAAATGGTTTCACTCCTCATTAATTTCCGCCGCCGCCGAATCCGGCAAGCTGCGCTGATTGTGCATTGGCCCGCTGGATAGCCGTTTCCATAGCGGAGAACTGGCGCCAGTAGCGGTCTTCAATTTGAACGAGCCGGTCCTCAAAACGATCAATTTGTGTACTCACGCTATCAAGACTTTTCCCGATGGAAAACTTTTGCGTGGTCATCAAGCTGTTACCAGCCTTCGTTTCAACTTTCGTAATCGTATCTTTGATGGAAGCACGCAGACGCCCCGCGATCCCCATCGTTTCAGGGGCTGTTCCTTTAGCATTAAACAGTTCGTAAACAGCATTGGGATTCGCCTGAATTTTCTCGCGCAGCTTCGTTTCATCGATGATGAGTTTCCCTTTTTCCATATAGTTGGACGTCGTCTTGATCCCAATATCAGATAACTGAGCATAGTCTTTTATCGCTCCGCCGACGGGTGCATAAAAATCATTTCTCAATTTGTTCAGACCGGATGAAAGGATGGCATCATTCTTCAGCAGCCCGCTCTTGGCTTTTTCTTCCCATTGCTCTATCTGTTTGTCAGACAGGGACTCACGCTCGGTATCTGTTAAAGGCTGATAGGATCTGTAACGGTCCTCTGAGATTTCTCCGTTGATTTTTCCGATGATTTCGTTGTATTTATCGACGAATTTTACGACGGATTCCACAATAGAATCAGTATCGGTTGTGCTGGAGATGCTGACCGGAATGCCGTTTGTCTTTTGTTTCGCGTTGTACTCTACACCATTTATGGTAAAAGTGTTTGATGGCTGGACCATTTCGTAGCCGTTCACTTTTACGGTAGCATCAGTACCAGTTTGGTCTTTTTTAAGGGTGTTTGGATTAGGATTAGCAGCGTCAAATGCAAATCCCAGACTTGTCATAAATGCCTTGGCATCAGCATTATCGGCAACAATCGACCCACTGGCGCCTGTCTTGCTGCTCGTTAGAATGATTCTAGACTGTGTCTCACCTTTTAGAGTTGCCTGCATGGCTGAAACACCTAGAGTGGAAGAATTGATTTTAGATAATACCTGCTCCATCGTATCTCCGGCAGCAATAGAAATTTTGACCTCTCTAGGAGCTGCAGAGCCTGGATCCGTTACTTTAAAGACCATTTCTTTAGCTCCGGCTGGCACGGCTGGGTTCAGTGCTCCTTTCCAGGACGCAGAAGACGCCAGCTCTGTTACTTCAATTGAAGAAGAAAAATTCGCAGAAGCACTGATCGCTTTCGCACTAACCGCTGCCTCATTCGAACTGCTGACCGCCTTTTTATTGAAAGTAGATTGAAGGGTAAGCGAATTTTTGTTAATGGGACTGAGCATATCATCCAATTCTTTCAGCAGCTTATTCATGTCGCGGTAATTATCACGCTGCCACTCAAGTGTTGTTTTCTTTTGCTTGAGCTTATCAACGCCCATCCGCTCTGCTTTCATCAAATCGCTGACCATCGTATCAATATCCATCCCGCTTGCCAGACCGCCGATTCTCATTGGCATTCTTGCTCACCGCCTTGTTTAGCTTTTTTTATCAACAAACAAACCTACGAATTCTGTCATCGCTGCATACATATCCAGCACTTTTTTATTGGGAATTTCCCGAACAATTTCTCTTGTCACATCGTCCACAACCGTCACATAATACTCATTCAGCTTTTCATGAAGGACAAACTCTGTATGGGTATTGGCAGGCGCCATAAATTCATTCAGGCTCGCAACCACTTTTTCAAGCTTTTCCTTTGAAACCGGAGCTGATTCCTTCACTTGATTGGCTGACTCTATGGCTTGTACAGGATTACCTTTTACCGCTTCTGTTTCTGGCATACGAGGCATTGCTTGGGCTGAAATTGAATTCACCGGCATGGTGGACACTCCTCTATTTATTCATCTACAGGTTATATCGGAGAGTTTGGGGAGTTGTTGAGGGGAAATAGAAAAAACCTCCTATGGTAGGAGGTTTGGAAAAAGGTGTTGTACTTGAAAAACCGAAGTCTTCATAACTACTTTCTTTTTCATTTCCAGCGTTCATATAAAATACAATAGTTATTAAAAGCTTCACTGCTTCCTTAAATTTGATTGAATCTCCTCTTATATACTGTCTGAGCATCAGAGGTCATGTATGGAAGAATATATTCTTCGATTTGCTGATTGAATTGATAATCGTTCACCAAGTTATAGGTCTTCATCTGCACAACCTCGCCCTGATGTGTATAGATAACTAAATCTTCATAAAAAATGGACCTCAGAGACACTCCTCTCCGCTTGATAGCCAGATCCTTTATATCCTTTATGGCAACTGATTTTTTTCTGGTCCTGGAATGATTTCAAAAATAACCCTTTTGTTTTTAAAAACTCCGGGTGAACTATGCAGAAACACGTAAATTCCGAAAATCATGCCTGCAAGTCCTGCAGCAATACCTACAATACTGTATGTAGAATTAAACTGGAGACCATCAATAAAAACCCATAAACATATTAGAAAGACTCCTACTGACGAAAAAAAGAATAAACCTATTAGCCTTGGGAAAGCTTTCACTTCTATGGGTCCTGTAATGATCGGATGGACCAACTAGCATTTCTCCCTTCACACACTTCCACTATTAAAATTTTGCCTCTTCGCCAAGTAAGCTATTTAACTTGGCTTTATAGCTTTTTTGAGCATTTTCAGACATATATGGGAGTATGTAATCGTTAATCTGCTTTCTAACAACTACGTCGTTTACCATGTTATAGGTGGGAATTTTAATCACTTTATCTTGCTGGGTGTATATAATTAAGTCTTCAAAAAAGATGGCTCTTGGTGTGAATCCCTTTCTATCAATTGTGATATCCTTAATGTCCTTTAACAACACACACTTTTTTTTCGATTGAATTCTTCCATTTGATCCCGTTACAATTTCAAACATCACTCTGCCCTTTTTTAAAAAACCAGGGAGAGCATGCAAAAACAGGTAAAGCCCAAATATAATTCCTGCTAAACTAGCCACAATAGCTATTAGACTGTATTTTGAATTAAACTGTAGAGCATCGATCATAATCCATATACAAAACAGAAAAACTCCTAAAGATGCGATAAGCATCCAAATGACAAGCCTCCATTGGGACCTGACAGGTATAATCTGTTCGTTATAGCTATTTTCCAACTGATTGTCTCCTCTTCAATTCGTTTTCTTTCATAAACATCTCTACTAAGATTATTTGCCTTATTCACTATGATAGGACAATAAAGTTTTTTGCTAAAACCGGAACAAATTTCATATCTTCATCAGTAGCTATAGGGTTTAATTTCCTCATAAAATAACCCCATCTTATATAATCTAAATGCTGCTTTTTTATACTCAGTTTTACGATCAATTTATGAAAGGAGTTATATAATCTCTTTTATAAGGCATAAAATCCTGTTCATGAAGAACGTTATATGTTTTAATCCTAATTTTTTTATTCTGTTTGGTGAATATAACAAGGTCGTAATATAGCCACGACCGCAAACTAACCCCTTTATGCTGGATTCTGACATCTTTAATATCTTTCATCTCCACATAGTTATCTTTTGATTGAATTCTTCCATCTGGTCCCGGAACAATTTCAAATAGGGTCTTATCTTTCCGAAAAAACACCGGGGCTGAATGGATGAGAAAATAAAAACCAAAAAATGTCCCGGCTCCACCACCTAAGAATCCTAATAAACGGTAGTTTGAGCCTGAGAATAGAGAGTCATACGTAAACCATATACAAATTAGAATGACCAAAATAGTAACGATTAACCCTATTCTAGATAATCTGGGATTGGCCTTCACTTCAATAATTGTGCCTAGCCGATTCATTCAGCTCCTCCTTCCAAAAAGTTATAATTCTTTCACCGAATAATTTGGTGATAATGCTTTTAAATTTATGAAGATGGTTTTCTATTCACCAAAAAAAAGTAGGATTTTGGCTTTAAGAGGTAGTATATTTCAAGAAAAACTATAAGTAGATAAATAATTAATCTTTTTCTTTTTACCAAAATCTTAAATACTTGCAGGTCCTTCATTTAAGCTAAAATTTCACTTTATATTTTCAGTTTGCCTAGGAAAGTTTTTAACCTTTGATTGAAAATGAGTTTGCGCTTCTTGACTCATATAAGGAAGAAGATACTTTTTCAAATCGTTGTTTAAATCTTGATAGTTTAGAAGATTATATGTAGGCAACTTTACTTTCTTATTATCATAGGTAAAGATAATTAAATCTTCAAAAAAAAGTGCCCGTGGTGTAACTCCGCTTCGCGCTATTTTATAATCTTTAATATGTTTAATAAGGACAGATTGTTTGGATGACTCAATTCTTCCATCTGGTCCAGGTATGATCGTAAATATCACTCTGTTTTTGCTAAATAGACCGGGTGCTGCGTTAATAAACATATAAAACGTAAAAGCCATTCCTAACGCTCCGCCAAAAATCCCTAAAATATCATATAAAGAAGTAAATTTAATCGCGAATAAAAAGATTGTGCCAAAGACAATAAAAGCACCTGCTGTTGCCGCTAGACCAAAGATTAAATTGGTCTTATTACATTTAATTTTTATTATGTCCTTCTTGTTAGTCTCCTGCATCCCTTAGCTCCTCTCAAGCTCTTATTAAATTCACTCCGGTATCTGAGTTTAATTCTTGTTTACTAGCTATTTCAGGGGTAAGGGCATTACGTTCGCTTCCTATTAAGGACCAAGTTGTTATTAATGTTTTGCATTTATCCATATTATGAACATATAATTCGTTTCAAGGAAATCACTCTCACAATTAAAGGTCTAGTTTAAAGGTAAATTATACTGATAAAAACCAAAAAATCCCCTAATTCACTAAGGCAAAGTTGAACCTAGTTTTGCTGAAAAGAATCATAGATACAAAAGAACTCGGAAAAGGAATCCCCAATCTGGAAAGTGCAGCCCTCCATGTATAATGCAAATAAAATTGCTGCTTTTCTTCTCATTTCGTTCACCCGCGATAATAGAGTTTTATCCCATAAGACCTATACCCATTTTATCCCAGCTAAGAAACATGAAAAAGCATCCGCAAAAGCGGACGCTTACAGCTGCTGAAATCGAAAGCCCCGAATGCATCCAGCGCCTTTTTCCAGACAGCCGGCTCCATACATCCCGTATGGAAAACGGTCGTCTTCGATCTCCATCACTTTTTCATCATCAATCAAAAAAATAAAACGTGAGTCTCTGCATTCTATTTTCACGTGATATTCTTTTCCGAGCTCCCAGGAAAAAGGAACCGTTTTCAGCTTCTGATAGCCGAAGTCATTTCGAATAAACGATACGTATCCTTCTCCGTCAAACCCGGCTAAATAGTGACGTTTAATTCCTTTTGCCCGGAAAAGGAGAAGATGGCTCCCGCCTTCTTTTGGTTCGATATATGCGGAAACGTTATAGTTGGAAGCGTAGTAGTTGCCTGAATAGGAAGAGCAGTTTTCCATGGTTTCATAGTGTAGGCGATTACCGTCCAGGCGCCATTTCCCCTTATGATGCGCGAACGGAGTAACGGATTGGAATTCCTCGGATTGTTTGGAGAAATCGATCGTATAGTCCGCTTTCCCGTATATGCGGAAATCATCAATAAACAGTTTGCCGAACGCTCTGTTATAAGAAGGAGAATGGCTGCTGATTCGATAGCCAATTTCGTCAATGAGAGAACCGTTTGTATCAGGAATCTGAAACTCGACTGAATTCCACGATTGATTATCAAGCTCCACCGTTTCAAGCTCCAGTATTTCTTTGCTCCAAGTGTCCCTTACATATGGAGTAAAAAGCATTTTTTCACCGCGCCACTGATCGAGGAAAATTTTAGCTGAAACGGTTTGGCCGCTGTACGCTTTCGGCGAAAAAACAGGCTTGTATTTTTCATCGTTGAATTCCGCTCTCCGGTAAAACGGCTTCCAAAACACACGGCTGCTGTCTCCTGCGGTGAACCGGTCAAAAAGGACCTCAAGCGAGCCCGGCTTTCGAAACCCTTTTTCCTTTGCAGGCCTCAAAATGGTTTTAAACGGATGATTGGTCCGAAACCCATGGGTAGAGCCCGGCAGAGCAAAATCTAAATAGACCTCTCCGTTTTTCAGCGAGCTTTCCAGCCATTCCGGCGGTTCTTTTCTTTCCACCTGGAATTTCAGCAAAGCCAGTTCTTTGACAAACGTCGGAATGTCGAGAATGTTCAAGTATCCGGCGACGCTGGACGTTACGATGGTATCGTTAATAGGGGTGCGGTAATGAAGCGGGATGTTTTGAAGACCGCTGAACACGCCGCAGATGGTTCCGACATTCCCTGCATTGCAATCCGTGTCCCACCCGCACATAACGGCGATTTCAACCGTTCGGTCGAGCCGCCCTTTTCCGTACAGAAGCGAGAGAACGCATACTCCTGCATTCGGGATTATATGGCATTCACCCGGATATTTATGGTACCCCCATGTTTCCTCTACATAATGGTATCCAAGACGGAAATCATCAGGATTTTTATGATGAAAAGACAAGATGGAACGGACCAGTCTTGCATATTCAGAATCTGGAGGAATTTCCAGCAGTCCCGCGGATAGAATTTCGTCTATGCTTCCTGCTGAAAAGGCCTGGGCAATACAGGCTGCCATGAATCTGGCTCCATGCAGCCCGTTCCGGTCATGAGACACACTGGCCGCTTTCTCCGCATAGTCCGCTGCTTTTCCAGGATTGCCCGGAAATATCAGCCCCCATGTATCGATAAAAATCTGGCCGCCAATCTGCTCCGCAAGCACGATTCCGTTTTCTTCAGCAGAGCCGGAGCGCGGGGCATCGATTCCTTTTGTCAAATTCGAATACGCCCGGTGCTCCGTGCTGTAAGCTTCCCCGCCCCACCAAAGCATGCCGATCCCTTCCCGGCAGTAATTCAGCCACGCCCTTCCGACATCCTGCGGCTCAAGCTCGCGATTGATGGCATCATCGAGTAATGCCCTTATAAAAAACACCGGTCCATTGGCATCGTCATCCGCTGAAAACACGCTGTAGTCTTTGATATAGCCTTTAATATTCCCGTATACGTCCCGGATTCTTTCATATGTCCATTCCCTCGGCTCAACCGGCGCTCCAAGACGGATTCCGATATTCATCCCGAGAAAACCTGCGTACACTTTTTGGAGGTATTCCTCTGTCTGCAACCCTACCCCTCCCTTTTACTAGGTCAGGTACTTCTTTCTATAGGTATGCAGCTCGAGGTCTTTCGAGATTATTTTTTTTGCTGTTTCGCAAAACCTTTCGGATAAGATTGATAATTGAAGCTGATTTGCCCGCTCCAGCAAACTCCGATCTTCCCCGCGAATGACGCGGTCTCCATGCATCGCCCCGAGTATGACACCAATCATGACACCGATTGAATCCGTATCCCGGCCGGAATTAATCCCGTCATACATCGAAGGGTAAAAAGCCCCGTCATTCAGGATGATAAACGCAAGTGCCATCGGAAGCTCTTCAATCGAAAAAAGACGGCTGGGGGTGTAGTGATTGGAAGGAACCCCTAATTTGTTCTCGCTTCGGTGCACATCATCGCCCATGGGTGAAAAAGGCTTCATTGCCTGCTGGAGGCACGAAACAATTTCGTCCATCCCCGCCCCGCATTGTTTCAGCCGCTTCGCCTCCCCGGTAACCGCGGCAATCGCCTGCTTTGTCCCGTCCTTTGCGAGAAGGATCGCCGTTTCAACAACGCTCTCCACTGTAGCTCCTTCTTCAAACGCCTTCGCGACACAGGCTGCCAATACCCCCGCGGCCTCAAGCCCATAGCTGCACTGATGGCCGAGAGCAAAAAGGATCGCTTCATCATAGGCCCCTTTTGGATCGCCGGCATTGACGATTCCGACAGGGGCGATATACATCGCAGCCCCGCAGTTGACCATATTGCCGATTCCGCCCTCCCTCGGCTCGCAGTTCGCGAGCGCGTGGCGGGTAAAGAGGGTTTTTTCCGGGTAAAAGAGGCGCTCGATTAAGAGTGCCTCTCTGCCAAATTCGGGGATATACGTTTTCCGGAAAGCGATCTCACGAAGAAATCCGTCGCTTAAATCATACGCATCCAAATGTCTCTGTTCCTGCAGATAGACCCGGATCAAGGCGCACATCATCAGCGTATCATCCGTGACAATCCCGTGCCCGCGCTGTTTTCCCTGTCTTTCTTCCTCCGGCTTATACCATTCTGTCTTTAGGGATTCAACCCGCTGATACATGTCCCTGATCTGTTCGTAACTGAGCTTTTCCACCACAGCTCCAAGGGCATCCCCAAGCGCGGCGCCAAACACAACGCCTCTCACGCGTTCCTGAAATGGAATCATGTACCCGGCTCCTTACTTCAGTTTTTCGCTCACTGTTTTTGTGATTTCTTCTCCGCCTGCTTTTTTCCACTCCTCGACAAACTGGTCAAAATCACTGATTGGCCGTTTTCCGGTAATGACATCGCTTGAGAATTCTTTATACAGATTTTCCGTTGCATCCCACTTCGCTGCCGTTTCTTCATCCAGCATCACTTTGTTATCCTCGCTGTAATACTGCTGCACCATTTTCGCAGATTCTTCTGCAGGCTTGGATAAAAGCGGGGTTTTCAGCGGTTTCTCTGTTTTAAATTCAGCCGGCTCCCAGAAACGGGCATACCATTCACTGTAATATTTATCTGTCAGCTCAATCTGATTGTCCACGATCTTATAGTGTTCGTTTTCAAACCCAATCCGGTCCAGCATCTGTCCCTTCGGACTGGCAAGATAGTCGAGCACTTTGAAGGCAAGCTCCTTGTTCTTGGACTGGGAGGAAATCGCAATACCGCGGGATTCCTTCGAAATATCGGTCGCCCCATACCCCTGGAACTCGCCCTTCGCAGGAGGAAGCACGGTCAATTCCGCCTCTTTGCCGTTCACCTGTGTCATTTTCCCGTTATAAATATCAATGACTTTTCCGTTTGTTCCAACGATGACTCCGGATTCGCCGTCATAGAAAGCTTTTTCCTTCGTATCCCATTGCTTTGTCGCAAACTGCTTGTCAAGCAGCCCTTCTTTATACAGCTCGCTGTAATACGCAAGCTTTGCTTTCTCCTTCTCTGAAACCTTGGCGTATTCGTATGTTCCGTCGCCTTTTTTCAGCCACGTCTGATTGATTCCGAATGCCATATTAAAAATGGAATCGAGCTCCGTAATATCCCCTGCCACCGTAATCGCATTTTTCGGCTTTCCTCCGCCGGGTGCTTTTTCAACGAGTTCCTTGAAGAACGCTTTGTACTGTTCAGGTGATGGATCAGCCATCAGCGTTTTAGAAGAAGAAAGCTGATTGAACCAGTCGCTGCGGATGACCGGTGTCTTTAAATCAAGGGGCTTGATCCACAGCAGATAAGGATAGTTTTTCATCCTCTTTTCATTGTATGGCTCCATGATCGATTTTAGGTTCTTTGATTTTTCGAGATAAGGGGTCAGATCCTCAAGCAGGTCCTGCTCCGCAATCTGCTGGTCGCCTCCCTGGAAATAAATCATGTCGGGAATATCGCCGCTGTATAAAAGCAGGTTCAGCTTTTCCGCATAGTTCCCCTGCGGCATTTGAACAAGCTCAAATTTCACATCCAATTTCTCATCCTTTTTCAAAGCCTTTTCCAGATTGCTGAAATATTTCTTTGTTGCCGGATTGGAAGGATCTTCGTCTTTCAGGACAAGCTTGATGGTGCCTGCCTTGCTTTCGGTCGTTGAAGTCTGATCATTTGAGCACGCAGCCATTGTAAAAATGAGCGCAGCGGCTGCAAACAAACCTGCTAGTTTTTTCATCCCTATACCCCCTTGAAATGGTTTTACATGCACGGCTTAATCCTTCACACCTCCTTCAAATGCTCCTTTTGCGTAAAACTTCAAAATGAGCGGATAGAGAATCAGGATCGGCACCATGGATACGATGATCATCCCGGCCTGGAGAGAGGAGAAATCCAGGCTCGCGATTTTGTCGTAGGAGAGGACATTTTGAGCTCCAATCAGAGAGGCGTTGTCCTTTTGAACGACAAACTGCCTAAGGACCACCTGGAGCGGCCACTTATTCGGATCGGTGATATAAATCGTCGCCCGGAAATATTCATTCCAGTGGTAGACCGCGTAAAAGAGACCAAGTGTCGCAAGTCCCGGCTTCGACAGCGGCAGCATGATTCTCGTAAAAATACGAAAATGTCCGGCCCCATCGATTCTGGCTGCTTCGAGAATGCTGTCAGGCACGTCCTGAAAAAAGCGGATGAGAATGAACAGATAGTACACATTGATCGCCTTATAGAAAATAAGCGACATGTATGTATTGAGCAGGCCAAGGTCCTTTACGAGCAAATACTCAGGAATCAGGCCGGGTTCAAATACCATAATGATAATGAGCAGAACGAGGACCACTTTTTTGCCGACGAAGTAGGTTCTCGACAGAACGTATGCGGCCATGGCTGTTAAAAAGAGGTTCAGGGCGGTTCCGGCAACGGTCAGGAAAATCGTATTAAAAATACTCCGGACAATGAGCGGATTGGAAAAGAGCACCTGATAGTTAATCAAAGAAAAGCCCTTTGGCAAAATATCAAGTCCTCCGAGTGCCTGTACCTTTAAAGGGTCGGAAAAAGACATCGCAAGCAGATTCAGGATCGGGATGAGCACCGAAACCGAAAGCAAAATCAACAGGACATAAACGAGAGCGGAAAAAGGCGTTAGCTTTTTCACGGTTACCACACCCCTCTTCCCGTAAGCCGCTTCGAAATAAAATGAGTTCCAAGGATCAGCACCGTTCCGATGACCCCTTTAAATAAACTCGCAGCCGTTGCATACGAATACTGTCCATTCACAAGTCCGATCCTGTATACATACGTGTCCAATATATCAATCACGGAAATGACCGAGTTGTTCATTAAATTGAACACCTGATCGAATCCCGCGTTCATGAAGAAACCGAGATTCAGGATAAAAACGGTGATGATCGTCCCGGAAAGCTCAGGGATTGTAATGTACCGGAGCTGCTGGAGATTCGAAGCCCCATCAATCCGCGCCGCTTCATACAAAGCCGGACTGATTTTCATAATCGCAGCCAGGTAAATAATCGAATCCCAGCCGGCGCTGCGCCAGATTTCCGAAAAGACGAGCACCCAGCGGATGTGGTCCTTACTTGTCATATAATCAACCGACGGAAGCTGAAAAAAATTCCGGATCAGATTGAGTCCTCCGTCTTCCGGGTTCAGAAGGCTTATCCAAATTCCGGCGATCACGACCCATGAAAGGAAATGAGGCAGATAAATGATTGACTGAACCGAATTTCGAAATCGGCCATGCTGGACTTCATTGATTAAAATCGATAAAAGAATCGGGACCGGAAAAAAGAAAAGCATTTTCATCGCACTGATGATGACCGTGTTTTTCAAAACGGTAAAAAAAGCCGGGGAGCTGAAGAGCACGTTAAAATGCTTCAGCCCCACCCATTCGTGATTTCCGAGGATCCGGTAATCCTGGAACGCAAGCTTCATCCCAATCAGCGGAACGATATGAAAGGTAATGAAGTACACAAGCGCCGGAACAAGCATCGCGTAAAGAACCCAGTCTTGTTTGATCAATTTCCACTTTGATTGCAGCATCGCAAAGCCAGCTCCTTTTCAGGCAGAGAATAAGAGTTTGATTGGTTTTAGATTTCAATAGAAAATAGCGGAGCGTGCTGCTGGGCTCCGTACACATCCCGGTCTCCGATCGTTCCGGAGGACACCGTCCGTGCCATCGTGATTTTGATGCCGAGGGCCTGATCGAAGAAAACCAGGTGATGAATTTGATTCTCTTCTACCCCATAAAGCCGGGAGATTGACTGATGTGTGATTTTCCCTGAATGCTTGACCTTTTCATAGCTGGCAGCTGAATCGAACAGAATATCCAGCGTCAGTTCAAAAGGCCCTGAATTTTTACTGCGGATGATTTTTGCCAGTTCATAAAGAGAGGCCATCGGTTACCTCCTGATAATAGACGGTGAAGAAATCTCTTTTTGCCTCCATTAAGTGATAAATCGAAAACTCATACACAGGGCCAAATTCAATGTCACTTGGAGCGAACGGAAAGGCCAGATTGCCTGCAGTGGATTTCCGGTTTTCGTAGCCAAAGTGCAAAAACGTAGACCTTACCGTTGCACATATACTGCTTGCGAGCTCCTGGGTTTTCGCGAGCACTTCAAACATGACTCCAATCTCATGTCCGGAAAACGGGACCGTCTCCATTTCTCCGAGTACACCATTTTTGCCGTAATGGTAAAACCGGATATCATAATCGGCATCATCAATGTCCGAATAGTATTCGGCCGCCTGAAGCTTGACCTGTTCTTCTACTTCTTCAAGACGCTCAAGCAGGAGCGGATCGCGGACCCCCGCCAGCACAAAGGTCCGGTACGCAGCCTCCTTTGCCCCTTCAAGCTTGATGAAGTACGGATCCGATTCGAGGTAGCGGCTATTCTTCACCTCTACCACGCCAGGCTCCAATTCCTCAAACGAGCAATGCTCCAGATCGAGGGTAAAACCCGGACCGTGAAGAATATACGGGTGTTCTTTTTCATAAAAGGTGTGCGCGGCCACACTGACAGGCGTGCAGGCTCGTTTCTCGCTCAGTGCCTGTACGGTAAAGGAATCATGGGTCAGCGTTCCAAGAATGCAATCCTTTGTTGTTCCCGGCTCCGCGCAAAGGGCTCCGCATTCTAATATTTTTCCAAGATGATAGCTCAGTCCGGGATCTTTTCCATGAAAAAGTCCGATCGCTGCAAAGGGAGATGGATCATAGGCCCGTCCGCATACAATGATGTCACTACCATTCTCTAATGCTTCTAAAATCGGTTCGTGCCCCATTTGGGCAACAATGGAATGAGTTTGAAGAATGGTTTCTTCGTCTAAGGCAGGAATGTTTGGTGTGAGCGGTTTAATTTGATGAAGCTGGTTCGCCTTCATCACGGTTTCTTGAAGAATATCTGCTGGAATGATCGCAATTTTGGCGGATAAGAAGTGTTCGGATAAAATTTCATGAATGATCAAAAGGGTCCAGTCAAGATGCGGCTTTGCTCCCGCTCCTCCTGCAGAGCCGATGACAATCGGGATTTTCCTTGGCAGACCCTGGGTGATGAGCAGCTCCAGGTCCTTTTTGGCGGCCCGGCGGCTCACAATAGATACACCGGCGCCCAGTTTATGCGGACCCGCATCGGTTGAGCCCGCATCGACCACAATGCCATGCACGCCGTATTCAAGCCCCTTCACAAAAGAAGCAGCAGGAAATCCGTATCCAAGCATCCCGCACGGGGAAAGAATTCTGACCATATCGGCCATTGCGGACGCCTCCTCATATAGTAATAGACTGCCGTACTACTATATGATATGTAATCGCTTACAAATAATAGTAGTTGTAATTCTTTTTCCAGTCAAGGCTGAGCGGTGATTTTGTCGAAAAATAACCGAACAAATATTCTTATTGATAAGAAGGAAATAAGGCGAGTAAGAACGAATGGAAGGATGAAACCATTTTAAAGGAGTGTTTAACATGAAGCATCAAGCGACACCTTACCTTACTTTCAACGGAAATGCAAAAGAAGCATTGGATTATTACAAAGAATTGTTTGGAGGAGAAATAACAAACGTTCAAACTTATGGACAAGCAGATTTCCCCACTCCCCCTGAAGCTGACGAAATGATTCTTCATGCACGCTTTAAACAAGGCCCGCTATTTTTTATGGCCTCCGATGCCACTTCAGACCGCGCTGTAACAATTGGCTCCAACATCACCCTCGCTCTTGAACTGGAAAGCGAAGAGGAAATTCAAACCATCTACTCAAAACTAAGCGAAAAAGGAACGGTGCATATGGAGCTGCAGGACACGTTCTGGGGAGCGAAATATGCAAAGGTAACCGATCCGTTCGGAGTGACGTGGGATCTGAATTTCGAGAAGGGGAACGGCTGAACTTACTCTTCTTAAAAAACCGCTGCCTTTACATTTGGTAAGCCAAAGCCATAACCCGGAATCTGTATGAAACGATAGAAAAAGCCTCTTCCGGAGAGGAGAGGCTTTTCTGATAACCACTATTGAAACGCCCTTTCATCTGTGAACCAGCGCCCCAGCGCCAAACTCGTCTCCGCTATCCGCCATACACACTGGCACACGTTCCCGCTTTCGGTTCGTAATAACAGTGGTTCTTGTATTGACCCGCTTTCGGCTGGCCATACCACGTTGGAGGACACGGGGCATACGGGTTAAAATACCACAGGGAAAACTTGGCCGGATGATCCCGCCAATAATCCAAATTCTTTTTGGCCAGTCTTTTTTCCACCGACCTCGCCCGGTTATAAAAAACATTTCCCTTCTGAACCGCCTCAAATGAATAATTCCCGCCCTGCACCTGAAAAATAACCTGCCGGACCGTGCGCACATCTTTAAAGTCGAGGCAGGTGGCTTTTACACGGTTTACAATGACGTTCCCCACATACAGCATCCCCTGCTGCCCTTCCCCTTCCGCCTCCGCCCTCATCATCCGTGCCATCAAGGCAACATCAGCATCTGTGTATTTCACTCTGGGCATTTTGATCACCTCAAGATAGTTTATGAGGGGATGGGGGTTTGATGTCACAATGGAGGCTGGGCAGGGTGGTTTCTGTTCAAAAGGCAAGAAACCGCTTAAATCCAGAGTAGTTAGCAACGCATATGATCCTGAATTCGGAGAAAGTAAATTTACAATAGTTGAATTTTTGCTATCCACAGGAACCTTTAAGATTTTCCTATACAGATTCCCTGACATTGTAAACTTTATACTCGTCAAAAAGTAAAGAAGCCGATCTATGTATCCGATCGGCTTCTTTTTTTCAGTTTGCAGAATGGTACTCATCCAATGCTTTTTGTTTAATGTTGATGAGCTTAGACAGCCCGCTTTTCTCTAGCTGCTTCAAATAGCCATCCCATTGTTTTTCAATTCCGCCTTTTTGAATCCATTCTGCTTTCTTCCGTTCTGCTAAAGGCTTAATCGCTGTTTCCAGCTGTGTCAGCTCGTTCAAATCCTCCTGATTTAATAAAATCGGCGGATAGTTGTACGTTGCTTTCATATGAGGAACATAGGTTTCATGCAGAATTTTAAGTCTCCATGCCGCATCATCCGGTTTTGTTGAGACCGTACCATAATACTCGTCTAAAACGGCAAGCGGACCGTCGGCATTTGTCTTTTGTCTGACATCCCATGGTGACGCATCCCCGAGCGGCAAGTGCTTAAGATTGCCGTCAGCAGTCTTTTCAAAAATATTCTGCTGTTTTTTATCTCCATACGTTCCCCAGTTATTTTGCACAGACTGGCTCGGCTCATAGGCTTTGTCAACCCATTTAGCTGTCAGTTCAAGGTTCTTGTTGGCATTCGTAATAACCATTCTTCCACGGTCAAATCCATAGCCGTTGGTGCGGGCCACATTGGTTTCACCGTTTGGCCCTTTCAATGGAGGAAGCGGGACATAGTCCTCGTTGTTGCCGGAAATATTGGCGCGATCCCATGTAAAATACATTCCGTAGCGGCCGTTTTTCCCCTTTGCAACATATGTGTTCCAGTCTTGAGTATAGGCTTCCTTATCAATCAGCCCCTGTTTCTGAAGCTGATGAAGCCAGCTGATTCCCTCTTTATACCCTTCCTGTGCTGCCGTATACATGACTTTTTTATCTTCTGAAACGACATAATGGTCGTAGTTATCCCCTAATCCAAAAGCACCTAATAGCATGGCAGGGTCTTCTCCTCCATGATTAATCATAAAGGACATCGGGATAATGTCATTTCTGCCTTCCGGTTTCTTTTCTTTAAAAGCAACCAGCACATCTTCCAGCTCTTTTGTTGTGGTTGGCATCTTCAGTCCCAGCTCATCCAGCCACTTCTTATTGATCCAGGGGATATCATCGAGCGCCTGTATGGCTTCTTTTCCGCTGCCAAGCTCCTCTATCCACGGGAATGAATAAATATGGCCATCAGAAGCGGTAATCAGCTTTTTGTATTCCGGACGTGCCTCCAATACTTTTTTGAAATTCGGCATATGCTTTTCAATTAACTCATCCACCGGCACAATGACTCCCTGCTTCGCGTAGCGGAGGATATCGTTATCTCCCAAAGCGGCATGAAAAACTGCATCCGGAAGATCTCCGCTTGCCAGCTCAAGATTTCGTTTATCCCCAAACTGCTCCCAAGGATAATTTGTCCAGTCGATATGAACGTTTGTATCTTCTTCATACCTCTTCCAAATTAATTTGTCATTTGGATCCTTAGGGGCGATTGGTGAACTCTGCGTTAAAAATTTAAGGGTGGTCTTTTTCTCTAATGGAAATGAAACATCTTTCAATTCATAGCTGGGCGATGAATTCTTTCCCGCTGCATCGGTAGAGCTTTTTGAATTGGAGCATCCTGCCGCCAACAGTGAAGCGGCGAGCATCGCTGCAAAAACAGCTTTCAATTGTCTGTTTTTCTTCATTTTTTTCCCTCCAGTTATTATCCTTTAATGGATCCGACCATGACACCTTTTTCGAAGTACTTTTGGAAGAACGGATAAATTAAAATTAATGGCAGACTTGAAATGATAATGCTTGAATACTTAACCATTTCCGCTATTTGCTGAAGCTCCGCAGTGTTTTGGGCATCCTGAATCATACCGGGTCTCGGTTCCATCTGAACAAGAATGGACCTCAGGACAATCTGAAGCGGCTGCAGGTCTTCGCTCTTTAAGTAAATCATGGCGTCAAAGTAAGAATTCCACTGCCCTACAAACTGATATAAAAGAAGCACGGCAATGATCGGTTTGCTTAACGGCAGCAGAATCCGAAAGAAATACTGAATTTCAGACGTTCCATCCATTGCGGCTGCTTCCCGAAGCTCACTTGGGACCCCTTTAAAATAAGCCCTTGCAAGGATAATATTCCATACATTGACAGCCCCTGGCAGCAGAATGGCCCAAACCGTATCCAGCATGTTTAAGTTTTTAACAAGAAGATACGTAGGGATTAACCCGCCTCCAAAGAACATCGTAATGATAAATAGAGTCATGATGATCTTTCTGCCTGCAAAGTCCGGCCTGGACAGCGGATAGGCTACACCAAGTGTGACCGCTACAGACAGGATAGAGAAAGCAGTAGAATAAAATAATGAATTTCGAAACCCGGTCAGAATGGAACCGTCTTGAAATATACGCTCATACCCCTGCAGCGTCCATTTGGATGGATCCAGGGTCAGACCGCTGTTAAGCAGGGTGGCCGGATCCGTAAAGGAGGCCATCAGTACATAGAGAAGCGGCGTCACCACCAGCAGAACGATAAGAGTTAGCACAATTCCATTGGTTATAAGAATTCCTTTGTCCGTTTTCGTGTGATGCTTGAACATGGGCGATCTCCCTTCTCCGTTTACAAACCCTCTCCTTCGTTAAGCCGCTTCACAATTTTGTTTACGCTTACAAGAAGAATGACATTGATGACGGCATTGAATAGGCCAATTGCGGTTGAATAGCCGTAATCCCCCATCTGCAAGCCAATTTTATACACATACGTTGGAAGGATTTCCGATGCCGGCAGATTCATAGACGTCTGCAGCAAGTAAGCCTTCTCAAAACCAATACTCATGATGTTTCCTGCGGCAAGGATAAATTGAATGACCATGATGGGCTTAATCACAGGAAGCTCAATATGGATAATCTGCTGAATAATATTGGCGCCATCAATCTTCGCTGCATCAAGCAAATCCTGGCTTACATTGGATAATGCGGCTAAATAGACGACAGAAGCCCATCCCGCAAACTGCCAGATATCGCTAATGATATAAATGGACCGGAAGTATCCCGGTTCTGTCATAAATGAAAGACTTTCTCCGCCAAAGAAGACAATCAGCTTATTGATCGGACCGACCGGCGAGAGGAAAATAAAAACCATACCGACTACTACGACTACTGAGATAAAATTGGGTGCGTACAAAACGAGCTGAACATTTTTCTTGATGGCTGTCCTTTTAATACGCTGGATCATGATGGCCAGGATAATGGGTACCGGAAACCCGAACAGCAGACCGAACGCACTGAGCAGAAGTGTATTCGTAATCAGGTTCATAAAGTCCGGTGTGCTCATAAACTTCTGGAAATTTTCAAGACCGATCCAAGGACTCCCCATAATCCCCATTAAAGGGTTGAATTCTTTGAAGGCAATGATCGCTCCATACATTGGAATATACTTAAAAATGACTAATAAGATCAGCGCCGGCAAAACCAGCAGATAAAGCTGATAGTTGGTCTTCATATACTTTAGAGTAGAATTGATTTTCCGGGCTTTCACGGTTTCCATATGGCCCGTTTGATTCTGTTTTTTTTGATAAACCTGTTCCACCGTTTCCCCCCTCTCTTTGTAATGACCTGCTGGATTTACTTTATCAGAAAGTTCAAAAGGGATAGTTTAAGATTTTCAGATTGGATCGTTTAAAATTATCGGCAATTGAAACCGCTTACAAAAGAGGACGGGCCTGCACCACATAAAAAAGGCAGCCCAGCACCTGCCGGACGGCCTTTTTTGATTATTCTACTTAACTTCCTTCAAACCATCATTTATCTTTCTGGCTGCTTCCCTGGCTGCATCGCGTACGTTGCTGCGGCCAATGCCAACCTCCTCAAACAGCGCTTTAATGGACTGGCTGATTACAGGATAAGCGGGGGTAACCGGACGGTTTTTCGAGTGGTTTTGGGCTTGATACACAAAAATGTTCTTCGGATACGTGTTCAGATCCGGAAAGTCTTTAGCTACCGACATCCGAACCGGTATATCCCCGGTAATCTGGACATATTTTTTTACCCCTTCACGACTGGTCAAATATTTGATAAAGGTCCAGGCCTCTGCCTGATGTTTCGTTCTGGAAGAGATTCCGATCGCCCAGCCGCCGTTCGGCACCGCCTGGTACTTTGCTCTGGGCAATGGAGCAACGCCTATATTCCCCTCGTTTTTGAAGATTTCACCAACCGCCCATGAACCGAGCACTGACATCCCAAGTTTTCCTGAAAGAATGGCATCAGCCGGCAGTTCCATTGCTGCTGCATGATCCTTATGATATAAATCCTGATAAAATTGCAGTGCCTTCAGTGAATCTTCAGAATCGATATAACCGGTCGCTGTTTTCCCGTCCGGACTTAGAACGTCCCCTCCAAACTGCCAGAGAAACGGCAGCTTAAAGTATGCGGCAGATTCACCATCACTAAATCCCTGCGCAGGGTCGATCCCGATGATTCCTTTTTTACCATCAGTCAGCTGTTTGGCAATCCGGGCTGTTTCTTCCCACGTCATAGGTTTCCCTGGGTCTGCCGAAGGAAACGGGATACCTTTCGCCGCAAACAGTTTTTTATTGTAAAAGAGAGCAATACCCGATTCTGTGATCGGTACGATATAAATTTTATCCTTGTAGCTCATTCCTTCAAGAGCCGCCCGGGGATAATCAGCGAGCTCCCCTTCCGTTTTCATATGGAAATCAAGCGAAAGCAGGGAACCGGTGTTGGCGTACAGTGCCAGAGTAGGGCTGTCAATCGCCATAAGATCTGGCGGGTCTCCGGTTGCAAGTTCAGTTCTTAGCCGGATTTCATAATCACTGTAGGGAAGAAGCTTCATATCAATGGATATGTGCGGATTTGCTTTTTCAAAGTCTTTAATCAGCTTTCTGTACGCTTCATTCTCCAATTCATTTCCGTTGTTTCTCCAAAAGATGAGCTGTACTTTTTTACCGGAAAGATTTGTTTTCTTTTTATCATGCTCCTGCTTAGTGAACGGGGTAAAAACAAAGAGCACGATCATTACGGCTGCAAGCAAAAGGAATGGTGCCCATTTTTTCATCCTCTTCCTCCGTTCTTCTGCTCGATGCTTTCGCCCATTTGGGTTCTAAATTCGACTGGCGTGCATCCAAAGTGCTTCTTAAAGACAGTGCTGAAATAGCCGGAGCTTGAAAATCCGACCAGGTTGGCCACATCAATAATTTTAAGCTTCTTGTCTTTCAAAAACGAGGAGGCCTTTTCCATCCTCAGCTTTACGAGATAATCGCTGAAATTCAGTCCGGCATCCAGTTTGAATTTTTCCGAGAGGTAGGAACTGTTTATATGAAACAGATCCGCAAGCATCGTAAGCGAAATTTCACTGGAGTAGTGTTTATCTACATACTGCCTGACAGAATCAATCATAAATCGTCCATTGGACAGACGAGTAAGCTTGATCTTATTAATAATCTCCTCTGCAAGTAAGAGCAGCTGTTCCATCACCTTACGCCGGGAATTAAACTCCCAGATGCTCTGCTGGCAGTTCCAGACAGCCGAACGGATGACTGTCAGTTCCAAATCGTACTTTCCGGCAAGCGATTCCAGAAGGAACAGAACCCTGCTGGCAGAAAAAGAAAAGGAAAAAACGGATTGCCCCTCTTCTCTATCCAGTGCATCCTTTATGGAACGTTCAAAGTCCTTTAAGCTGCAGCTTTCGATCGCATTCAGAAGTTTCTTTTCCAAGTCAGCAGAAAACTCCCATGGACGTTCCGCTGATAATTCCAGGTTAACAACCTGGGAATTGGAATGAAGCTCACTCTGACTCCATGCAAGCAGACTCGATATATAGCCTTTTTTCAGATTCTCAAGTCCCCTCATTCTCTTCCCAACACCGACGACCGTTTCCACATGCAGATATTTTTTTGCATGGTCCTGGATCATAGCAGCAAGGTCCAAATCTGACTCTGCCTCCTCCGAAAGAATAAGGAAATGCATCATCATGGCATAGCTTGGGTCATAGAAGGTATAGACTCCATCAAAGGAGTCCGAGATTTCCTTGCACAGCATACGAAAAGGGAGCCACAAATCCTTCATTTGTTTTATGTCCCTTGAACCGTCCCTTATTTCTGCAGATAGCAATTGAAAACTTACCGTGTCTTTCCCCAGGTATTCCAATTTCAATTGCTGCAGCCTGGCGACTGCCAGATCAACATGGTAAATTTCCTCCTTCACAAGGTAAAGAAGATACTGTTCCTGCACTTCCTGAAGCTGAGAGTGAAAGAGCTGACGCATCATGGAGGATTCAGCCTGCCGCTTCCTCTCCTCCTTCAATTCCGCTTTTATTTTATGGAGTACACCAAGAAGTTCATCCGGTGCTACAGGCTTTAATAAATAATCCTTCACGCCTTCTTTCATGGAGCCTCTGACAAGTTCATAGTCCGAATATCCAGACAACACGACAACCTTTACATGCGGAAATTCCTCCTGGCATACCCTTGCGAGTTCCAGACCGTTCATCAGCGGCATCCTCATATCGGTAATCAATACCTCAATATCTATGCTTCTCAATACATCGAGTGCTTCTTGGCCATTGGCTGCCTCGCCGGCAACGATAAATCCTTCATCCTCCCACCGCACCTTCATGCGCAAGCCTTTTCGAACTTGGATTTCATCATCTGTAATAAGGACCTTAATCATCGCGATCACCTCTGTCTATATCGATCACAAGCATAATTTCCGTTCCTTCACCCTTTACGGACTGGATGGAGAAGGAAAAGCGATTCCCATAAAATAATTTCAGCCTTCCCAGCACATTGCGCAGGCCAATGCTTTCTCCGCTCCCTGAAAGCACATGTGCCGTATCACTTTTTGCCTCGTCACCCGTCAATGCATGGATCTCTTCTTCGGTCATCCCGATCCCTTTATCCTGTACGACAAGAAAAAGCTGATTTTCTATTACCTTTGATTGAATAAATATATCCGCAAATGTTTTCTCCTGAAAGCTGTACTTTACCGCATTTTCCACTAGCGGCTGGAGAACAAATTTGATGATCATGAGATCCTTTGACTCCTGATCCTCTTCCAGCCGTATAGAAATCGCATCCTCGTAGCGCAGTTTTAAAATATCTGTGTAGCTGCGGATATACTTTATCTCTTCCGCTAATTTCACTGTATTGCTTTGCGTGTTGAGAGAGTACCTCATCATTCTCCCTAAATAATAGCTTACATCGATGACTTCCTTTGTCTTCCCCTGTGCAGCAAGCCCGCCTATGATTTCAAGCGTATTATTTAAAAAATGAGGATTAATTTGAAGCAATAACGCTTTGTATTCCGCATCTTTCCTGCGTATATTCGTCTCATATTCCAGTTCAATCAGGGACTTCAGCTGATCCATGCTGTGGTGAACTACTTTGATTAAATAGTCCACTTCCGTGTTTCTGGACTTAATCACAGGCATCGATTTTTTAGCCCCGATGAAGTCTCCCTTTTCCAGAAAGCGCATGGAGCCCGCAAGCTTGCCAAGAGGACGTGCGATATTGGAAGACAGGACAAATGAGGCAATGATGGTGATCATGAAAACAATCGTACTTGTAACGAGGAGACTCCTCTGAAGACCGTTTATTTCCGAAAATAAATCAGACCTTGTTACTTCTGTAACGGCAATCCAGTCGTCTACCGAAAGCTTTTGATAGTAAACAAGGTAGTCTTCTCCCTGATTTTTCAGCTGAACCAGCCCTTTTTTATCGGGCCTTTTGATCATCTCTTTCATACTTCTTTCCAACACTGCCTTTGGGGTTTGAATCTCCCCGCTTAAAACGTTCTCACCGCGCTTATTGAGCAAATAGGCATGCCCGTTTTTGCCGATTTTCACTTTTTGCAAGGCATTCTCCAGCAGCGGAACTGGTACGTTTACTTTAATAATCCCGTATGAAACGAACGTATTCAGGTCGAAAAAAGGCAGAATATAACTGGTAACCGGGCCTTGATACGGCTGAAACTGGTCCTGATGCTTTTTAATAAACCGGCGGTCAGATAGAATATATTCCTGATACCACCCAAGTTCATTTAAAGCTTGATAGTTTCCTAACGTACCTGTCCCGTCATTTAAAATGGCTGCTGCTGAAAGGCCATTCGAGTTATTGATCATCATAGAGGAAAGAGAAGACTTCACCTGATTTTTTTGCAGCAGCTTTTTTTCCTCCGGTACGGATTCATCCATCTTGATCCACTTCTGACTCATCTCATTAACAAGTACCTGCTTTCCTAAATCCTGAGCCTGTGAAGTAATCGAATTAGCATAAAGCGAATATTGGTCAAGCGCTGCCACCGTTAATTCCTCTGTCTGCTTTTCTATAATCGAAGTAAACCATCCTGGAACAATGAAAGATAACGCAATAAGCGGAATCGTCAGCAAACAAGTAAATATGATAAATAATCGATTGCGCAGGGAAAAAAGCATGACTTCGCCTCCGGACATTGAAAGCACTTACATTTTGTTGTTCTATTAAAATATTTGAAAGAGGCGATTGAAATCCGCAGCAGAGATTAACTTTGCCGCTACGACAAAGAGCAAATTAGACCAAACTCTGCAAGATATGTTTTTAAGGGAATAATAGCAGTTTCTTACTAATAAGGAAAGAGGACATTCAGTTTCTATTACAAATTTAGGGAAGTTGGCAGAGTGGTAGGAGTACGGCTGTGGCAGCTAATAGATTCTGTAAGTCTCTTTGTCTGAATTTGATATTCTAACGTTACACTTCTATGCTAGCAAGATAAAAAAAGAACCCGCCCCGTAAAAACAGGCTGGTTCTTTTATCGTATTGAAGAAACTTTAAGAAGGAAATCGAATTCAGTCGTTTCCTCCTCCGTCACCTAAGTCGAAGAAATCCCAATCACTGTCTGAAGAAGAGGAATTCCCTTTTTCTTTCCCATTCAGATGATACGTGTAAAAAAACGAAGAACAGCGGTATCGATGAACCCCCAGTATGAATATCTGAACCTGCATAAAATTCCACATGCTATTTCCATGATCAATAATGGAAGGTAATCTACTAGTGATTTACTGCTAAATCATTAAAAAATTAGTCAATCATTCCGATAAATAAGGGAATACCGCTTTAATAGGGAATCATATGGGAGGAAGACATGAATAAGCTCAGCAGCAAAATTGCCGTCTTGCTTACAATCGGGATGTTTATTGTATTAGCAGGAAATATACTCATGATTTACTTCAGCACACAAAAATCGGTAGAATCATCGATTCGAAATTTCAGCATGAATCTGTCAGACAATATTTCTTCAAAAATGGATCGTGAGAGGTACTCGAAGTTTATACATAGCCCAAAAGAAAACAACGACTATTGGAAGCTAAGGGAAGAACTGAATGACTTCCGGGAAAAATCAGGCGCGTTATATGTATATACCTTAATGGCTAAATCTAATAAGCTCTATGTTATGATTGACGGTCAGCCCCGGGATGAGAAAAAGGCATCCCCCCTTATAGAGTTGTCTTCCACAACAAGCTACAAAGACATCCGCTCTGTATTAAGTGGAAATCATTCCAGCTCTCCTATCGTCAAAGATCCCAAATATGGAAATTACTTATCTGCTTTCTCGCCGATTATACATGAAGGGAAAGTCGTTGGAATTTTAGGGGTGGATATTGATGCAAAGAATGTCCATTTGATCACGAAGAACGTTTTAAAAGAACAGCTTCCTATCTTCATCACTGGAAATGCACTATTAATTGCCTTTATGATTTTTTTACTCATCATATTGATTAGGAACCGTTTAAAACCATTGGCCATTATTCAACAGGCTTCCGAACAAATCGCTGAAGGAAACCTAAAAGACGGACAGAAGATATTGGATTTGATAAAGATAAAGGGGCAGGACGAAATCGAGCAAGTCTCAAAATCTTATAAAGAAATGATTGATAAAAATATAGAAATGATCAAAGAAGTACAAGGATCTGCACAGTCACTGCTAGCTTCATCAAAAGAAATCGAAGACAAAATGACAGAAATGACCCTGTCTAATACACAAGTTATGGAGGGCATTCGTGAGGTCGCAAGCGGTTCTGACATCCAGCTTGCGCGTACTGAAGATTCTGCACAGGCAATGGAGGATTTAGCTGAAGGAATTCAGATGATTGCGGAAACTTCAAATACAGTGAGTGATCAATCGTCCGCCTTAGCCATTGAAGCAGAAAACGGAGCAATTGAGATGCAGAATATTGTCAGACAAACTGAATTCATCAAATCCTCGGTCAGACAGTCATCCGACATTATGAAAGGGCTTGGCATACAAGCAAACGAAATCAGCGGAATTGTATCTGTCATTACTGATATAGCAGAACAGACCAACCTCCTTGCTTTAAACGCTGCCATTGAATCAGCCAGGGCAGGAGAGCAGGGGAAAGGGTTTGCAGTCGTTTCTCAAGAAGTCCGTAAACTAGCAGAGAGCTCAAAAGCATCGGCTGAACAAATTCGTCAAAAACTTACCAGCTTTAAATTGACCATTGAAGAAGCTGTAAAAGAAATGGAAGAAGGGACAAACCTGGTACAGAATAATACTCAGACTGTGTTAGAAGCAGAGGAAACGTTTAATAAACTGCTGGAATCTGTTGAAACAGTTGCCAAGAACATTCAAGCTGTCTCCGGGACCACTCAGGAAATGTCCGCCAATACAGAGGAAATCAGCGGGGCATTTGAGGAAAATTCAATTCTCTCAAAAGAAACAGCCCTAATCACAGCGAAGGTTGCAGAATCCACAGATAAGCAGGAAGAAATCGCGGATCATGTATACCGTTTGACTGTATCTTTAAGTTCTTTATCCAAAAAGTTAGAAGAGTCGATTGTTAAATTTGTTATTTGAACCTGGCTGTGCTAAGGCACAGCTTTTTTCTATAGGAAAAGCCTTTTTTCCTTTTGCTTACTTAATAGTAATCTATCCCCTTTTCTTTAAATGGAAAATTTTATACAATATTATTAACAATCATAAGATATACAGAGGGGTATTTATATTAATGAAGGAGCAAATTACTGATAAAGATCAAATCCTCTATAACAACTTAATTGAATTGCATAATACCTTAAAAGATGAATATGGAATTAAATCCTCCGAAATTGGAAGCAGACTAGGAAAGACTACATATGATGCATCTGCCTACCTCTCTCCAACTCTAAAAAAACTCATCAAGAACGGTGCCGTTGAAAAAGTGTGCCGCGGGCACTATAAGCCGATTACATATTCTTGTATTAACGGGATCTTTTTTGAAATAAAAATCAGGTTATTCCCATATAATATTAGTTCATTTCCATTCTCCCTCATTAAGACAGCAAGACTTAATAAAAAATCCAGCCATCAGTCAGATAGCTGGTTGCCTTCACTTACCAATAAATACTCTCTAAAGCTTCTCCACTTCTTCATTTGGAATAGATACGTTCCAAATATTAAAAACTGATCAAACTTTTCAAGCAGCAGGCTAAAATTATAGACAACTAACAGCGCGCTGTTTAATGGCCGGCTTTTTGTTCTAAAAACCCTGTCAGATATGTAGATGACATGATATTTATTGCTATCTGCCATTAAGTTCACAGCTCCAGCCTTTTCCTAAAAGAAGAGATTGATCATTCTGTTTGAATATCAAGCTCCTTTCAGCACCTTCTAAAAAAACTCCGGCGGCGGCCGAAGTTTTTTCTATCATTCCCCGTACTCTTCTTTTATCCCTTTCTCCGCACAAAAATCAAAAAACCTGTTTAGCAGTTCATCAATTTCCTCCTTCTTCACAATCGCATCCAGCCACTCTGCAGGAATGGCATCCATATGCCGGGATAAATGGCCATCCACTTTGTGCAAAATACCGGCCATCGTTCCTGTGATGGAAGCGACCGTATCGGTGTCATCGCCTAAATTAACAGCCTTCAATACTGCCTCTTTAAAGCTTGAAGTATTGCCAAGGCACCATATCGCTGCTTCCAGCGTATGAACCACATAGCCATCGGAACGGATTTCATTTTCCGGCAGATGAAAGAAATCCGGGCTAAAAAGCCGGGAGTAGTGCTGCAGTTCGATTGTGTAGGGATGATCCGCTTGAAAATTGTCAGCAAATAGCTTTTTAATTTGCTGCAATGCTGTTTCCGGATTGTTGTTATAGTAAATCCTTATTAAAAATTCGATATAAATAATCGATCCAACAATCGATCGCGGATGGGAATGAGTTACCTCACTATATTTTTTTATCGCTTCTGCTTTCTCAGTAAAGTTGAAATTTTTATAGAGGGTAAAAACTAGAGGTGCAATTCTCATTAATGCGCCGTTTCCATTATCAAATTCAGAGCTGCCCCCACATTCACTTGGAGGTAATCCATTTTCATACCGATTAATGGATTCAATCGTCGTCCTGCCAATATCAAACATCTCACCATAAGGGGTCATATATCCTTCTGTTCTGTATCGGGTGAACTTATCAAGCAGATTCCCTGCATCTCCGTCTTCCAGTAAATTTTCAATGAGACATAAAGTCAATGACGTATCATCAGACCATGTTCCAGGAGGCTGATTATACGTTCCGTAACCGGTAACTTCTTGGATATGAAAGCTCCCTCTTTTTTTAAACTCAACAGGTACCCCTAATAAATCACCCACAATTCCTCCATAAAGAGCGGGCATCAGCCTTTTCTTTAGACCAATTTTTAAAAATGTTATGCTATCGTCTTTCCATTTATCTTCTAAGCTTCCTCTTCTCAAAATTTACACCCTCTTTAAGCAAAGTCTAATTTTATATACAGTCTATCATCATTATCTAAGAATGCTTTTCTAATGACCATTTCTTGGCGTGCCTGCAGCAATAACTCTGCCTCGTCTGGAAAGTGACTAATTTGCCCCAAATAAGCCCCATGTGCACCTTTAGGAACATTAATCTCCCATGAAACAGGCAAATTTTGAAATGATGCACTTTTTGTGATTGATGTACTGGTAAACCCGTAATCAATAAAGGTTTTTCCAACTAATTCCTCAGCTATAATTCTCCCCTCATCGTTAAGAGTGATCATTTCATCCAGCGGTCCCATATCTGTACCACGGAAAACTTTTATTTCATGAGGCACTTGTGCTTTATATAAGCTCGACGTGAGATCTTGGATAACACTTGGATCCACCCCATGCAGACTGTCACTAGTTCCTCTAAGATATCGATTAATTTTGCTGTAATCATTTCCTGTATATTGTTTTAATGCTTCAACTTCTCTATCAGACAAGTTATCAAGCCAACTCGAATAGTGTTTTTCTCCCCATTTATGTGCTTCATCTAAAGTTTGAATCGTTTCTCTTGGTAATGAATCTGTCCCTCTTCCACTATTAGAAGAGAACTTAGTCAGAATCTCACCAAGCGGTCTCTTTTCCACATCAACTAAAGGGAGTTTCACACCGTTAGTATCTGCATTCCAGACTTTAACATTAACGGGTACAGGGATGTTAGCAACCCTTTTTACTGTGTTTCTCATTGTTTCATTGGCTGTTGATATATACCTATTGGCTGTTCCAGCTGCTGAACGGAAAGCTTCACCAACCTTTGACCCTACCCGGCTGCCAATTTGCTTTAAAGTTTCATCAGCTTTAATCAGTTTGCTCTTTACCAATTCCGTACTATAAGGAAATTTGCTTCCAAGCTTCTGCAGGCCGCCTTTATCAATAAAATGGGAACCGCCACCAATTAGTCCCATGGTCAATCCATTCCACATAGCCTGTTGTCTCTGCTCTTCAGTAAGCTGGTTGCCAAACATATCCTCACCGGTGCCAAACTCCCAGGCACTGTTTGCGGTATAAAGTCCGTATATCCCTTTTTCTGTCTTATTGAGGATATCCATGGCTTTAACACCTTTATAGGAATCAAGCAGGTGAGTGGCAGTGCTCAATCCTTTAGCAGTTTTATAAAGAGCACTTCCTCCTTTAATTGCACGGCCTGCCCAGCCTACAACCGGTATAAAGCCAGCGGCTGCCATTGCACCGGCCGCCACTCGTTCAGCATCGGAAAGCTTTCGGCCGGTAACAGGATCGACACCCGTAGTGGCACGGACAGAATCATAGTATCCGCTGAATTCCCCCGCAAACGTTTTGACGCCATCTACCGCCTTCTCATACCACGGTTTATTTTTTTCAGCTTCAATTCTTGCTTTTTCTGCTTCAATCCGAGCCTTCTCTGCAGCAATTTCTTCCCGTATTTGCTTAGCTTTAGTCTCCTGGTCTTTAAACGTCTTTACTTTTTCTGATACGGATTTTCGAACATCTTGTATCGCATTTGCCTGATAGGCTTTTGCATTAAAATTAATAGGCTGTACGGTTCCGCCTTTAGATGTTGCTTCCATGATCGCGATATATGCCTGCTGAACGGCTGATTGTGCATCCATACTATCCATATAGCGGCCAATCAGTGTACCTTCATCCAGATCATTCAAAGCTTCCACCGTTTCCGTCCTTTTCTTATCCGCTTTTTGCCTATTCGTTTCAAATGATTCCTTAGAAAATGGAGTGAGTGAAATAATATCTTCTATACTGCCAAGAATCGCTTTCAACTCACTATGCTGTGAATCAACCAGTGACTGACTATTTTTTGATCCAGTTTCCAGCTGCTCTTCTAAAAAAGGAATGACTAACCTTGAGTCATCCGATAAGTTGGCATCGCCTGCATACCCTGGTACAGCCTGATAAAAAGCAAGCAAATGCTCAATCAGCTTCTTCCAGTCCCCTACCAAATCAATTTGGGCCTGATAGAAGGCTTTGATGTTATCCGCGCCTTTTCCCTGAAACTCAGCGTTATCTACCAATGCCTGAAATTTTTTCTCAAGAGAATTCAGCTTGCCATTTAACGTGTGATACTGACTGATTCTTGCATCGATGGCCGTGAACAATCTGCTTGAATCATAAACCTTCCCCATTTGCCACGCTGCCTTTCATCCTAATTTAAGAATGAGTAATCGCCTCATCCTGTTCTTTTAAAGATGTAACATTCGCTTTTGTATCCTCAATATTCTTTGAAACTGCCTCTATGTACTCTTTGGCCATCCTGTGAATGGACTCCTCCCGCTGAAGCATGATGTCAGTAAATGCAAGCTTCATATCGCCCAAAGAAGCAGCATCAAAAGGTTCAATAACAACCTCCTTCAACGCGTTTTCCATTTCTTTTAGCTGACTCATTACTGTTGTATGATCAAGTTTAATTGTCGTCATTATTCCACCTGCCTGAATTAGAATATACCATTCTCCTAATTTTAACATTTGAGTACTCCGTGTCCCAATTGGCAGAAAGTCCTGCATTTTAAGCGGCATTATTAAATAATAAGAGAAAAGAACTGGATACATCAAAACAATGCAGGACTATAGATAGGATCTGAACAGCAAAAACACTTCTTCCCAATCAAAGAGGTGTTTTTAAAGAATGCAGTTTAGTAATAATCAACCGTTAAAATAGGAGCATAAACAGTGTCTTCCCCGCCGTAGTTTTCCAGTACATCACTTGTAAAATATGCAGGAGTGGAGGCTGAGAGCCGAAGCTGAGTTTTCCCTGTTTTATTGATATTTACGAAGGCAGTTGAAGGAAGACTGATTTCTGTGAACCCCTGATTGAAAGCTGGTGACGCAAATGACGCCACAGAAGAAGCTGAAGGTGCGGCACTGTAATCCGCCTGTTCCAGCACGCTGCTTGTCCCAAATGCTCCACTTTTTATATCCACTTTAATGGAGCTGATTGTCCCTGATAGAGATTTGCGGTAGACTTTTAGTTTTACTCCGGTGATGGCGGCTGAATCAGGAATCGTGCCTGTGTCGAAGGATAAAATGGTTCGATACGTGTCTGCATTATACATTCCTTTGTCTCCAATTTTGTGAACGGAAGGACTCAATCCATCTGCCGCAAGACTTCAGCCATAGGCTTGATAATTACCCTTCCAACCAAAGAGCCATCGTCCCTGTTCATACATTTGAACAATTCCCCATAAAAATCGACTTTTACTTAATAACCAATCACCTATGTAATATACACCTCGCAAGGCCTTCATAACTTCTTCTTATATATCTATAAAATCAAATTCGAGTAAAAAGATGAATCCTGTCGATTATGCAGTTGTTCCTAATCTAAATAAAAAAATTTTTTTGGGAGAAATATTATCAGATTACTGAAATAGAGGAATCTTCTAACAAGTTATGCACCTGATAAATCACTTCCCATGCAGATTGAATGTAACTAAATAACAAATGAAAAAGATGACGTCTATATAATGACGTCACCTTTTGCTTAGTCTTTATTTCTAATTTATTACTCAGCTATAAATTCTTTAGCTACTCTTAAACTATCCACTTTACCTGGATAAATAACTGAAATATAAACTGTTCCTGCAAGTTCTCCAAGCTGTTCAATTGAAACATTTGCCGAGGTTTTCCCAGAACTTACAGTTGCTGAACCAAGCTCATTCCCGCCGGTTGCAGAATCATATACTTTTATTTCTACTCCTTCTTTAAGCCCTGTTACTCTCACTACATCAGCAATGCCATCGTTGTTCAAAATAACAATGTTGTTAACGAGCGGCGCTGGCGTTAATTCGGCGTCATATGCCTTCGCTGTTCTGGTGCTTTCCAGCTTGTCTGCATTTTTCACGGTCACATATACCGATCCTGCATTCACATTGATTTGCGTGATGTCGATTTTTACTGAGGTTCCGCCCTCGGCCACGGTGCCCGTTCCAATGGCTGTTCCCCCTGTTGCCGCGCTGTATACGTTCACGATATCGCCCGATACAAGTCCTGTCACTTCCACGGTATCTGCGATACCCGCTTTGTTGTTCGTCACCGTGATGCTTCCAGCTGCTAGAGCCGCTGATACCGGTTCTGTCACATACGTTTTCGCTACACGGGTACTTTCCACCTTGTTCGGCTTCGTCACCGTTACGTAAACTGTTCCGCCCGTTCCAGTCAGTAAATCTGTTTTCGAAATCGCAACTTCTGTTTCTCCTTCTTTCACAGTAGCGGTTTCAAGTACTGTTCCGCCCGTTGCAGCTCCATAGACATTCACTACATCGCCCGCTTTTAGGCCCGTTACTTTCACCGTGTCCTCATCACCGGATTTATTGTTCGCAATGGTGATGGCTGTTGCGAGAAGCGCTGGCGTTAATTCAGCGTCATATGCTTTTGCTGTTCTGGTGCTTTCCAGCTTGTCTGCATTTTTCACGGTCACATACACCGATCCCGCATTCACATTGATTTGCGTGATGTCAATTTTTACTGAGGTTCCGTCCTCCGCCACAGTGCCTGTTCCAATGGCTGTTCCACCTGTTGCTGCGCTGTATACGTTCACGATATCGCCGGATACAAGTCCTGTCACTTCCACGGTATCTGCGATACCCGCTTTGTTGTTCGTCACTGTGATGCTTCCAGCTGCTAGAGCCGCTGATACCGGTTCTGTCACATACGTTTTCGCTACACGGGTACTTTCCAACATGTTCGGCTTCGTCACCGTTACGTAAACTGTTCCGCCCGTTCCAGTCAGTAAATCTGTTTTCGAAATCGCAACTTCTGTTTCTCCTTCTTTCACAGTAGCGGTTTCAAGTACTGTTCCGCCCGTTGCAGCTCCATAGACATTCACTACATCGCCCGCTTTTAGGCCCGTTACTTTCACCGTGTCCTCATCACCGGATTTATTGTTCACAATGGTGATGGCTGTTGCGAGAAGCGCTGGCGTTAATTCAGCGTCATATGCTTTTGCTGTTCTGGTGCTTTCCAGCTTGTCTGCATTTTTCACCGTCACATATACCGATCCCGCATTCACATTGATTTGCGTGATGTCAATTTTTACTGAGGTTCCGTCCTCCGCCACAGTGCCTGTTCCAATGGCTGTTCCACCTGTTGCTGCGCTGTATACGTTCACGATATCGCCGGATACAAGTCCTGTCACTTCCACGGTATCTGCGATACCCGCTTTGTTGTTCGTCACTATGATGCTTCCAGCTGCTAGAGCCGCTGATACCGGTTCTGTCACATACGTTTTCGCTACACGGGTACTTTCCACCTTGTTCGGCTTCGTCACCGTTACGTAAACTGTTCCGCCCGTTCCAGTCAGTAAATCTGTTTTCGAAATCGCAACTTCTGTTTCTCCTTCTTTCACAGTAGCGGTTTCAAGTACTGTTCCGCCCGTTGCAGCTCCATAGACATTCACTTCATCGCCCGCTTTTAGGCCCGTTACTTTCACCGTGTCCTCATCACCGGATTTATTGTTCGCAATGGTGATAGCTGTAGCTGCTGGAGCTGGTGTCAGTTCCGCGTCATAGGCCTTCGCCGTTCTTACACTCTCCAGTTTGCCTTCGTTTTTCACAGTTACATATACAGATCCTGCATTTGCATTGATTTGGGCAATGCTGATTTTTACAGATGTTTCTCCTTCTTTAACTGTCGCTGTACCAAGCGCTGTTCCACCGCTTGCCGCTCCATAGACCTTCACGACATCTCCAGACGTCAGTCCTGTCACTTCCACGGTATCTTCAATACCGACCTTGTTGTTCGTGACTGTGATGGTGCTCGCTGCTACGGCTGATGATACCGGTTCGGTTACATACGTTTTCGCTACACGTGTACTCTCTACCTTGTTCGGCTTTGTAACCGTTACATAGGCTGTTCCGCCGGTGCCAACAAGCAGATCCGCTTTGGAAATCGTTGCTTCAGTTGCCCCTTCTCCTACTGTTACCGTTGCAAGGGCTGTTCCGCCCGTTGCGGCTCCATATACGTTGACAATGTCTCCCTCTTTCAGACCTGTTACTTTCACAGTGTCTTCATCACCGGATTTTTTGTTTTCAATGGTGATAGCTGTGGCTGCCGGAGCTGGTGTCAGTTCCGCGTCATAGGCCTTCGCCGTTCTTACGCTCTCCAGTTTGCCTTCGTTTTTCACAGTTACATATACAGATCCTGCATTTGCATTGATTTGGGCAATGCTGATTTTTACAGATGTTTCTCCTTCTTTAACTGTCGCTGTACCAAGCGCTGTTCCACCGCTTGCCGCTCCATAGACATTCACGACATCTCCAGACGTCAGTCCTGTCACTTCCACGGTATCTTCGATACCGACTTTGTTGTTCGTGACTGTGATGGTGGTCGCTGTTACGGCTGCTGATACCGGTTCGGTTACATACGTTTTCGCTACACGTGTGCTCTCTACCTTATTCGGCTTTGTAACCGTTACATAGGCTGTTCCGCCGGTGCCAACAAGCAGATCCGCTTTGGAAATCGTTGCTTCAGTTGCCCCTTCTCCTACTGTTACCGTTGCAAGGACTGTTCCCCCTGTTGCAGCTCCATAGACATTCACTACATCGCCCGAGTTTAGGCCTGTTACTTTCACAGTGTCTTCATCACCGGATTTTTTGTTTTCAATGGTGATAGCTATGGCTGCCGGAGTTGGTGTCAGTTCCGCGTCATAGGCCTTCGCCGTTCTTACGCTCTCCAGTTTGCCTTCGTTTTTCACAGTTACATATACAGATCCTGCATTTGCATTGATTTGGGCAATGTTGATTTTTACAGATGTTTCTCCTTCTTTAACTGTCGCTGTACCAAGCGCTGTTCCACCGCTTGCCGCTCCATAGACCTTCACGACATCTCCAGCCGTCACTCCTGTCACTTCCACGGTATCTTCAATACCGACCTTGTTGTTCGTGACTGTGATGGTGCTCGCTGCTACGGCTGATGATACCGGTTCGGTTACATACGTTTTCGCTACACGTGTACTCTCTACCTTGTTCGGCTTTGTAACCGTTACATAGGCTGTTCCGCCGGTGCCAACAAGCAGATCCGCTTTGGAAATCGTTGCTTCAGTTGCCCCTTCTCCTACTGTTACCGTTGCAAGGGCTGTTCCGCCCGTTGCGGCTCCATATACGTTGACAATGTCTCCCTCTTTCAGACCTGTTACTTTCACAGTGTCTTCATCACCGGATTTTTTGTTTTCAATGGTGATAGCTGCGGCTGCCGGAGCTGGTGTCAGTTCCGCGTCAAAGGCCTTCGCCGTTCTTACGCTCTCCAGTTTGCCTTCGTTTTTCACAGTTACATATACAGATCCTGCATTTGCATTGATTTGGGCGATGCTGATTTTTACAGATGTTTCTCCTTCTTTACCTGTCGCTGTACCAAGCGCTGTTCCACCGCTTGCCGCTCCATAGACCTTCACGACATCTCCAGCCGTCACTCCTGTCACTTCCACGGTATCTTCAATACCGACCTTGTTGTTCGTGACTGTGATGGTGCTCGCTGCTACGGCTAATGATACCGGTTCGGTTACATACGTTTTCGCTACACGTGTACTCTCTACCTTGTTCGGCTTTGTAACCGTTACATAGGCTGTTCCGCCGGTGCCAACAAGCAGATCCGCTTTGGAAATCGTTGCTTCAGTTGCCCCTTCTCCTACTGTTACCGTTGCAAGGGCTGTTCCGCCCGTTGCGGCTCCATATACGTTGACAATGTCTCCCTCTTTCAGACCTGTTACTTTCACAGTGTCTTCATCACCGGATTTTTTGTTTTCAATGGTGATAGCTGCGGCTGCCGGAGCTGGTGTCAGTTCCGCGTCATAGGCCTTCACCGTTCGTGTGCTCTCCAGTTTGTCTGTACTTTCAACACTTACATAGACATTGCCTGCATTGACGCCCACTTGATCAATTAATATTGCAGCTTCATTAGTTCCATCTGCTACAATACCCTTTGCTAACGGAGTTGAACTGGAAAGTGAACTATAGACTTTTACTACATCTCCCGAATTTAGTCCGGTAACCTTAACTGAATCTTTAATCCCCACCTTATTATTCAAGACAGTAATTGCAGAAATCTCTGGAGATTTAGCCACTTCCATAGCACTAGAAGAGACCGGACCAATAGTTGATAGGATCAATGATGAACTAATTGCTATACCAGTCAAAACCCTTACTTTATGATTCTTCACTCTATTTCCCCCAATGTATTTGTAATATGTATAAATTAACTAAAGTAATTAACATTATTTACTTTTCACTATATTTATTCAAAGCAATATTAAGTAATGTTCAATGGCGGCCGTCCATAGGAACACTACTATTTACCTATCTAATATCGGCTATTTAAGGAAGGTTTTAATAGATTTGGATGATAATTGAAAAATTTTTTATACTAAATATAAATAAAAAGAAGACTTCCGTAGAAGTCTTCTTAAGTCTCCAATTAACGAAGCAATTGAAGAACACCTTGTGGTTGTTGGTTGGCTTGCTTTGCCGCCACGCCTTTCAGCGATGGAATAGACTATATCTTCATCCTTAAGGTTGTTCTTAAGGAGCCGGGCACTTCGAATGGCTGTTGCCATCCTACGGATTTCATCGTCATGGCATGTCGCTTTAGACGGTTTATCCTAGTCGTTGAACCTTCTCCAGAGTTTCCTCACAGGAGCTTGGCTGCTGATTATCCAATCTTTCTTCTTTTCAGCCCTTCACGTTTGCCGTTTCCAGCTGCGTTGTGGGGAAGAAAGCTTCAGGAAGTTCCAGCAATTCACCCAGTTATGATCCAGCTCGTTACCAAGCGGGACGCCCTGCAATCATTATCTCAAAAGTTGTAATACACCTTGAGGCATTTGATTGGATTGAGCCAGCATTGCTTGTGCTGCTTGAGAAAGAATAGAGTTCTTTGTTTGGTTCATCATTTCTTTCGCCATATCTACGTCACGGATACGAGACTCAGCAGCTGTTAAGTTTTCAGAAGATGTTCCAAGGTTATTTATTGTGTGCTCTAAACGGTTTTGGTTTGCGCCAAGTTTGGAACGCTCAGCAGATACAGTTTCAATAGCATTATTAATAGTGGTAATTGCTGACGAAGCTGCAGCTGCATTTGTTGAAATATCAATACCAGCAGTAACTGTTGCATCTCCACCATTCGTTGCTGCTGCACCAGTTGCAACTAAAAGCGAAGCGGCATCCATTTTGCCAATTGCAAGTGTCATTGTTTGACTTTGATTAGCACCAATTTGGAATGTCAAATCGGCTGCACCTGTAACTGAACTAGCTGAATCGCGTGATCCATCAAGTAATTTCATTGTGTTAAATTCAGTTGTGTTAGAAATACGAGTAATTTCTTTTGCTAATTCATTTACTTCCTTTTGAAGTTCCCCACGGTCAGCACTTGTATTAGTATCGTTGGAAGATTGAACTGCCAATTCACGCATACGTTGAAGAATATCATGAGTTTCATTGAGTGCACCTTCAGCAGTTTGAATTAGAGAGATACCATCTTGAGAATTTCGAGATGCTTGGTCCAACCCACGAATTTGTCCACGCATTTTTTCAGAGATTGCTAGACCAGCAGCATCGTCTCCTGCACGATTAATACGAAGACCTGAAGATAATTTCTCCATTGATTTTCCTTGTGCACCATTAGCACTGTTCAACTGACGGTAAGTGTTAAGAGCAGCGATATTGTGATTAATTCTCATTTTATTATTTCCTCCCTGATTTTCGGTTCCACATCCATGTGGTTATTTTAAGCAGTGTTTAAAGTCGGCCGCCTTTAAGTACTGCTTGTTACATATCTTATATCGACATTCCTTTACAGGGTTTAATAGTTTTTCTGGAAAAAAATAAAAAACCTTGAGCTCGTGTCTCAAGGTTTAGGATTTCTTTAAGTTCTTCAGTAAATCGATCGATACGGAAGCTGCGCTGCTGTTTTCTTCCTGAATCGATAAGTAGATTTCTTTGCGGTGGATGTCAATGTTTTTTGGGGCATTGATTCCTAGTTTGACTTGTCCGTCCTGGATGCTGACGACGGTGATTTCGATGTCTTCGCCTATTTGGATGGCTTCGTTTAGTTTTCTGGTTAGTACGAGCATGTTCCTGCCTCCCTATTGCACGATGCTGTGCTTGGTTTTGTAGGATGGGTGGTTCAGGATGACTTGTTTCGCTTGTTTTGTCTGTTCGTTCACGATGATGGGCCCTTGCAGGTTGGCCGTCGATTGTTCGAATGGATCCTGGACTGTCAGGATGACCATAATTTGAACTTGATTGACGTCTTCAATTTTTAATGCTTCCACTGTATTTTCGTCGAGATCAAACTCATAGTCTTTGAAAAATAGAAAAGGGTTTGTTACGACGAATGCAAGTTCAGCTGTTGTGGCAGATTGAAGAATTAAGAAGGGAGAGCCTTCTTCTAATGGAAGAATGACAAACTCTTTTTCCGATGCAAATCCAGGGATTCCAGCTTCAAATTTTAGAATTTGAGAGTCATCGACTTCTACTTCCCCATGATATTTTGTGTTTAGCATGTTGTCCCACCTCTTTTTTCATTATACCTTGATGTCGATGGTTACGAAATCAATTGTAAGATTCGGATGTTGAAGCATATCTACTTGGACTTTCCCAGGTGTGTAGTCCAGAATTGGTTTATTTTGCTGAACTTCAATAATTGGTTTGCGAGGCTGGACGTCTATTTTCACTTTCGCCGGTTCATAATTTACTTTTACACTTCCAGCACGGGGAATGAATCCAATATTAAAATCATACACGGGAGATTCGCTGTTTTGTTTGGCCTGATCAGGAATCGGATTGCCTCCATATTCAATTCGCATAAGCTCGTCCCCTTGCGCTGAGACTCTAGCCATTCCATCGAGCCAGTCCTGATAGCCTTGCTGGGCAAATTCCTGAATTCTCCTTGAGATGCTTTTGAGGTCCACATCTGCTCGTGCTTCCGTCGTATCAATGGACAGCTGACCTATCGTTGTTTCAATGGATAGATCGGCTTTTGGCTGCTGAATGGAAAGATCAGCTTTGGGCTGCTGCTGTTCCATTTTAGCTGAAATCGTCGTTAAACCGATTCTGCCTTGTGTGCTTTGTATTCGAATTTGCGGAATCTGCATGTGTTTTCAGCTCCTAAACGAAAAGCTGTCTTAAGAAAGACAGCTCCGGTGTATTATCTTAGGAAATCCATGAGCGTAGGCTGAATGATTCTGGAGCTTACGCTTAGTGCTGCGCGGTGGATGCTTTCCTGCATTTTAAGGTCGGTGATGACGCGTTCGATGTCAGCGTCTTCGTTGTCAGAAAGAATCCGGTTGGCCGTTACTTCCTGCTGGCCGATGCGGTCGTCAATCAGCTCAAGACGGTTGTAGCGCGCACCAAGCTTCGCCCGCTCAGCATTCAGTTTATCAAAGTGTTCATCTAAATTAGAAAGGAGCTGATCCCCCTTCGTCATTGTTTCGTTGGTGTTGATGTCATCAACAATTCCCTGCAGCGTTTGGAATAGATTAGCGCCTGTTCCGCCGATTTTCCCTCCGAATGCTTCAAGGGCATTCACGTTTACTTCTAATTCCACACCTTTTGATACAGATATTTTATAATCAGCGGCCGCTGGATTAAAAGTACCCGCTGCATCTACCGGCGCGCTATCCGTTTTCGTCCCGTTAAAAATATATCGGCCTGCAACCTGGGTATTCGCCACCCCCTGGAGATCCTTTTTCAGCTGTTCAATCTCTACTCCAATAGCCTTTACATCCTCAGGGCTGTTTGAGCCGTTTTTCGCCTGCAGCAGAAGTTCGCGTGCACGCTGCACAACCTGAGTAGTATGCTCAATGCCGCCTTCTGAGTTCTCCATCCATTGGTAGGCTTCTGAGAGATTCCGTTTATATTGCTCTACTTCCGTTAAATTCGTACGGTATTGCATCCCTTTCATTGCGACAACCGGGTCGTCGGAAGGACGGTTAATTTTCTTGCCTGTTGAAAGCTGGTCCTGCAGGCTGCCCATACGGCCATAGCTGCTGCTGATTTGTCTTAATGAATTATTTGCGAGCATTCCTTGTGTTACGCGCATGCTTTGTCACCTACAGTCCCATTTTATTGATAATCGTGTCCAGCAGCTGATCCTGCATCGTAATCATGCGGGCAGATGCGTTGTAAGCGTGCTGGAATTGAATCATGTTTGTCATTTCTTCATCGAGTGAAACGGCGCTGACTGATTGGCGTCGGGATTCTACTGAGTCCTTCAGCGTGTTTGTATTGTTCAGCATTCTCTCGGCTTCCTGCGCATCTACCGCCATACCGCCGATCATGCCTTCGTAAAAGGTTTGGAAAGTGGCACTATTAGGAAGATCTGTGAGTTTTCCGTTTTTCACTTCCGCAAGCTTCAGCGCATTAGAGCCGTCTCCCGCTGTAGGGTTAGGACCTTGAGCAGCTGCAATATAATCCGTAGATGTCATGATGATATCCGCTACTTTAATTCCTTCGGCACCTGTTTTTCCTGATTTGAAATCAAAAAAGTCATAGCCTGTTCCATTGGCAGGAGGGGTTTTAAACTGGTTTAAATTATATCCTGCTTTATGAATGGCATTAAATTCCTTAACGAATGCATTAGCCAGATCATCCAGATCCTTAATCATTTCCACATAGGCGCCTTTGGAGGTGCCGTTATCGGCATAGCCATGTGACTGAATAAGTCCCTGGATTTTCCCGGTATTCTGCACATTACCGATTGCGATTGTTTTCATATCTGTGTTTGTTGGCGGATCCGGCACTTCGTCAAGTTGGAAGGAGGTGACCATGCCGTTTGCATCATAGCTAACGCTAAAGCTTGCAGCCGTCTGATTGGCTCCATCAACAAGCTTTCCAACACCGGTAATCCCGTCCTTACCAACAAGCTCAACCGTTACGACACCCTCTGCTATTTTAAGCGCATTGCCGCCCGGTTTCACTGGATACGAAACCTTTACAGGGACAAGGTTTGACAGAGTATCAATCAATCTGTCACGTTCATCATATAAATCATTAGGCAAATATCCGTGAGGTTCAACTTCAGAGATTTGCTTATTAATATTGTTCAATTGTGTGGCGATCGATTCTACCTGCAGGGCTGTTGTATCCATTTGGGTCTTTAAATCTTTTTGTACACCTTTCAATGATGTTGATAAATACTGAAACGTATCGGCTACGGCAATTCCACGCTGCTGAACAACAGACCGTGCACCTGAGTTCGTTGGGTTTGCAGCTAAATCCTGCATCGATTGCCAGAAACGGTCCATTGTTTTGGAAAGTCCGGCCTCAGATGGTTCATTCATAATTTCTTCCATCTTTAAAAGCGCTTCGGAGCGCGCTTCGTAAAAACCGGTTTTCATATTTTCCCCGCGATACTGTGTATCCAGAAACTTGTCGCGAATCCGTTCAACGGTGTCTCCCTCCACACCGGTTCCCATCTGCCCCGGAATTTTCGGCATATCAAGACCCGGATATGGATAAGCTTCAGTAGCTTTAAACGTAACCCGCTGGCGTGTGTACCCAGGCGTATTCGCATTTGAAATATTCTGTCCTGTCGTATAAAGCGCCGACTGCTGCGCGGTCATTCCGCGTTTCGATATTTCCAGTCCTGCAAAGGTTGAACCCATCTTTGATCTCCTCCAGATTTAAGCTTTCGAATCAAAGAGGGATCTTCGATTCGGTTCGTTTTTTTTCATCGTGTCCGGCCGCTGATAGTTGGGGACCTGTTCTCTCGGCATCAGCATGTCCAGAGACATGGTGACAAACTGCAGGGCTGACTGCGTCATTTGCTGATTCAGCTGGTTGGCCGCCTTCAGCTTGTCCATGACCTCTTTAAATTCTTCTTTCAGTTCAGAAAGGCGTTCTTTTTCAGCGCCTTCCGCTTTTTCCGCGCATGCGGCGAGCGTCAAATCCGTATGCCGTCCAAGAAACTGGGAAGCCAGAGTCATGCGCTCTGCTTCTGTCTGTTTAATGACCTGCACGAGAACCTGTTCCTGCTGCAATACCTGCTTCAGCTCATCCATCTGATTGTGCTTCAGCTGATCTGTCTTTTTTAAAGCGGTCTGGTACAAATCCAGATGCAGCTCAAGGAGCCTTTCGAGTGTAAGTATGAGCGTGCCAGCCTGCATGGCGGTTCCTCCTTCGTATTACTGCTTATAAAAATCTGCGAATTTGCGGGCGATTTCTGCCGGCTTGATTTCATACGTTCCGTTTTCAATCTTCGCTTTCAGCTGATCCAATTTTTCCTGGCGTGCTTCTGTTAGTTTGTTCGTGGATTGAAGCTCTTTTGCCGCGCTGGAAATTTCAATTTTATCCTGCTTCTTCTGGACCGCTTCAGACTTGATCACCTGTTCTGCATTTCGTTTATATGGATTGATTCCGTTCGCACCGTAATTGTTGATTTTCATTTTAACGCCTCCATCCGCGAGAGTTAACGGGTTATTTACCGTTCTTATCGTCTAGATCTCGCGCTCTTTAATAGCATTTTTACTTTTTGGGAGAAATGGAGTAGTAGGTTTTTTTCTCCTCATGGGCCATTAGACGCTGGTGCTCCTCCTCACGTTGGAGCTGATCAATCTGATCGTACAGGCCTTTTGTACAGGAAGAACATAATTTCCCTTCCCGGATCATGTTCCCGCATTTATCGCATGGATAACCGAGGTTCGGAAAATTGGATAGCTGAAGTCTTCCGAGACGGATGAATTTCAGAATGATCTCTTCCGGTACCCCGGTTCCGTTCACAACTTCTTCAAGCCTGGCTTTCCGGTTCTCACGCTTGCGCAGGAATCCGTACACCAATTCAAATTGAGCTTCTTCTATTTTAAAGCAATCCGCACAAACCGTGCGAAATTGTGTCTGGACAAAGAGAGCATTGCATTTCGGGCAATTCGCTAACTCGTTCATTTTGTATTCTCCTCTTTATCTTACTCTACTTTTAGTATCGGATGAAGTCCGGAAACCTTTAGCCTCTGATTAAAGTAAGAGAGGAAATCTCTGCTGCGCCCGCTTCCTTCAAAAGCTTTGCTGCCTGATAGACTGTGTTTCCTGTTGTATAAATGTCGTCCACAATCACAATATCGCACCCTTGAATATCCACCTCTGGATTGGTGGCAAAAAGTGGGACTCCTAAAAGACGTTCCTTCCTCGATTTTTTAGACTGTTTTTCTGAAGTCAGCCTGATTAAAGGATGCAGGATTGGACGCCGGATCTTTGCTGAAATCAATTCAGCCTGATTAAATCCCCTTTCCATCAGCCTCTCCTCGGACAATGGAATCGGGACTAGAATGGCCTTCCTGGAAATCTTCTTCGACGCTTCCCTGATATCCTGTTCAAACAAGCGGATGAGCTCGGCATCTCCACGGAATTTGAACAAGTTCATGATTTCTTTCACGGAATCTGTGTAGGAATAAATAGACCGGTTTCGGGTAAACAATCCTTTGTATTCCCCGTTTTCCTCCCAGCGGACACAATCCCGGCAAAGGGCCTCGCTCTCCATCGGCCGTCCGCATTTCGTGCAGACCGGCCCCGCTATTTTGCTTAGCTTTTCTGAACAGGGCCCGCATGCCACCGGATCCGGATCTGTTCCGAGAAGCATTCCCCATGTCACCTGCTCCAGCATTTTGCTGTGGCAGAGAATGCACCAGCTCAATTCAGCGCCTCCCTGTTCATTTTCTCAATATGCTTTTTGGCTGCAATCATGGCATGGGTCTTTCCATAATGAAAAAACACCACGTCACCCGATGGAAAATCTTTATGGCGGCCCACCCTGCCGGCAATTTGAACAAGGGCGCTTTCCGTGAAAATATCCTCTTCCGCGCCCAAAACAGCCACATCCGAATTCGGAACCGTCACTCCCCGCTCAAGAATCGTCGTTGTCACAATGACGGGAGAAACCCCATCCCGGAACCGTTGCACCTTTTCCTTCCGTTCAGGATCCTCTGAATGAACACCTTCTATAGAAGGGTTGAGGTTTTTTAGAATGGCCGTAACCTGGTTCAGAGCAGGAATGTTCGGTACAAAAACAAAAGCCTGTTTTTTTATTTCGAGATGATTTTTGATCCAAAGGAGGAGCGATTTCGGGAGCTTTTGGCGTTGAAGACGTCCTTTCCAACTGCCAATCCACTGAAAGTTTGGAACCGGCAGCGGATGTCCGTGGTAGCGGCCGGGGATGCGGATAGAGGGAAGCTGTTTGGACAGTGCGCGCTTTTGCATCTCTTTTGAAGGGGTGGCTGTAAGAAAAACAAGCGCACTCTCTGGTTTCCTCGCCTTCTCTGCCGCTTCCTTCAGCGTCGCATCCGCAGAGAAAGGAAAGGCATCCACTTCATCAATAATGAGGCAATCAAACGTTTGTTTAAACCGGAAAAGCTGATGGGTCGTGGATAAAATAAGGCTCGAGGATTTGTACCGATCCTCGCTTCCTCCGTATAACGCAACGGCATCTGCATGCGGAAAGGCCTGCTTGAATCGTGGATAAAGTTCGAGCACGACATCGGTTCTCGGTGTGGCGAGACAGACACGCTTGTTTTCCTTGAGCGCTTGATTAATGCCTTCAAACAGGATTTCAGTTTTCCCCGCTCCGCAAACCGCCCAGACGAGAAGCTCGGTCCGGTTCACGACCGCTTCCTTAATCAGGCTGGATGCATTCTTCTGTAAAGGAGAGAGCGTACCGTTCCAGCTTAAACCTGTAGAGGAGTGTGAATGGAGATGTTCCGGTCCGCTCCAGCTATAAAGGGTCTCGCATTCGCTCACCCTTCCCATCATGATGCATGAGCGGCAGTAGGTGCATCGCTTGCCGCACTTGGCACAGGGAAAGAAAGCGAATAGGTGACGCTGTTGATTGAGGCAGCGGCTGCATTGATATCTTCCGTTTGTTCGGGTGACACCTTTTTCTGGTCTGATGAATTCATTTTGGAGGTCTTCTGCCGGGAATGGGATTTCGGAAGCCAGGAGGTGGCGGCCTGATAGGAATTCCTGAAGATTGTTCATACTTGTTTACTCCTTTTTGGCCTAGTATGATGGAGAAAAGACCTTTTGTCTAAGGAGTAAAACTTCTTTTTATATAATAAAAATCAGCCTTTCCCTGTGAACAACAAAGTTAATGGAAAGAATGAAGCTTCATAAAGTAATAATAAGCATTTTTATGTGCCTCCTGAATGTCAACGATACCGAAGAAGATCATGAGGATGGGCTGGAGTGCAAAAAATGGACGGCCTTGATTTTTTTCCTTTTGTATAAAACAACTCCGATGACCGTAATAAGCAATAGGTGGACTGCATGTACAATCATTTTCGCAGCCACTAAATCCAAATTCCCAACCTCCTCTTTGTATGCTTGAAAGTCCTCCTCATTTTCTTTCCCTTTTGGAACGGTCACCATTTCCCCCTTATATCCAATCTTCTGACTATCTTCTTCTCCTATCGTTTGAATATAAAGGAATCCCCCGCCCCTTTCTTCAAATGTTCTGTTACCTGATGAATCAACATGCTTTTTAATTCCGCATGCTGCTAAACAGGCCATCAGCAAGACTGCGATAATGATTCCTTTCACGTTATCCTCCCTATCGTTCCAATAATATCCACATACCCAACAGCCTGTTCTTTTTAACCAAACGGCTATGTTAAAGCGTAATGATGATTTATAACGCCCGTTGATTGAAGCGAGCGCCTGGAGCGGAAATTAACAGCCAAGTTTAAAAAGCTAACACAAAAAAACAACCAGCCAAATGACTGATTGCTTCTTTACTCCATATACCATCCCAGTCCAAGCGCGCCTTCCCCCAGATGGGTTCCGATCACAGCTCCAAAATAACTGAGGTAAAACTTCACGTGAGGATATTTCGCTTCAAGCTCTGCTTTCATTTCCTTTGCCTCTTCGGGACGGTTCCCGTGAATCACGGCTGCTCTCATCGGGACGCCGAGTTTCGCATCTTCCTCGAAAAGCTCATAGATGCGGTTGACCGCTCTTTTTCTCGTTCTGATTTTTTCAAACGGAACGATAACTTTGTCTTCAAAGTGAAGAAGCGGTTTCACCTGAAGCAGACTTCCAATCAGTGCCTGAGCCCCGTTCAAGCGTCCCCCACGCTGGAGGTTGGAAAGGTCGTCCACCATGAAATAGGCGCGGACACTTTTTTTGATTTCTTCGAGACGCTTCATGATGTCTTCCGGATCCTTGCCATCACGGGCCATTTCGGCAGCTTCAATGACATAAAAGCCCTGCACCATGCAGCTGATTTCGGAGTCAAAGGAGAAGACTTTGATGCTGTCCGTCATGTTCCCTGCCGTGATCGAGCCGTTGTACGTTCCGCTGATTCCTGAGGACAGGTGAATGCAGATGACCGCATCGTACTGCTTCGAAAACTCTTCGAACATGTCGAGGAATTTTCCGACAGGCGGCTGAGAAGTCGTTGGAAGCTGGTTGCGGTTTTTTACTTCTGTGTAAAAAGCTTCTGCACTCAGCTCCAGTTCTTCCTGGTAGGTTTCACTGCCGAAAATGACGCTGAGCGGGATTAAATGAATGTCCAGCTCTTTCAGCAGTTCGTTCGGTATGTAAGCTGTACTATCGGTTAAAATTGCCGTTTTCATCGTCAAAAGAAACCTTCCTTATTACGTATTTAAATAATGAGTTCAAATGATTACTCTCTATTCTATAGAACTTTACGTAAAATTTCATTAAATGTTTCATTTATTTTTGGCACGGGACACATGCTGCCTGGCATTCCCGCCTGGAAACAACATGGAAATGCGTGATATCCGCTTTGTCTTTTCAATCCCCACCCAATCGCGTCCGAACACCGCTCGACAGGCTTCTACATTTTTTTCACGTGAAACATTCTATCATAGTGGTATGGCAAAACCAAAAAAAGCTGATCCCCTAATGGACACCCGCCCACAGGTTTTCAGCTTTCCGGTCTGACCATTCAATTAGCGTACTTCCACCCAGCCGTTTTTGATTGCAACGACTACCGCTTGGGTACGGTCGTTTACGTTCATTTTCTGAAGGATGTTGGATACGTGGTTCTTTACGGTCTTTTCACTGATGAAAAGCGCTTCGCCGATTCCACGGTTGCTTTTTCCGTCTGCTAGCATTTGAAGAACTTCGCATTCGCGGCGAGTCAGAATGTGCAGCGGTCTGCGGATTTCAGGCTGAAGCTGCTGTCCGCCGCCGCCTGCACCAGTAGTCGCAAGTCTGCGGAATTCATTCACTAAGTTATGCGTCACTTTCGGGTGAAGGTATGAACCGCCATCCGCTACGACTTTGACCGCTTCAATAAGCGTGTCTGCGTCCATTTCTTTCAGAAGGTATCCTCGCGCACCTGTTTTCAGGGCACGGGTTACGTAGTTTTCATCATCATGGATGGACAAAATGATTACCTTTGTTTCCGGGTTTGCTTCAACGAGCTGCTTTGTCGCTTCCACACCGTTTACGTTCGGCATATTTATATCCATAATGACCGTGTCCGGCTTATGCTCTTCTACAAGACGCATTGCCTCATCACCGTCGTCACCTTCTGCTACAACTTCAAAGCTTGGTTCAAAATCAAGAATACGTTTTACGCCTTCTCTGAATAACTGATGATCATCAATGATTACAATTCTTGTTTTCATGGTCACTAATACGCCTCCCCACTCACTTCATTCTAGTCCAATCCTCATACCTACCGTCAATGAGCCTTTTGTCGCTAGTTTCCTGCTTTCCCGCAGCGCAGAAACCCCGCAATAACAAGACTTTTTCCTTACCTTTTTCTAAATAATTCCCTATTTCAATGGTAGAGCATGATTCAAACAATTGATACATCTAAAATATGGAAGGAACTTTAATCATAATGGTTGTGCCTCTTCCAATTTTCGAATCAATATCCATGGTGCCATCCAGCAATTCGACACGTTCTTTCATTCCCACAAGGCCAAACGATTTGTTCCTTTTCTCCTTCAGCTCACTGAAGTCAAACCCGCTGCCGTCATCCTTGATCAGCAGGTTCACGTATTCCTGGGATACTTCCACTTTGACTGAAATTTCTTTCGCTTGTGCATGCTTCAGGGCGTTCGTTACAGCTTCCTGAGCGAGACGGAAAAGGGCTACTTCAAATCTCGGCGGAAGCCTTCTTTCTTCTGCTTCACCGTAGCTTTGGAAGTGCATTTTCGTTTTGCCGTTGTATTCTTCAATCGTATGTAAGTATTTTCTCAAGGTCGGGATTAATCCAAGATCATCCAGCGCCATAGGCCGAAGGTCGTAAATAATTCTCCTCACTTCATATAGAGCGTTGCGGACATTCTGGCGAAGATTGCGGATTTCCTTGAATCCTTCTTCGGTACCGCGATCCCTGAAAATGCGTTCGAGCAATTCAGAGCGCATCATAACATTTGCGAGCATTTGCGCAGGTCCGTCATGGATTTCCCGCGATACCCGCTTGCGTTCCTCTTCCTGCGCTTCAATAATCCGAAGACCGAAGTCCTGCTTCGCCTGCGCATCCTCAAGGAGCATTCCAACCTGGCGCAAATCCTGGCTCAGATAATTAAGGACGACTCCGATTTGAGTCACAAGCGCTTCTGACCGTTCAATGATTTCCTGAAGCCCTAGCAGCCTTCTTTCAAGCTCATCCCGCCTGTCACGGAGCTGTTTTTCGCGGTGCTGCATCGTCGTCAGTTCAACCTGAAGGGCATGAGCTCTCTCATACGCTTCCCGTATTTCATTTTCTGTAAACCGGTTGAAATTTTTGCTGACCTCTGACAGTCTTTTTCTTGCATGCCTCGCCTGAATCTCAAGCTTATCCCCCGCCTCAATGACATCATTGACCTGGGTTTTGATGACAGCCAGTTCCTCTACAAGTGATTCATATTGGGTGCGGGACTGTTCGCCGATCGCGAAAATCTCCCCTTTGCTCCCGTCTACAGTCGAGATCATTTTATTCAGGATTTCATCGAGCAAAACGCTATCCAGCTTTTTGGTATTCACCAGAAATTACCTCCGTTGCTGTAAATGTCATGATTATGTTATGAGATTGTGATTGAAGTCATATATGTGCCGCTATATAATGGAATAATGCAAGTGTAAAAAATGCTCGCAATTTGCAGAAAAATCTGATGGAGCAAGCATACTGTTTTTCCCGTACAAGCCAGGAGGTGTCCAAACATGCTTTCTACTTATTATACAGCAAAAGGCAGCGGAGAGCATGAGATAATCATCCAGAAATCGCGATTTATCTGCTATATAAGCCGGGTTGAGACTGAAGAAGAAGCCATCCGGTTTATTCAGGAAATCAAGAAAAAGCACCATAATGCCAATCATAATTGTTCTGCCTATTTAATAGGAGAAAGAGATGAAATTCAAAAGGCGAACGATGACGGCGAGCCTACCGGAACAGCCGGTGTTCCTATGCTTGAAGTCCTGAAAAAACGCGGACTTAAGGACACCGCCGCAGTCGTTACCCGCTATTTCGGCGGCATTAAGCTCGGCGGAGGCGGCTTGATCCGCGCATATGGACAGTCTGTTTCAGAAGGATTGAACCATACAGGTATAGTAGAGCGTAAATTAATGAGAATTATGCATACTAAAATTGACTATACATGGCTTGGAAAGCTCGAAAATGAGCTTCGGTCATCCGAATACCTCATTAAAGATATACATTATTTGAACGATGTTGAAATTGAAACGTATGTTGCATCAGATCAAACGGAAACCTTCACCAAGTGGATGACAGAACTGACAAACGGCCAAAGCGAAATTACGCAAGGAGATGTCACGTATTTGGAAGAAGAGGTTAGTTAGGAGAAGATGGTATGGCTGAGTATAGACGCGTAGTCCGGAAGAAAAAAAAGAAAAAGTCGGTTTTTAAACGGATTCTCCTGTTCCTGCTGCTGATTTTGCTTGCAGGAGGCGCCTACACGGCCTATGTTGTCGTATCGGCGATGCAGGCCGCGGATAAATCGTATTCAAGTCTTGAAAGAGGCGATAAATCAGAGCTTCGCGAACAAGCCGTTGAACTTGCAAAAGATCCTGTATCCATATTAATTATGGGGGTGGAGGATTATTCCACCGGGGGCAAAGGCGGACGGAGCGATACACTCATTGTGATGACGCTCAATCCGAAAGATAAAACGATGAAAATGCTCAGCATCCCTCGGGACACACTTGTAAAAGTAAAAGGACACGGCGAAACGAAGATTACCCACGCTTATTCATATGGCGGCAAGGAACTCACCGTTCAAACGGTCGAGAACTTCCTTGATATCCCGATCGATTACTATGCAACCGTAAACTTTGAAGCGTTCAAGAAGGTCATAGACGAGCTTGACGGTGTAGAAGTAGATGTCCCATTTGACTTTTATGAAAAAAGTGATGTGACCGGCAAAAGAATTTATTTTAAAGAAGGCAAACAAACGCTTGACGGAGAAGAGGCACTTGCCTATGCCCGGATGAGAAAACGCGATCCGCGCGGAGACTTCGGCCGGAACGACCGTCAAAAAGAAATCATTACCGCCATTATTAAGAAAGCGACGACTCCGCAGAACATCTGGAAAGTCGATGACATTGCCAACCGCATTTCTGAAAATGTCGAAACCAATCTTCGAATATCTGAAGCGATGGGCTTCCAGCAATCCTACAGCGGATTCAAGACCGACCAGATTGACCAGCTGAAGATTGAAGGAGAAGACTTAAATCTTGAAAGCGGCTATTATTACAAACCGGACGAAGAAAAGCTGGATCTGGTAAAAGCAGAGCTTCAGGAACACCTTGAGCATAAAACCGTCAGCATCCGGGATGAACAGGATCAAAATCCCTTTGCTGAAGAAGATTCAACTAGCGGAAACTAGCCGCACAGGCCTCCTTATATTAGGAGGTCTTTTCTTTTGCAAAATAATAGTTATTTTGACCCCAACCTTAAAAGGTCCTTTTTTCTCTTGTTTTTTCTATATTGTATTTGAAAATAAAAACATTAATTATAAGGTAAATTTCCTAACAAATAAAGACAAAAACTTTAACTTTTTGTAAAAAAGTGCGAAATTATACAGACACATTATGACCTTTTTGTTAAAATAAAGACAAAAATAGCCTCTGATTCCAATTCAGAGGTTATTTTTTTGGGAGAATACTCACGGGAGGGAATACCAATCAAACGTAATAAACTGGTTAGTTCGTTCGTCTGTCTTAGCGTTTTGGCTACATGGCCTATTCAGCCAGGGCAAGCATCTGCCGCTGAATATCCTTATACAGGAGTAACGGTTTCTGGAAGCACCAGCATTCATCGGGGTGCGGAAAAGGATTACAAAATCACCAAGACTATTTCTTCAAATGAATCTGTTGCTGTGTTAAATGAATTCACAAACAAATCCAACGAAACATGGCTTCAAATCAACTATGAAGGAACAACAGGCTGGGTAATGGAATCACAGGTTAAAGAACTCGAAAAGCCTGTACCTTACGGATTTATTGCAACTGACGAAGCAGCGGTTCACCGCAGCGCAGAAACCACATCCACCGTGTCTGCCGAGCCAGGGAAAAATACGATGGTTGAAATTTCAAGCAGCTTTGTCAATAGAGAGCAGGAAATCTGGTACCAAGTAAAAACCGCTGACTGGTCTGGCTGGATCCATTCCGATCAAATTATGTTTAAGCCGGAATCATTCACTGCCTACAATACGGGCAAAAATCAGGAAGTCCGAAGCGGTGCTGCATCCAATTACAGACTGCTGCAAACCTTAAAAGAAAATGATTCAATCAAAATTACGGATTTCATTATTAACTCAGCTTCCGAACCTTATTACGGAATAGAGCTTTCTAACGGCACTAAAGGCTGGACCAATGCAGAAACACTGACTTACTCCTACCAGGCCAAGCCCTCTGCCATCCTAAAAACCGTATATGCCAAATTAAATCCAACAAATATTCACCGGTCCGCCGATTCTGCTGAACGAAAAGTTTACGAGGCTCCGATGAATGAAGAATTTGAGATTAAGAGTGAATTTACAAATAAACAAAATGAAAAATGGTACCAGGTTGAATATCAGACCGGAAAATATGGCTGGGTAAACAGCGCACATACCTCCACATCTCAGACCATTAACGGCACCTTTTATGTACAGGCGGCCGAAGCCAATGTCCGCTCTGGTGCGTCAACCGACTATAAAAAGCTCAGTACACTCACAAAGGGTACAGCTGTAAAGGTAGTCGACCAATTCACCAATAAAGCCAATGAAAAATGGTACAGAGTCCAGATCGGAAGCACCTTCGGATGGGTTTCCGCTTCCCTTTTAACCGAAAAAGCCGTGTATCTTAATACAAGCATGTATATCGGTACATACAAATCCGAGTTAAGGAAAGGCGCAGAATTCAGATATACTGTTGTTGAAAAACCTTCATATGGAAGTAAAGTTACCCTTCTATCTCAATTTATAAACAAAGATGGAGAAAAATGGGTTAATATCCAAACCGCAAGCGGCAGAAAAGGCTGGATCCCTCAATGGGAAGTCTATCAATCTCTCAGCGACCGTCCATTCGTTTACGGAAAAAGTGCGGACAGCATCCGCCGGTCCGCTGCATCTGATGCAAGAATTGTTGCTTCAGTCCAAACAGGAGATTCGCTCGTTTTTCTTCGTGAGCTGAACGGCTGGTACAATGTTGAAACGTCAACAGGCGTGCGCGGCTGGATCCCGGCAGCAAGCACCGCTGCCACCCCGCCTGCAAACCTGCTTGTTCCTCAAGTCACACAAATGGGCAGCAGCACAGAGCTTTCCTGGATAAAATCAAAAACAGCGAAAGTCAATTTCGATTTCCTTTCCGACCGCACTGCTTACATCAGCACAAAAGGACTTGCGCTAAAGATTCCTGATGTTGAAGTGCAAGGCGTAACCATCACTCAGATTGATGGGGCAATCAAAGTAACACCAGAACCTGGCTATTCCATTACCGTTCATGATAAAAAAGACCGCTTTCAGCTTCTGATCCATGAAGTCGGGGTTGCCGGAAAAACTATTGTTCTTGATGCAGGACACGGCGGAAGCGACTCTGGAGCAGTCGGTCCTACCAGGCTTTATGAAAAGGATGTTACGTTTGCTGTCACAAGGTATTTGGGCGATATCCTGAAAGAGAATGGCGCCAAGGTCATCTACACTAGAACAACGGATATTAAACCGGAATTAGATACTCGTGCAGCGATTTCTAATAATTCAGATGCCGATATTTTCATCAGCGTTCACGCCAATGCGAACGCAAACCGGAGTGCAAAAGGAACGGAAACCTATTTTAATGTGACGACCAATCCAAATGACCAAAAAAGCAGAACACTATCATCCAATATACAGCGCGAATTGGTCGAACAAATCAATACCACCAGCCGCGGAATTAAAGAAGCGGGCTTTGTTGTTATTAGAGAAAACCAACTGCCGAGTGCTTTAGTGGAGCTTGCTTTTATCTCTAATCCTAACGAAGAAACGATGCTGAGATCAGATGCTGTCAGAAGAAAAGCTGCACAGGGAATTTACAACGGTATTGAAGACTATTTTAATGGAGGCAACTAATTCCGATGAAAAAAACAAAAATCGCCTTAGTTTTTGGAGCAGGAATATTGGCAGGCAGTATTTTCACCCCGCTTGCCACATCTCAGGCAAGCAGCAATCTTGTCCTGGCAAGCGTTGAATGGGTCACGTCCCAGCTGACTCCGGTTAACAATCGGATCGCAAACCTTGAAAGAGAAGTACAAACGCTGAAGCAAATGAATACGAATCCTGCCTTGCCTTCAAAGGTGTATGTTAAAACGGTCATTGCAGACATTCACTCCGGCGCTATGGAGCATTACAGAGTACTTGCCAGTGTTCCAGTTTCACAGATTCTGAACGTCTCTCAGGAAATCACTTCTGAGGACGGCAAGTATTACAAAGTGGAATATAGCACCGGCAAAACCGGATGGATTCCAGCTTCAGAAGTAAGCAGTACTGCTGTTCAAAAGCCAGCTTCCTTTATTGTAAAATCCTCCGGGACCGTATACAGCGGAGCAGCGGAAACAGGATACAAAAGAGTCGCCACCGTATCTGCCGGCCAAACTCTCAAGTTCCTGAATGCCTTCAAAAACAGCTCCACAAAAGAAGTCTGGATCAATGTCCAGCTTTCAAATGGTGCTAAAGGATGGGTCAAGCAGCAATTTGGCGAGGTGAAATAACGCCATGAATAAGAAAAAACTAGTTGGAGGGGCGCTGCTGTCAGCAGCCCTCCTCTTCGGATTCAGTCCGGTCGGACACGCTTATGAGAAACAAACCTATGCGAGCGAGACAAAAGTGCAGCTAAGAAAAGCGCCATCACTTCAAGTCCAGCTTAACGGACTCTTCGAAATTGAAAACATGACGTCCAGAGAGAAAACACTGCTCGTGCCTTCGGTTTCCGTAACCCTTACAGCGTATAATGGCACAGCAAAACTGACCGCCGGAACAGACTCGTATTCGGCAGGTGCCGGCTTCAAAGTTTCAGAGATTGCGAGCCCGCCTGCCAAGATTGTGAGATTCACGAGCCCTACAGAAGTCAGAAAAAGCGCCGTGGACAGTTCAGAATCCATCCGGACGATGAAAAAAATAGAAGCCGCTGAATATATCACCGAAACCACCAGTTCCGGTGTGGTCTGGTACAATGTTCAGCTCTCCAGCGGAACGAGAGGCTGGGTTTCCTCTAAATCGTCCATTGCAGAATCGGCTCCGTCTGGATTGTCCTTATTCAAATACAATTCCCTTCAATACCGGGGAAGCTTTGAAGCAAAAGCAGACGGCAGCAGCGCAGCCCTATATAATGTACTTGGCTTAGAGGATTATCTAAAAGGCGTCGTACCGAATGAAATGCCGGCAAGCTGGCACCCCGAAGCCCTGAAAGCGCAGGCCATTGTAGCGAGAAGCTTTGCCGTCAATAGCATGGGGCTATCCAACACAGCGAAAAGCCAGGTGTATAACGGATATTCAAAAGAAGACAGCCGGTCCAATGCCGCCGTCGCAGCCACCGAGGGTGTGATGGTCAAGCATAACGGGAAGCCCGTTCAAGCCTTCTTTTACTCTACAAGCGGCGGGAAAACGGCAAATGCCTGGGATGTATGGGGATCAAGTCCCGTCACCTTCCCTTATTTAAAAAGTGTAGAGGATGCGTATGAAAGCTCTCCGCACAGCAGCTGGACCGACACATTCCGCTCCGCTGTCCTATTAGGAACGTTCGGATTTGATCCGAATACAACAGTTTTATATGACATAAAAGCGAATCCGACTGGACAAAACGGAGAAATCGGCAGCGTCACGGTTACAACCTCTGCCGGTGTGAAAACGATCACCGGAGATGAAGGAGACATCCGCTCCCTTTTTCCAGTGAAGCAGTATTACAACCAGCTTCGCTCGAACTGGTTTACACTGAATCCGGTTCAGTCCTTTACGGTAAAAGGTCCCGGTACAGCAAGCCAGAAGCAATTCGCCGTTACAGGCAGCAGCGTAATGGGAGCTGACGGAAAGCAAACAACCATCCAGGACAGTCAGGTCACCATTCAAACCGCATCCGGCCCTGTCATGCAGGAAGCAGACCCGGCAACCATCCAGGTCAACGGCAAAGGCTGGGGCCACCGTATCGGAATGAGTCAATACGGTGCCAACGGCTATGCGAAAAATGGCTACAAAGCCGAAGCGATTGTCCAGCATTACTTCCCGGGGACGGTTGTGGGGAAATAGATTGGATATAGTGGAACAGCCCTTTTTTTGGGGGCTGTTTTTTTGTTTCTTTCTTATTAAAGGCGGAGACTAGTTCAGGTACGGTGCCCGTCCCATTCTTTGCTGCCAATAAAGATACCCCACCGTTTTTATACCTTCAAAGCTTCTTTCCTCCTTCCCCTTTGATCTTGTGAGGAGAGGGTTTATTAAGTTTGCACTGACCCCCGCTCCTTTACCGAACTAAACCTCCGTCCCCCCTGCTTGTCAGCCCTTGCCCCTCAGCACTTCTGGCGAGTCTTTCTCAATCCCCCGCTGCGTTGCCATGTTGGGGGTCAGTGCTATGCTCCCAATATAGTTTACAGGGTCTCCTTAGACATGTTAGTGTCTACAATCAAAGGAGGAGATGAGGATGAAAAAGTACTCAGCAGAATTCAAAAAGAGAGTAGTAAAGTTTTATCATGATCATGCAGAACTGGGCTATTTGAGTGTGGCTAGGGAATTTGATATTCCTTCTGACGAAACGGTAAGACGGTGGATTAAAAAGGATCAGGTGAAAGAAGAGACAAAACCGGAAAAGGACCAGGGGCAGAAGTCGAAAAGGTGTTTGCCATCCGGGTGGCCAAAACCAAGGACGCTGATGGAAGAGAAAGCTTTTTCAGATGCGGAGAATGCTTATTTAAAAAAGTTATTAGCCTTGAGAAAGGAGGGAAGATAACCAAATCAGAGCGTTTTGAAATCATTCATCATTTGGTGAAGGACTATAGTATCTACAAACTATGTCTTATAGCTGGCGTTTCGAGATACGGCTACTACAAGTGGAAAAAGAGGCTCTCACGGCCTCTAACCAAGGAGGAGAAGAGAAACCAGGAAATGGCCATCCTTCTCAGGGAGCAGTATTTTGAGGAAAAGGGACGACAAGGATACCGGCAATTGACCACTTATTTGAGAAAGTATCATGATCTGTTTGTGAATCACAAACGCGTAAGAAGGTTATTAAATAAGATGGGGCTGCATGCGCGTCAGAGACGCAAGAAAATTAGACATTACGATCAAGAAAGCCACTTTGCCCCTAATCTCTTGAAGCGCAATTTTAAGGCCGATTACCCGAATGATAAACTATGCATTGATATCACGTACGTCTATGCAGGGAGTAAGCGATACTATCTTTGTGCCATCATTGATTTATTCAACAATGAAATTATCGCCTACCATTTGAGCGATAAAAATGATACAGACCTGGTTTTGGATACCCTTAAAAAAGCCCATAAAAAAAGAGACCTGAAATGTGCCACCCTGCATAGCGACCAGGGACACCAATTCACGTCTCACAAATACAAAAACACACTTATAGGGTACCAAATCGTACGAAGCATGTCTAGAAGAGGGAACTGTTGGGACAACGCACCAATCGAGTCATTCTTTAGTCATTACAAGACAGAAGGTCTTTGGCTGGATCGCCCGCGTACACTGCAACAATTGGTGGAAACAACAGATGAGTACATGGATTTTTATAATCAGCGGAGATACCAGAAGAAATTAGGCTATCAATCACCGAAAGAGTTTTCTAAGAGCGCAGCAAATTAAAAGAAACGACCCTGTAAACTTGACAGGGCGCAGTGCACAGTGCAATGCACTGACCCCCGTTTCTCTACCGAACTAAACCTCCGTCCCCCCTGCTCGTCAGCCCTTGCCCCTCAGCACTTCTGGTGATTTTTCCTCTATCCTCCGCTGCGCTACCGTGTTGAGGGTCAGTGCAATGCTACCACGCTTCCCCCTGCTAATCCTCCCCAAACAAAAAAACCCCCGCTCAACGCAAGGGGGCCCTTCACACCTATTTCAAAATATCCTCTTTCGGAGACTCATCTCCGTTGATTACATAGTACCGGTCACCGTGCTTTTGAAGAATCCAAAAGTAGGTTCCGCCAATTTTTGATTCTTCTAGGACGACAGTCCAATCTTCTTTGTATTCATCCTTCAGCATCTTGGCAGCGTCTGCTTTGAGTTCATCCTTTTGAATTGGCGTAAACGTCAATTTTTCGATTCCGCCGACTTGATCCACTTTATCGGAGAACATGATTTTGCTGAGCTGCAGATCTTCTTTGCTGATGCCTGATTTGCTGAAATGCTCGTAAAACTTTTCCATATCTTCGCCTTTGGCATCTTTGTATACCTGCTTTACGGTATTTGCTGCGGCCGTCATTTCTTTAGCGTTTGCTTCAGGGTCTTGGCATGCTGCCATTAGGGCGATGGAGAGGATCATCCATACAGTGAGGAGCCATTGCTTTTTCATCAGATTCCGTCCTTTAAATGAAGTAAGATACCTCTATTATAAGGTGGACGGTACGAAAGAACTAGACAAACTATTGTTAAAATTATGTAAAGGGGCCTCCATATGGAAGCCCCTCTCATTTAGGATGGCTGCTCATTTAACCCGCCTTTTCGGCGTTTTTTGAACATCCGGTATAGATTGAGCAAAATGTACGGTGTCAGAAGAATGATCAATACAGACACCCATAGCGTATTCAGCAGGAAGTCGGCAAATCCACCGATAACGACCCGCGGAATGTTGACGGTGAAGAAGATAAACAAGGCCAAGAACAGCGGATTTTTCGGAAGTCGGATAAAGACCATATACACGAGCTGGATCACAAACCCGACATAAATGGTTCCTAGAACAATTCCTGCATACCCAAAGTTCGCATACGCCTCTGCCGCAAACAGTGTATTCAAAACCCCTGCTGTTCCCTCTTCTACCCGCTGCGGATAATAAACATCCATGGCAAGTGCCGCGGAACGGACCTGATGCATATCATACAGTCCGATAAGTGAGGATGGCAGGCTCCGTCCATTTAGAAGATCAATCCGGTCTGTAAACAGATCAAGATGCAAATAAAATGGAGCAACCTGGGAAAGCAGAACCCGTCCGATTGGACCTCTGTTATAGGATAGGAAGCTCGCTGGATCGGTCACTCCCTGGATGAAAACGTACATAACAACCAGGAGAACAGCCCCGAGGCCGCCGAGCACCGCTAATCGGAACCATGTAAGCCTGATGATTTTCAAGTAAATCAACAGCAACAATACCATGATGATATAAAAGAAAATCGGTGCCTTTGACAGATCATAAACTGCCATGAACAGCGCCCCGCCTGTTGTTAAAGCAAACAGGATAAACCAGCGGAGCTCTTTACGCTGATAAAAGTAGATAAAGGTAATCATGGAAAGAATCGGAGCAAGGGCAACACCGAAAATATTCCTGATGATCGTGCTTCCGCCAAAACCGTGAGAAGCTGAGATCCGCAGCTGACTTAGATTATCAGAGCCTTTTAAAAGCTCCAGAATCGGAATCGCATCAATTTTTAAGATTGTGTACCCGATTGCACCCATCGAGAGGATTGTGAAAAAGGTATATAGATAAAACATTTGATTGCCGTTTTCCTCCCGATAGACAGGCGCATTGATGTAGCTTGTAAATTCTTTTTGTGCATTAAAGCCCGCAAGCCTGCTCAGCAGGAACATGGTGAGCGGCATCACAATCATAATAAAACAGATAAAGAAAAAGCCCATGTACCGGAACAGGTCATCCGATAAGCGGTCAATCATGTAATGCTCGTCAATTTTGAGTACTACGAGCAAAGAGCCAATAAAGGTGGAGGCCAGCAGGGAATAATAATACGTAATGGATAGTAAGTTTGGGGTGAGCAGCGACATGGAGCCTGATACTTTTCTGAAAAGAATAAAGGACAGAACCAGTACCGCAGCCCAAATCAGGATATAAACCATAATACGGCCGTAACTCCTTTGTTTAAAAGATAAGCGGGCAAACACGATGCCCGCTCTACATTACTTTTTCAGGTGGTCAACCAAATGCTTCGCACTGTCTCCGTCGCCGAATGCAGGCTCATAAGCGGAAGTATACTCGCTTCTGACAGCTTCAAGAATTTTCGCGGTATCAGAGCCGACCAGAATGTTTCCTTTGTTCTGAACCGTTTCAATCCACTCTGTTTCTTCTCTAAGTGTCACACAAGGGATTTGCAGGAAGTAGGCTTCCTTCTGCACGCCGCCTGAATCAGTCAGGATTTTTTCCGCTTCACTCTCAAGACGGAGCATATCCAGATACCCAACCGGCTCAATGACTTTAAGGTTAGGAACATCTTCTAGCTTGATGCCATAACCTTCAAGCTTATGCTTCGTACGAGGGTGAATTGGCCATACCAGGGTTTTGTCAATCTGCTTGAACGCATCCAAGATGTTTTGCATTTTTTCCGGGAAGTCTGTGTTTTCTGCGCGGTGCAGAGTCACAAGATGATAGCCTTTGCTCTCCAGGCTGTGCTGCTCAAGAATCTTGGAATCAGCCGCAAGCTTCTGATTGTACATAACAGCGTCATACATAACATCGCCAACATTGAACACGTTATGTGTAACATTCTCGTTTTTCAGGTTCTGAATCGCTGTATCGGTCGGGCAGAACAGGTACTCGGATACATGATCCGTCATGATGCGGTTTACTTCCTCCGGCATTTTTTTGTTGAAAGAGCGAAGGCCCGCTTCAATGTGGATCACAGGGATATGCATTTTGGAAGCAGCAAGCGCGCCTGCTAATGTTGAATTCGTATCACCGTAAACAAGAACGTAATTCGGCTCTTCCTTTACCAGTACTTCTTCAATTTTCGCAAGCATTTCGCCTGTCTGTTTTCCGTGAGAGCTAGAACCGACGTTTAAGTGATAATCCGGCTTCGGAATATCCAGCTCATCGAAAAAGATGTCAGACATGTTTTTATCGTAATGCTGTCCTGTATGGACAATGATTTCGTCAAAGGATTTGCGAAGCTCTCTGGATACAGGAGCTGCTTTAATAAATTGAGGCCTTGCCCCGATAATAGTTACAACCTTCAAGCTGCTTCCTCCGTTCTTCCTCTTTTACGCAGAGTCAGTAATACTCCGCCGTTTGTAAGCAAGAAAAATGCCCAAGGCACAAGTACAAGCCATACGCTTAAGTCTGAGAAATCCAATATGTATTGAATCGCTGCGATGGAAAGGAGGCTTGTGATGAACATGAAAATCAGTTTGCCTACCGGTGTTGGTACGTGGTAGGTCTTTTGGCTTCTGATGAAGATGGCAACCGTTGCATAGCCGTATGATAACGTAATGGCTAATGCTGCACCCCATAATCCCATTATTGGAATTAGCACTACATTTAGTATTAAGCTTATAAAAGCGGCTATACCAAATTGAATAGAAATTGGTTTCGTTTCTTTTTTTATAAAAAGACCTACAGAGATAATTAAGTAATAAAAGTTAAGGAATGATCCTAAACTTAACAGCGGTACATAAACACTTGCCGGATGGAATTCTGTATTTGAAATCATCCATCTAAAAATGGCAGGAATAAACGTGGCAATTCCCATCAAGCCAAACATTCCGATGGCAAAGATAATGATATATACACTTCCAAAAATTTTCTTTGCATCCGGTTTATCCTTAATTGACATTGAGTATGGCCTCCAAGCCATTTGGACTCCTGTAGTCAATAAGGTGATAACCGTTGCAAACTTTACTGCGGTTCCAAAGAGACCAGCAGCATCTGGACCGTCAAATCCAGTCAAAATAAGCTTGTTAGACGCTGAAATTAGCCAAAAGGATAAAGAAGCCGGTACTAAAGGAGCTGCATAAATCAAGATCTCCTTCATTAACTCCTTATCAAATCTAAACGTGACAAGATTTTTAAAGTGCGGGAGCAAGAATACAATTATGATGCTTGCCGCTGCTATTCTCCCGAACATAATCATATCTACGTCCTGTTCCCAATATTTGAGGAACAAATAAGAGAATAGCGCAACCATACCCAAACGTGCCACAGTAGAAATGACAACCCGCCAGGTTAAAAACTCGAATCTAAAATAGGTCAATACTAAAGTGATCATTGATTCCAATAAAAGAACAATAAAAGCGAGCTGCACCGTTTTTTCATATCCCGGTGCTTGTGCGACTATCATAGATACCTGCGAATCTAGAACGACAGACAGCAAATATAAGATAAATGCAACACCAAAACGGAATAAGAGAACATTTCTTACATAATCCATTTTCCTGCTCTCATGTTTTTTTTCAAAAAAGTAAAAAGCAAGAGCAGAATCTGTTCCGAATATAACCAAGAATGTCATTAAATTGGTTACAGCATCAATATTTTCAAACACCCCATATTCAGCAGGGTCAAGATAGTGGGTGTAAACAGAAATCATTAAAAACGCTACCAGTTTCGTCCCAACATTCATTAAAGCATAAAGGAGGGCATCCCCTCCAAAACGCTTGAGTTGCTTTAGCAAGTTACAGCAGCTCCCTCTTATCTACCGGTCTGAGGAATTTTGCAGGGAGGCCTTTGACAACGGTTTCGGCTTCTGTGTCTTTTGTGACTAGAGCGCCGGCTGCGACGAAGGTTTCTTCTGCGACTGTAATGCCTGGCAGGATGATGGAGGCACCGCCTACGCGGGCTCCTTTTTTAACGGTAGCGCCTTTGATTTTGTCAAAGCGCTCTTCTGTGCGTCCCATGAAGTTATCATTCGTTGTGGTGACACATGGTGCGATGAAAACAAAATCTTCAAGCTCTGTATAAGCAGTAATGTATGAGTTCGATTGGATTTTTACACGGCGGCCGATTTTGACGTGGTTTTCTACCGTTACGCCGCGGCCGACGATGCATTCGTCTCCGATTTCTACATTTTCACGAACACTTGCAAGATCCGCAACGAGCGTGGAATGGCCGATTTTCGCACCCGCGTAAAGAACCGCGTTGCTTCCAATCGTCACATTGTCGCCCAGTTCAAGCGGAGCCATTGCGCTTGTCAGTTTGACTGTGCTTGTTTTCCCCGGAGTCGGCTGCTTGCCGATTACGGCTCCATCCGCAATGCGTACGCCGTCTCCAACAACCGTTCCCGCGTAAATGGTCACGTGGTTTCCAATGGAAACATTCTTCCCAATCAGAACGCCTTCCTCAATCACATTAAAGTGGCCAAGTACAACGGAATCATCCAATTTCACCGAGTTGCTGATTACATTCATCGAACAACGCTCCCTCTTACAGTTTTGTATAGTTAGCAGGCTTGTTCTCTACATGTTTCATCGCATTGCGCGTGTCAAATAGGGAACGGCTGTGTTTTCCGATCATTTCATAATCAAATGTGCTGTGATCCGTTGTCAGAAGGACAAGATCCGATTCTTCAAGCAACCCTTCTGTCATTGGAACCGTTTCTACTTTTTCGCCGCGAAGCTTGAAAGAAGTAACGAATGGATCCACGACTCTTACATCAGCACCCTCTTCATATAAAGAGTTCAGGATGTGAAGAACAGGAGATTCACGAACATCATCGATATCTTTTTTGTATGCCACACCAAGAACGGTTACTTTTGCTCCGCGAAGCGCTTTTCCATCCTTGTTCAATAGACGCATGCTGCGCTCTACAACGTGTTCAGGCATCGCGTTATTGATTTCACCGGCAAGCTCGATTAGACGAGTGTGGTAATTGTATTCACGCGCTTTCCAAGTCAGGTAGAATGGATCGATTGGAATACAGTGTCCGCCAAGGCCCGGGCCCGGATAGAATGCCATAAATCCGTAAGGCTTTGTTTTCGCTGCATCAATGACTTCCCATACATCAATGCCCATACGCTCGCATAGGATCGCCATTTCATTCGCAAGAGCGATATTGATGTGGCGGAACGTGTTTTCAAAGATTTTTTCCATTTCAGCTACTGCCGGACTGGAAACCTCGAATACTTCCCCTTCAAGTACGTGGCGGTAAAGAGAAGAAGCCACTTTCGTACAGTTTGCTGTAATACCGCCAACAACTTTAGGCGTGTTTTTCGTTTTGAATTCTTTATTGCCCGGATCCACACGCTCAGGAGAGTACGCTACGAAAATATCTTCTCCGATCACATAGCCTTTCTTTTCAAAGGCAGGGACAACGATTTCTTCTGTTGTTCCAGGGTAGGTCGTTGATTCAAGGACAACTAGCATTCCTTTATGGGCAAAGTTTGCAATCGCGTTTGAAGAGCTTTCTACATACGATGTGTCCGGCTGCTGATGGTGGTCAAGCGGCGTTGGTACACAGATTGCCACTGCATCTACATCCTGGATTCTTGAGTAGTCAGTTGTCGCTTCAAGAAGGCCGTTTGCAATAATTTCTTTCAGATCTTCGTTTACAACGTCGCCGATGTAGTTGTTGCCGTCGTTTACCATATCAACGCGGGATTGCTGTACATCGAAGCCGATAACTTTGTAGCCGGCTTTCGCTTTTTCAACCGCAAGCGGAAGTCCTACATAACCTAATCCAACGACACCAATCGTTGCATTTTTTGATTCTATCTTAGAAAGCAACTCATCAATATGAGCTCCCATAATCGTTCATCTCCTTAGAATATCTCACTCTTAGTTCGTTACTGCTGGTTTTGAAAGGTATACTTTTTTGCCGGTTTCAGCCGATTCAAGAATCGCGTTGATTAATTGAATTGGTGCAAATCCGTCATGTCCGGTGACAATCGGTTCACGGTCTTCTTTCACGGCCGCCGCCATGTCTTCAATGATCCACTGATGGCCAGGCTTGCCGAACGGATCCGCTTCGATTTCTTTCATCGCGGCTTCACGGTCTTCATCTGTTTCCCCTTCAAAATCCCACGTCTCAATAAAGTTCGCATTGCGTCCGCTAATTTTGGCGCTTCCCGTCTCTCCAAATATCGCCAGTGATTCTTCCAGGTTCTTCGGATAAATCGTTGTAGCGGCTTCAATAACACCAAGTGCCCCTGACTCAAACTCTACCACGCTCACAGCAAGGTCTTCTGTTTCAATCTTGCGGAAACGCGTAGCGGCCATAGCCTGTACACTTTTCACAGGTCCCATAAACCATAGAAGCAAATCAAGATTGTGAATGGCCTGGTTCATCAGAACGCCGCCGTCAAATTTCTTCGTTCCGCGCCACGGAGCCTGGTCATAGTACTCCTGACCGCGGTTCCATCTTACGGTCGCATTCGCATGGCTGAATTTGCCGAACTTGCCTGCATCCATCTGCTCGCGGAGCTTGCGGATGGCCGGGCGGAAACGGTTCGGGTGGACAACGGAAAGCTTCACACCGTTTTTCGCAGCCGCTTCCATGATTTTCTCACTGTCATCATCTTTAAGAGCCATTGGCTTTTCCACAACAATGTGCTTGCCGTATGAAGCGACAAGAGACGCAAGAGGTTCATGAAGCCCGGATGGCGTACAGATGTTAACAACATCCAGGCCTTCCTGCTCCTTCAGCATTTGCTCAAGATCGGTGTAAGTATTAACCTTGCCTTCGTATTCTTTAAGACGATCTGGGTTTGTATCGCAAACCGCAATCAGGTTAGCCCCGGCTGCATCCTCAATCGCCTGGATGTGTTTTTTCGCAATGAATCCCATTCCTACTACTGCAAAATTAACCATGAAGTTCAGCTCTCCTTGCATCATGTAAGTACTTCGCCAGCATCAGGCCAAACAGCGTCAGGAACAAGCCTAAGATAAAGGCGACGATTGTGTTGGCTTTTGCATGGTTGTCTTGTTTTGAGACATCTTTGCTGAGCATCAGCGGTTCTACGTAATTCAAAAGATCAATTTTATTGCCTTCTATTGAATCCTCATAGGTTGAGATTAGTTTATCTTCTGTTGAAACAGCGTCCGATAAAACAGCAAAATCTTCGCCATTCAAATTATCAAAATCAGTTTGAAGCTTGTCAGACATAACTCCGTGAGATTTCTCGGCAGATTTCAGCCGACCCTCGTAATTCGCCTTTTTTTGCTCAGTTATTTCCACAACTTCATTATACTTACTTTTTAAAGCTGAAAAATACTCATCAGATGATTGATTAAGGATCTTATCAACCGCATCTTCATCTTTGCCTTTAACCGAGAATTCCACTTTTGATTGCCCTAAAACTTCAATCTTCAGTTTGTTCCCGTATTTCTTCTGATAAACAGCTTCCATAACATCAGGATCTGTCAGATAGTCATCCTTTATTTTGGCGGTATAAAAATTCGCCTTACCCTCATATCCCTTGCTCATCACTGCAGATAAACCGTAAGCAAGAATCGCAGCCACAACCGGAATTCCAACAATGAGCCATTTCTTTTTCCAGAAATACATCAAGTATTCATAAAGATAGTTACGTTTTTCCATGCGTTAACTCCTTGTAAGATAGTAAATGCGGATTGCCTATACAAACAAACAAGCCCCTTTTACCGGTAGGATTTCCCGGTAAAAGGCGACTTATAGCGTTTTAGTTATAAAATTTTTCGATGCATTCCACGACATATTCCTGCTGTTCCTGTGTCAGCTCAGGGAACATTGGAAGGGAAATCGCTTCTCTTGCAGCCTTGTCAGACTCAGGGAAGTCCCCTTCTTTGTAGCCAAGTTCAGCAAATACAGGCTGAACATTCAATGGAAGCGGATAGTAAATCATCGTTGCTACGCCTTGCTCCTGCAAATACTGCTGAAGCTCATCGCGTCGCTCAACACGGATTGTGTACTGGTGGAACACGTGATAGCGGTCGCTTACCTCGATTGGTGTAACAACTTTATCCTGAAGCTTGTTTTTAAGAAGTGCCGTATAAATGTCTGCGCGTGCACGGCGTTTTTCGCTCCACTCATTCAGATGAGGGAATTTCACATTAAGAATCGCGGCCTGCATTTCATCAAGACGGCTGTTATATCCCAGCACGTGGTGATAATATTTCGGCTTGCTTCCGTGAACGCGGATGACGCTCATTTTTTCAGCAAGGTCCTCATGCTTCGTTACGATCATACCGGCATCGCCGTAAGCGCCAAGGTTTTTCGTCGGGAAGAAGCTGTATGTAGCCGTATGGCCATACTCCCCTGTGTGCTTTCCTTTATAAGTAGCACCGATTGCCTGAGCTGCATCTTCTACGACAAAAATGCCGTGCTTGTCCGCAATTTCCATAATGCGATCCATTTCAGCCATTTGTCCGTATAGGTGAACAGGGATTATCGCTTTTGTTTTAGGAGTGATTTTTTCTTCAATCAGCTCCGGGTTAATATTGAATGTGACCGGATCAATATCAACGAATACAGGGGTTGCTCCACAGCGGGCAATCGCGCCTGCCGTTGCAAAAAACGTGAACGGAGTCGTAATGACTTCGTCGCCTGCTGTTACGCCGCAAGCCTGTAAAGAAATATGTATAGCATCACTGCCGTTGGCTACGCCTACTGCATATGGTACGTTACTGAATTCAGCTACGTCAGTCTCCAATTTTTTCACATTGCTTCCCAGGATAAAACGTGTAGATGTCATCACGTCATCCAGTGCTTTCAGCATTTCGTCCCGCAAATTGGTATATTGTTCGGAAAGATCTAACATAGGCACTTTCATACAGTATCTTCTCCTTAGCATATTCTAATTTCAGTACCGTCGATGACTGGTTTTGAATCCTCAATCAGGGTCGGCCCAGCTTTTACTCAATCTTATTCATTTTAGCACAATAGAGCAGATTTTTGTCAGAGACCGTCGAACGTCATACAATTGTTAAAACCGTGTTACGTTTAACATGACCTTGTTTCATTCTGCTTACTCTCTGCCTGCCATTTTGCCTGTGAAAAATCATCTTTATCTCCCATTGTCAAACAGATAAATTTCCACCTAGTACACAATATCACATGTGCCATGAAATGAAAACAGTTCAGAGAAGGGATGAAAACCTTTCCTATGCATTTTTTTCAAATTAACCCAAAGAATTTCCGGGATTATGTTATAATGTGCATGTTTAATAGGAAGAGAAACGTAAAAAATGGTTCATCAGGCAGCACAGTCTGAAAGGAAACTTCAAAGTGGGAGCGCGTCCAAGATGTCAATTATTTATGAAAAATACATGGGGCTCAAATCGAAAAATCAGATCAAGAAGCTTCATAAAATAGTAGAGAAAATCAATGCATTAGAAGACACATATAAAAGCATGACCGATGAGCAGCTTCGCCATAAAACCTCTGCCCTTAAAGAATCCCTCCAAAACGGAAAATCGATGGAAGATATCCGCCCTCACGCATTTGCCATGGTCCGGGAAGCAGCCATGCGTACCATTAAACAGCGCCATTACGATGTCCAGCTGATCGGCGGCCTCGTTTTATCCGAAGGAAAAATAGCACAAATGCAGACAGGTGAAGGAAAAACGCTCGTCGCCTCCCTGCCAAGCTTTCTATTTGCCCTCCAAGGGAAAGGTGTTCACGTCATCACGTCAAATGAATACCTTGCAAAGCGCGACTATGAGCTAATCGGAAAAATTCACCGTTTTCTGGGACTCGAAGTCGGCTTGAACTTATCCGAAATGGATACGGAAGAAAAGAAGCACGCGTACCAGTGTGACATCACCTACGGAACAGGAAATGAATTCGGATTCGATTACCTGCGCGACCATATGGTGACTCAGGCTTCTGAAAAGGTGCAAAGAGGACAGGCATTTGCCATCCTTGATGAAATCGACAGTATCCTGATCGACGAAGCGAGAACCCCTCTGATTATCGCGAACAAATCAGGGGCTTCAATCGAACTGTTTGAAATTACGTCTATGGTTGTAAAATCATTTAAAAAAGGCGAAGAAATCGAGGTGGACCTTCCTTCCCGCCAAGTTCATTTAACGGAAAAAGGAATCGAACGGCTAGAGAACACGTTCGGAATCGACAACCTGTATTCAGCAGACCACCAAATCCTTTTCCATTATGTGAATCAATCCCTGCAGGCTGAATTTATCCTGAGACGGGATGTTGATTACATAGTAAAAGAAGGAAAAGTCGAGCTTGTTGATGCTTTTACAGGACGGGTTATGGACGGCCGCAACCTTAGCCACGGGCTTCATCAGGCAATCGAGGCGAAAGAAGGCCTGACGATCAATGAAGAAAATGTGACACAGGCAACGGTCACCGTCCAAAATTATTTTAGAATGTATACGATACTATCAGGAATGACCGGAAGCGCCATTCCTGCCCAAAAAGAATTTATGGATATCTACTATTTGGATGTTGTCGAAATCCCGACAAACCGTCCGAAGCGCAGAAAAGACGAGCCTGATCTCATCTACCAGACGCTCAACCAGAAATACAAGCGCATTGCGGATGAAGTGAAAGAAATGAACAAAACCGGGCGCCCGGTTTTAATCGGAACCACGTCGATCCATCAGTCTGAATTGCTTTCTGCGTATTTGAAGAAAGCAGGTGTCACCCATCAGCTGCTCAATGCCAAAACCGAAGAACAGGAAGCGAAACTCATCTCCCTTGCCGGACAGCAGGGCCAGGTAACGATTTCTACCAACATGGCCGGCCGCGGAACGGATATCCTTCTCGGAGAAGGAGTAGCCAAGCTCGGCGGCCTTCACATCATTGGTACAGAACGCCATGAAAGCGAACGCGTTGACATGCAGCTGCGGGGCCGTGCAGGACGCCAGGGTGATCCAGGTTCTTCGCAATTTATCGTGTCACTTGAGGATGATCTGCTGAATCAGTATGACGATGAAGAGCTTGAAAAATGGATGAAGAAAATGAAGGCCGATGAAAACGGCCTTGTCATCAGTCCGGACCCTCGAAAGTTTATGGATAAGGTACAAGAAACGATTGAGAATTCACACTTCTCAGGCCGGGTGCATTTGCTGAAGCTTGAAGATCACTTGGACCAGCAGCGGAAAGCGGTGTACGGAATCCGGAACAGCCTGCTTGAAAGTACAGAGCTGGCACCTTCTTTAATCGAGCAATTCAGAACCGTTTATCAGGAAACCATCGATGAAATGTGCCCTGAAAATCAGACGCCGGATGAATGGGATGTTCAAACGCTTTATCAGAAACTACAATCCATCCTTCCTCTAACCATTGATGCCGATGCTTTAACAGGAAAAGAACGGGAAGACATGGAGGACATGCTTGAAAAAGATGTGAATGTCTACCTTCTTGCTTTAAACAATGTCGATGAGGATGAGGGCATGGCCCAGCAGGCGCGAAGCTTCTCCCTTTCCTTATTGGATCAAGGATGGATTGCCCACCTGGATGTGATGGATGAGCTAAAGGAAGGAATTCACCTCCGTTCATATGGCCAGGAGGATCCTTACCGTCTATTCCAGCTTGAAGCCCATCATTCTTTTGAAGAGATGCTAAAAGAATACCGCCATGCCGTATTCGCCAAAATTCAATATATTCTCCCAAGCACTCAGGAAATGGAGGAAATCCAGTCATGACAGCAAACACAGCAGCGCAAACCGCGCTATCTTTCCATCCTTCCTGGGAGGTAAGCAAGCAGGAATTTTATGTGTATCAATATCATCTGCTTCAGCTTGACCCGCTTGAAGAAAGCCAGCTTTCGATCGCCGGAGTTAAGCTTGAAGCATACGAAGAATTCTTTTCCATCACTTCCCTAATAAGAAGCACAGTCAGCAAGCCCATTCAGTTTGAAATGCTTCAGCTGCTTCTGCTGGATGAAAACCAAGAAGTCGTTGCCCGCGAAACGTTCGATATGGAACGTTTCGGAGAACTGCCCCCAAATACAGCCCGTCCATGGCGGTTTATTTTCGGAGTCGACACACTCTTAGAAGGAAAAGACATTCCGAGCGGAAACTGGACCATTGCATTTGAATTGAAAAAGAAAAATGAACATGTCCTTGACCTGGACCCTTCGTGGAAAGAAGGTCTCACACCAGAGCAGACAAAGCGCCTGGAACAAATGGTTCAAAACATGCCGCCAATGGGAGCGAACGAACTCAACATGATGGGCCTTGAGGCATCTCTCAATCCAGCAGGCGACCTGAAAATTTCCCTGCTGATTCGAAACGGAAGCCTAAACAACATAAAACTCGAACAAGTTCCGCTAACCGTGGAAGATGCTGCCGGCGACATCGTCGCAGCCGGTGTCTTCAAAACCGAATCACTGGAAGTCAAAGGCAACACAAGCAAGCCTTGGAGCTTCGTCTTCCCAAAGGAAATGGTAAAAAAAGAAAACCCCGATTTCACCAGCTGGCGCGTCTATCCGCCCCAGGGGTGAGGAATTGGATGACGGCAGAGACTCTGATACAGGGTCTCTGTTTTTTTGTATTAGGGATGTTGGGATAATGTTTTGTTGTATTGATTGGTGTCGGTTTTTGTTAAGGGGTTGACCTTTTGCACTGACCCCCATTCCTTTAGCGAACAGGGGGTCAAAGCTCAACACTTCCTATCCGCTAAGGCAGAACGGCTGCCATTAGGAGGGGACGGAGGTTTAGTCCTTTAGCAGAGTGAGGGTCAGTGCAATGCACTGACCCTCAGCACGGTAGCGAAGTGGGGGATGGAGTAAGAATTACCAGAAGTGCTGAGGGGCAAGGGCATGCGAGCAGTGGGGACGGAGGTTTAGTTCGGTAGAGAAGCGGGGGTCAGTGCAAACCAAATTGCTCGATTCACACATAAAAAACTCCCAAAGCCACAAGGCTTTGGGAGTTTTCCTTCTTAGCTTATCGTCTCTGTCTCAAGCTGTAATTCCGCATCCAAAGCGGGATTCGCATGACCAGACTGATCAGCAGAACGATGATAACAAGCACGGCTGCGGATTTATCCGCTATTTGGACAGCGTCTTCAACAAGCGCCTCTGACTGGACGTACCATAGATGAACAGGTAGGGTTCCGCCTTGGGAGAGCGGATTAAAGTCCCACATGTTTCCGGACGTTCCGGTTCCTCCCGCCAGCAAGATGACAGCTGATTCACCAAACGCACGGCAGGCAGCGAGGCTGATTCCGGTTAAAATTCCCGGCATCGCTGCCGGAATCACGATTTTGACAATCGTTGTCGCTTTCGTAGCTCCCATGGCCAGGGAAGCTTCACGGAGCTCACCCGGTACAGAAGTGATCGCTTCCTCCGTCACCCTTGTTATGACAGGGAGATTCAGGAGCGACAGGGCAATTCCCGCTCCAAGGATCGTTAAGCCTATGTCAAAAATATCAACGAATAAAACATATCCAAAAAGTCCAAATACTACCGATGGAACAGATGCCAGGCTCTCTACACATGTCCGGATAAACTCCGTTAACTTAGAAACGGGTGCATATTCCGCAAGGTAAATTCCCGCACCGACTCCGATCGGCAGGGAAATGATCATGGCGATGATTAAAACGTACACGGAGTTGAATAGAAAAGGACCAACCCCTCCGCCGGCAAGAATTTCGTCGGGCAGCTTAACCAAGAAGTCAGGTGTCAGGATTGGAAGACCCTTAGCCAAAATCATGAACAGCAGCGCCACAATTGTGAGGACCACAACCGCTGCCATGCCCCATAAGAATCCTGTCAGGATGGAGTCCAGCATGTATCTTGATTTTTTTTCAGGAAAATTAACTTTCTGGTTCATCTTTGTTACGCCCCTTTCGTCCTAATCCGGCGGATAATCAGGATCATGATGGTAGAAATAATTAATAGTAAGAACGCCATCATATAGAGCGCATTGTTCCATGCCGAGCCAAACTCTACATCAATGATCTGGTTGACGATGGTTGTAGTGAGAACTGCGGTAGGCGTGTACAAATCCGTTGGCAGCTGTGCGGTGTTTCCGATAACCATAACGACAGCCATCGTTTCACCAATTGCCCGAGCCATACCTAGAATGACGGCTGTTAAGATACCTGGACTTGCAGCCGGCAAAATGACACGGAAAATGGTCTGAAGCCGGGTACTTCCCATCGCATAGCTCGCTTCTCTCAATTCGGTCGGAACCGCGGCAATCGCATCATCACTAATTCGGGTAATGGTCGGGAGTACCATGATGGTAAGAACAATGGCAGCTGCAAGAAGCCCATCTCCGACTAACGCACCTGTTGCACTCCGGATGAAGGGGACAAGGATCGTCAATCCAAGATATCCATAAACGATTGACGGAATTCCGACAAGCAGATCCAGCAGCGGACGGAGGATACGCTTAAGCCAGTCCGGGGCTACTTCTACTGTAAAAACGGCTAAAGCTAAAGAAATGGGACCCGCAAGGATCAGGGTAAGTCCTGTTAATGAGAGCGTTCCAAGAATAAAAACAGCGGCACCGTATTTTTCCGCATACGGATCCCAGGTGAAAGAGAAGAAAAATTCCATGGGAGATACGTCCTTAAATACTTGAAGCCCTGTTTTGCCGATAAATAAAATAATGGAGATAAGAACGACTCCTAGGAGAAGGGCACTTCCTAAAGTGAATATATAGAACGCTTTGTTTTTTGCATATTTCGTTTTTGTTGATACGGCCTGTTTGCTGATTTCCACAGGCGGTGTCATAATGTCCTGTTCAAGCTTCGCCATTTGGTGGACCTCCATGATTATGCAAAGCCAGCCCGGTGAAGAGCTGGCTCCTACTATTTGAAAGGGAGATAAAGCAAGGTATTTAGCTTTCGGACTATAAGCTCACAAGCTCCGCACACCACTGCAGAAATTATGAAAGTCCTGTTACAATGAGTGAATTCTTTGCTAACCGGTAATTAGAATCCTTTGTATGGAAGGAATTTAAGCTTTTTCAATGAACCGTTTTGGAACTTAGAGCTTTGTACGTAAGAGATGAACGCTTTGTTTGCACCAGATGCAGAACCTTTAGTCAGGAAGTAGCCAACACCGTATACAGGGTACTTTTTGCTTTTTACGTTTGCAGTAGTTGCAGCAACGCCATTGTAAGAAAGAGGTTTGATGTTTCCTTTAACATAAGCAAGGTCCACATAACCGATTGCATTTGGATTAGAAGAAACAGCTGTTGTCATTTCTCCACTTTTCCCTACTTCTTTATAGTTCCCTTTTGTCATAAAGCTTTTGCCTTTAAGAGCTTTCGCCTGGTAGTTTACACGAGTACCGGAACCGGATTTACGGTTTACAACAACGATCTCTTCGTTTTTACCGCCAACTTGCTTCCAGTTCGTGATTTTACCAGAGAAGATTCCTTGAAGCTGAGCAGTAGACAGGTTTTTCACTGAATTTGATTTGTGTACGATTGTTGCGAAAGGAATAACCGCTACTTTGTAAGCTGTCAAACCTTTGAATGCATTGAATCCAGGAACCGCTTTAGTCGCATCCCAGTCACATGCACCGATTGTGGAGCTTCCTTTTGATACAGACTGAGGGCCTGCAATTGAAGAAGAACCGGATACGGATACAGATACTTTAGGATTTGATTTTTTGAATTCTTTTGCTGCCTGGGAAGTTAGGGGAAGAAGTGCTGTAGAACCTGCTACAACTACTTTTCCTTTAACAGATGCAGCATTTGCTGCTGTTGCGCCGAAAGTGAAGCCTACAGATACCACTGCAGCTAAAGTAAGGGTGGATACGCGTTTTGCCAATGTCATTTTATTCATTTCATTCATCTCCTGAAAAGTTTATTTTGTTACAATTTCAAAGCTTCCGTTTTTCCAGACAACCAGTCTTTCGCCGTAAAGACCAGGAGCTGTTGCGGCAACCTGTCCGTTTTTAGAAACGGCCAAAGAAGTAATTTCAAGCGGTGTAGAAGCAACCTTCGTCAATTTCATGTCGGACGGATTAACTTCGTAAATAACAGACATATTATTTTCAGCTGCAATGAACATCAACTTACCTTCTGAAGTTACCGTAATAAAGGTAATGTCTTTGTCCTTTACAAGCTGGGCAACACTGTTATCAGGGCGGATCATCGTCAGAACCGGCATATCATCGGATTCAGCCATCGCACTTAAGTACACGATGCTGCCATCTTTCAGAAAATCTGCATACACTTTGTTATCTTTCGTTGCTGTAAGAGCTGCAGCTGCTGGTTTTTCAGCCTTTAAATCAATTGTATAAATCTGTGGTTCAGAGCCATCGGTTTTAATGTCTGTGACGTCTGTACCGCCGTCAGCTGTATCGGTTGTTTCCGTTTTCGCTTCCAAGCCCATGACGTAAAGAAGTTTTGTCCCGTCAGCAGAAAGTTTCAGGTCTGTTTTATAGATGTTCTTGTCGGATGGAACTTCTTTCAGTTCCCCCGTTGCAACATCAACAGAGAAGATCTTGTCGTTCTTTTCGCCTTTGATGAAGTAAGCCCTTTTCCCGTCAGCTGCCCATACGAATTCAACCTTGATGTCATCATCTAAGCTTACGTATCTGGAAGTGCCTGCTGATAGATCGATAAGTGTAATAATTCCTGTTTCATCAGAATGGATTGCGTAGTTTCCATCTGGAGATACCGCAACATCCGTGGCGTTAATGGCCTTTACAAGTGTACGGGTATTCACGTCTACAATGTATGTGCGGGATGCATTTTCATCTTCGTTTGATACCATGACGTTTGATCCGACCCATGTTGGATTGAACGTATCACCGGCAAGAAGTTTAGAAGCGAAAAGCATGTAGCTTCCATCTTCCGTTTTCTCCATCTGTCCGCCCAGCGCTTTTACCATATCCATCAGATCTGCGTAAACAACACCTTTTACAGACACTGGATATGCCCTAAGATTGACAGTTTCTCCATTAGCTGTTATAATATTTTGGTAAATTTTAAAAGTAGCAGTTTGTGAACCTTTTTGAAGTGTCACAGCTGTACCCTTCACCATCACCTTTGCTGAGTAAGCCTTTGCAATGTCCTGAACAGAGTAAAGGTATTTGCCGTTTACGCGCAAAGTACTGGCTGTGTGAAGCTTGCCCTCTACATTCATCTTGGATGCAGACGTTTTAAACATTCCTTTTTCGGATATTAATAGATTAGCGTCTATTAATAGATCTCCGCCTAACGCATGGACGAAATTCTTCGCTGCCATGAAGAGTGTTTTTCCTACCATCGTAGGCGGATTTTCTAGTTTCATTTTCTTTCCGTTAACGAGTGCAACATTGGATCCGGATTTAACTTTCAGCGTTTTCATTTCTTTCCCGCTGCCTTTGGTAACGACAAAATATTGCGACTTTTTGTCATACATGACTTTTGCAGAGAATGCTTTAGCTAAGTCGCTGACAGAGTGAAGCTTTGCTTTCCCAGCGATGCTTGAGTGAACCATTTTCTGTTTTCCGTTTACGAATACAGATTCATTTCCAATCTTTTGGGTTACACTTGCTGCCTGTGCTCCATTTATTGCAACAGGGGTAAATGCACTGCCAGTCAATACAGCAGAAGCAATCACTAGGCTAGTCAATTCGCGTCTCATCCATTTTACCTCCAATTTTCTTGTTACTTTTGGCTGAATTGGGTCCCTCCTAATACTTGGTCACCTCCTCATATTTTCCCAACTATCTCATAACAAGAGTAATTATATTCCCGTTATATTAAGGAAGTTTAATTCTATTTTAAAGATTGTAAATTTGTGGTGAATTTGATGTAAAAAATTGACTGATTTACGTAACTTTTGTAACATTCCCAAAGATACATAAAAGGGACTATTTACTCACAAAAAAAACCGCCGATGATACGGCGGTTTTTTCAATCTGTAAACATTTGTGTCCAATAGGTCGATTTATAACCTGTTCCTATTTGAACAAATTCTTTTTTCAGGATATTAGCGCGGTGGCCCGGACTGTTCATCCAGCCCTCTACTACATCATGAGCGCCTGTATAGCCCTTCGCAATGTTTTCTCCCGCATAGCGGTACGCAACCCCGTAACGGGCCATCATGTCAAACGGCGAACCGTACGTCGGAGAAGTATGGTCAAAATAATTTCTGCTGAACATATCTCCTGATTTTTTCCTCGCTACACCGGAAATCTTTGTATTCAGCGTGTAAATCGGCAGTTTATTTTTGACCCGTTCAAAATTTGTAATTAAAAATACCTCATACTCAAGCGTGTCTGCTCCGGGACTCTTTGCATCATAGGAAACAAACTTTTTTGCTTTCAGTTTCGCTTCCATTGCCTTTAGATAGTTTCCTGTCACGGAAGGAATAGCCGGATACTTCCCGGCAGCTTTAATGGCTGCAGCCCGCTGTGAGAGTCTTGAAAGTTTTGCGATTTCTGTATTCCCGACTGCTCCTCTTGTCTGGCTCATGCCAATTTTATAAATCAGCCGGTATTCGGATACTTCATACAGGACTCTTTCCTTCGCTATTTTTGCCGGTCTTATGTATTGAGCCAGGAATTGATTTCTTGCGGTTTTGCCGCTCATTTTTCCGATTGCCTTTTCCGTTATCGCTATTTGGTTCGTAAAACTATCATAAGCGTCGTTCATTAAATAAAGATCTCCGCTTTTAATCAGCTCTTGAAAATAAGCCGTATCCACTTTTAGCTTTTCGCCTTCCTGTTTCGCGGACGTATTCGTTTCGGAAGCGAGTCCGGAAGCCGGGCGGCCTATAAGGATCGCAGTTAAAATAATTAATGACAGCCATTTCCATCCTTGCATGCCTGTTCCTCCAATTCTATCAATCTATTGTCATTATACCATTACTTCCCGCTCCTTCTTCCATGCAATCATTTACAGCCGGAGAGGCTTTCATTCACAGTCAACTACCCTTATAATTAAGGACAGGCTGTAAAATGTAAATGGTTACACTATTTGAATAAGCAGGTGATCGATTTGACCAAGCAGAGAATTTATTATTTCGACTGGCTTCGAGTGCTCGCAACCATCAGCGTGGTCGTGCTTCATGCGGCTGCACCGCTTCTTTATGAATATGGAAAAATTCCCGCGAATGATTGGTGGACTGGCCATATATTTGATTCGGTGACGAGATGGTGCGTTCCAATTTTCTTTATGATGAGCGGAGCTCTTATGCTGAACCCCGGAAAACAGGAATCCGCCGGCGTTTTCTTCAAAAAACGTTCAGCGAAAGTGCTGATTCCTTTTATCGCATGGAGCTGCTTTTATATCCTGGTCAAAATGAAGATGGATGATATGGAGAAAAATCCGGAAGCGGCATTTAAAGCGATTCTGTCCGATAATGTCTATTACCACCTCTGGTTTTTATATGTCATTATCGGGCTGTATGCCATCACACCAATCTTGAAGGTGTATATCGCAAATGCATCAAGAAGAAACATCGAATTGTTTCTGGTTTTATGGTTTGTATGCACAAGCGTGTTCAGCTTAATCGCCAAATTTTATCAAGTAAAAATGGGATTTGAAGCATTCCCGGCAAGCGGGTACATAGGCTACTTTGTTTTAGGCTATTACTTGTTTAAGTACTCCTTTAACCGTTTATCGAAGTGGGGCATTTATTTGATTGGCGTTGCAGGGCTATGCATTACGGTATTCGCTACACCGGAAATGACCGAGAAAAACAACGGCACGTTCGACGGATTCTTCTATCATTACCTGAACGTATCGGTGGTCTTTATGTCAGCGGCGTTCTTCCTGTTCTTCAAAGAGCTGCAGGAGCGGATCAACCCGGCTGGGTCCTATCGCGTCCTGAAACCGTTCAATCAGGCAAGTATGGGGATTTACCTCGTCCATCCGTTCGTCTTTCTCGTATTAAAAAAATACTTTGAATTGGATGCTTTTTCTTTCACTCCGATTGTCGGCATTCCTTTTATGGCCTTATTAACCATTGCAATTAGCTTTGTGATTACTAGAGTGCTGCAAATGATACCGTTTGTGAGGAATGTTGTGCCGAATTAAAAGAAGGTGACCTCAAGATTTGAGGTCACCTTCTTTCTTATTTACCGCCGAATACAGGAGAGTATTCGTTACCTGATGATTTCGCGACAGAATAGCCTCCTCCAACGTCATAAGAACGGCCGGAGATGGTGTAGACTCTGTACCATGTATTTGCTTTTAAAGCTAACTTTGAACTTCCATTCGTCAGGGTCACGGGGCTTTTTAGTTTCACATAGCCCATAACCATCCCGCCGATGTTTTTCTTATCCAGCTCTTTTCCATTATCCAATGTAATCGTTGAATAATGGTCCTCTGTGATAAAGCCTATTGGTTTACGGGCTTTATCGTTGCTTAGCGCCACACCAATCAGCATTTTTGTTTTAGCGGGATCATGTTTTACATAATCACTGCCGCCGACATGGTAGTAGATTCCCTTGGTGCCGTAAACGCGCAGCGCTTCTTTATTGGTTGCCGTCCTGCCAGGCTTCATTTGTCCGTTCACCAAATTATATATTGGAGTATTTAATAAGATTTTCACCTTACCGTCCGGGATGTTAACCGGTTCTTGAGCAGCGATTGGATTTGAGTTTTCAATTCTTAGCGGCTTTAATACGGAAGATGCCATGTATCCTTTTTTGCCGTTTACTTCGACTTGATAAAATATGAAAAGGTTACTCACACTAGGATCTTCGTATTTAACAGAACTCTTAATCGTTACAACTGAATTTTCAGTGAAGGTTCCAATAACTTTAGATCCCACTCCAGTTGAAGGTGTATCTCTTAGCTTGGAAGCTGAATCATTCGTTAAAACCTGATCTCCCGCTTGCAAATTACTCATTGTCGGAGTATACCCATACGCCCACTGCATCGGCTGATCCCCTGGTTTCCAGTTGGAATTGTAATTTTCCAGAGGGAAAGGCGTTGTATCGGGCTGGACAGATCGGTACACTCTCTCCTGATAGGTCCCGCCGGGATTTTTTGTCGGGTCATTTGAGGCCGTGTTTCCGTTATAATTGCGTACTGCAAAATACCAGTGCTCTAGACTATCCATAGATTGATTGACAATTGTTGGACTTTTATCAAAACTGTACTTCTCTTTAAGGATTTTAACCCCTTGGTCTACATTGTACGCAGCATCGGTTTTTAAGCGTTCCCGGTCTATCTCTAAATGTTCTCCTGGGTTTAGCGTAATTTGCATCATCCCAATTCCTCCATCACGAGAAATGATGGGAGTACCATCCTGATTGCATTGCTTAAATCCTGCGCTTTCTGAGGCAGCTATTCCCTTTACAATTTCAGCAGGAACCCCGTATCGATTAGCAGTATCGGTTAACAATTTTTTCGCAGCCATCGCATCAAGGTTTACACATGACGTTGTTTCAGCACGCACTCCACCTGGTGCCAATAACAAAGAAGCGGCCAGTGCAGCTGTTGCTAATTTTTTCACTCCATTTACCCCCTAAAGTTTCTCCTACCATTCTATCATGTAATAATTACCAATAGTAGAAAAAGATAAAAAAGCAGAGGCTCTGTAATGAGCATCTGCTTTTAGAGAATTATAGTTTTAGTTTTGCTTTCAGCGCCTGTTTGCGCTCTTTCAGCTGTGCATTGATTTGAGAAAGGCTGTGGTAGCCGCCAGCGTGCAGAGCATTTCCGTCTGCTTTAATTTTAGAAGCACGTGCTTCGAGTCTGGACAGCATTTCAAAATGTTCAATCGCCGTTTTTACAGATCCCTTTGCAATAAGGCTGTCAATATCGTTCATGAGACGATACATGGATACCTCATATTTGGATGTTTCGCGCGCAATTTTTGCCTGGGTAATAAAGCGGTCATTGAACACTTTGCGGTTAGAAGCACCGTACATTTTTCCGATAACGCGTTCTGTTTTGCCGATATTATAAGACAAATCGTCATACAATTTATTTGTTTCAGCATCAAGGCGCTGTCCTTCAATTAGCTTGGAAGTGAATTCATTGGTTTGCTTCTCAAGTGCAAGGCCGTTTTTAACTGAATCAATCATCCAAGCAGAGCGGGTCATGTAATCTGTGAAACTGGCATCCTTGCTTTTTGCTTTTAACCTATTGTATTCCCCGATTAAAGAAGAATCCAAACCGCTAATTTTTGAAGATGAAGAGTATTTTGCCTGAAGATTGTTCCACAGGTCTTTAGCGGATTCTGCATAGTTTTCCGCTTCAGCAGCCATTACGCTTCCGAGCATAGAATGTCTTTTTGTGCTAACGTATGCATTGCTCCAGTACCTCTCACTCAGGGAGCTGATTGTCACACCCTTTGATGAAGATGCGTGGATAAACTGGTTGCTTCCAATGTAGATTCCCGCATGGGAAATGGTCGGCTTGTCCATCGTTCTGAAAAAGACGATATCGCCCACTTCTTTGCTGGATACCTTCTCCATGCTGCTGGAATTGTACATGCCATCTGCTGTACGAGGCATGGAAATTCCTGTTTTGTTGAACACATAGTTGATAAAGCCGGAACAGTCAAATCCTGCAGGAGTGGTTCCACCCCATTTATATGGTACGCCTATGTATTGTTTGCTTATATTTATGATATTAGTTTCGAATGAAGTAGATGCAGCTTTTGCATCGTTGGCTGGTAGATACGAACTGAATAATAGAGATGTTGCTAATCCAAGTGCAATAATCGGTTTCTTCATGTTCTTCCTCCTTTGGCACAAGATTAGTATACATGACGGAGGTTGGAAGTAGTATAACAGTTCTATTACATAATTCCGTAATGTTACATTAATATTACAATAAAGTGATATTATGATTAATTATGTCATTTTTCAGCAAGTTTTTTAACCGAAACCCATATAAATAGCTACTTTCAGAACCTAGTCTTAAGCTGGCTGTTACAAAAAGAGAAGGTCAAAAGACCTCCTCTTTTCCAAACCTATCTTATTGATTTTTCGAATTGTTTCAGGACTGTTTCAAATTGCGGCAAATCCGGGTATTTTCCTGGATACAACTGGTTTCCTGCTTTTTTTACCGCGGAAGATCTTTCTTTAAGCCGGTCGTATAATGCGAATTTCTCGTTGATTACAGATGGATCCGTCCCTTGAGCTTTTAGATTTTTGATTTCCTGCAGCAATCTGTAGCGGGAAATCTCATAGATCACTGTTTCCTTTGTGATTTTTGCGGGAACGAGGTATTTCTGTCCAAATAATCTTCTTACCTGATCAGAGTAGACCTTTCCAATCCCCGCTTCTTCTTTTTTGAGCTGCAGGGAAAGCTCATCATAAGCTTGTGCCGTTTCATCTGTCAGAGTGCCCTCGCTTATGAAGCTCTGAAGGTCACCCCTCTCTTTATTGAGAAGATCCCCTGTTTTGACCGCATCAATAAAACGGGCGGCCTGCAAACGGATTTGTTTAGCCCGGTTAATAGACGGAGCAGCCTTATCTTTATAGTAGGCGGGCAATCCGGAAGCGAGCTGTTCGGCTTTTTTCATTTCGTAATCGGATTGATCGTAAAGCTTCTTCATAGAAGAAGAAACATATACATAAGCCTGCGACTTGATGTTCTCGGTATAATATGGTTTTAACCGCAGACTCGATTGCAGATAGCTGTTTACTTGTGCCAGCTGCTGATCATATGCTGAACCGGCACGCTGCTGATAAAGCTTATACCCCTCTTTTGCTGCGTAAAGACCTACATCTTTATTTTCTTCCCATACTTTGCTGAAATTTTTCAGAGGAACACTCGTATCCCCTACAAAAGGCGAGATTTCAAGTGTGAAGGCCGGACGTTTATAAGAAAGCAGGAACCAATCCGTAAACCCTCCACCTGAAGGATTCGGGCCCGGATAAACGAGACGGTAGCCAGTCATCCGGCCCAGCTGCTTCGCATAATTCTCGTCTCTTGTATATCTGGCACCGGTTTGATAAAAGTTCCAAAAGAGAATTTGTCCGCTTGAATGATAGCTAAGCGACATGTCGGGATTGATCCCTTTTACAAACTGGAGAACCGCTTTTGTCTCAGCTGATGAAGCGGGGCTGTACCCTTTGAAATTCTCAGAAGCCGGTTTTCCGGGATTCAGTGTAATCGTTGACCATTTCGCATCATACTGGCGGTTGAGGTCAACTCCTTTGGCATTTGCCTTCCAGTGCTTAAAATCACTACGCCCTCCATTCATTTTCAAAACAGAGGACTGGCTCGATGCAGGGAGAGATTTCACTCCGTACTGCTGAAGGGATACACCATCGGGATTTACCATCGGCATAAACCAGATGGTCGTCTGATCCAGGATGGATTTGGCCGGAAGCCCATTGATAGACGTGTTTCCGTAATAAGCCTTCGCATACTGCTCCATCATTTTCATCGTAAGAGTGGTCGTCATCCACTCTCTTGCATGATGGGAACCGTTTACAAAAACGCTGGCAGGACCTTTCCCAACGGATACGGCATAGAGCTCCCGTCCGTATTCAGATTTCCCCACTGACTTATAGTGAATCAATTGAGGGTAGCTGGCAGCGAGCGCTTCCAGGTCCTTTTTCATGACGTCATACGAGTATACCTGATTGGCATTCACAGAAAACGAAGCGGCAGATGCTCTCTTTTCCATTACAGGGAAACTGGCAAACATAACAAATACAGCAATCATAAAAATTAATTTTTTCACACTCTCGTTCCTTTCAGGTTATTCTATCTCTCTAACAATCTATCATTAAAAGAAGTCAATTCCAGACTTGACTTCAATCGCCGTCCGATGTATTTAGGAAAAAAGAAAAAATCCGGGAACTCCTTCCCGGATTTAACTTTAGTTCTTAGTAAATTCCATTGTTCCTTTATTAAACTCTAAATAGAAGCCGTTTCCGATATCAAGCTTATTGCCGTCTATATTGTAAACGACATATTCCTCGCCGTCATAAATCTTCATTTCCGGAATAACGGAGCCGTATCGGAACATCATTGAATCTGCCTTTAAGTTGGCTATCCCAACCTTATACGTCACATCACTGTTCTTCATGATTGTATAGCCATTACCAACGTCGTACTTCTCATTATCATAGTTGTATACCCGGATTTCTTCGTCCGGCTTGATCATTCTGTGGAATGACCCATCCGGCTTTAGCATCTCTGCCTCTCCAAGAGTAAAAACCCGTCCAATATAAGTGGAAATTCTATGCGGTTCATTATAGAAGTAGTAGCCATTCCCAACATGGTAATAGCTTTTATACGTTCCATAAACCCGGTAGAATGCCCCTTTCGGAACTTCTTTAACGGGCACCATCGAATTCCCTTCCTTCTTGTACATGAGAAGAGACTGTCTTGAATAAACCCTTGCGACAGGGAAAGGAGAATCCTCTGTTGAGATATTTGGTATTTTGAGCTCTTTCGGATTATATACATGCTCAGCTGTCAGATCATTCGGATTAATTTTCCAGAGATTTGATCTTTTATTAAAATAAAGGTTCCCTTCCTGATCACCCGCTAAGTGAAACACATTGCCTTCGCTGTAACATGTAATTTCCAGGGTTTTTGTATCAACTTTAAAGAGCATGCCCTGGAATGTTCCATACAGATCTCCGGAAGGATGAATGACAAGACTTTCGTTTCTGTACATCCCTTCAATCTGGTTTGGAGTAATCGGATAGAGACTTGGCATCCCCTTTTCCGGATCGTACACAAGCAGTTTGTTATCCACGATTCCCCAAAGTCTTCCATCATTTGTCATTTTAAGCGCAGATATTTTGATGGCATATCCGCCAGGCAGCTCAATTTCTCTTTTCGCAAAAGACGAACTATTCGTATCAATGGCGTACAGCTTCGCGCTTTTTGGAGATAGATTCCCGCTTCCATCGTATGCACTTGTTCCAAGGTATAGCGTATTAGCTGCTTGATTAAACGTCATAGATGACGCGCTTTGATCATCAGGCAATGTTTCCTCATGAGCAACAGATTGACTGCCCCCATCATATACAAGGAACATTCCGGCTTTTTCTCCGCGCTTCGGAACAGTTCCGGCATATAACCGGTTCTTCCCTTCATCTGCAGCAAGTGCATTCGGCCGGTCCTGACCGCTTGCCCCAAGGTCCATAATTTTCTTCGGATTGGAACCGGCATTCCAGGCCTGCTGTGTATCATATTCATACACGAGTCCATTTGGATAAACCCCAAAGAACATTTTCTCTTTTAAGGAGGTCATATCTTCCACTTGCCCAAGTCCTTCGAACATTTGAGTTGTTTCAGTTCTCGGATTATAAATACCCAGTCGTCCGGAGATGAACCCCGAACTGTAAATGTTCCCATTCACGCCTTTGCCCACATTGTAAATTTCTACCGGCTGTGCAGGAAGCTTAAGGGAGGACGTGGAGGAACGGTTATCCAGCAGATTGTACTGGTAGAAACGGCCTGCATTACCTGCCAGACCAACAACCTGCGGCTGCCCGTTCACATTTAAAATATCCAGGGATACAGCACTGGAGGAAGCTACTGATCCATTCGTCTCCCGGCTGCTTCCATCTGCCGGATTAAATTCAAACAGCTTGCCTTTCGAGCTGTAGAAAACGGTCTGATTGTTCCATGCAGGAGACACCCCTCTGGAATCAGCCGGCAGAACATGCTCCAGCATATCCGTTTCCTGATTCAGGACAAGGAGCGCACTTTTGTTTTCCATTTTGGCATATACTTTTCCTCCGGATAAATCCAGATCATATACAGAAGCAGCGGATTTAAAATCCTCCGGAAGAATATCTGTTTTCTCATTCGTATTCAGATTCCATTTAATTAGAGCAGCCGGTGAGCCAAGACCGACATAGAGCGTATTCTGCTCTTCATCGTACTCTACACTTCTGGCATAACGCCGCCCATTCATAACGACACCCAGGCTGTCAAAGCCATCGTCATCACTGTATGTAAAGACCGTTCCGCCATAGGAAGTCACACCGAAAATACGGTTGTTTTTCGTATCGTAAGTTAAATCCCAAATGGTCGTATTCGATCCCCTAGGGGCAGAGGCTTTCCCTAAGTCTGATAGCTCCCTTGTTTCGGGATTGTACCGGTAGAGTTGCTCATTCGGTGTTGAACCAATCCATACTTGTCGGTTGGAATCCACTTCAATGGACCACGCTGCAGTCGCACCCTCCAATGTTTCCATATCCACTACTTGTTTGGATTGCAAATCAATGACCACGAGCTTTGCAGGTTCTCCCTGTAGAAGGGCATAGTAAAGCGGACGTCCGTACTGGTCCATCCCGGCTTCACCGCGGATCACATTGACATATTGAACTTGCGGACCAAGGTTTTTATACGGTCCTTCCGTGGCAGATGCGGGGAATGCGAGCAAAGAGATGAGGAGCAGGGCAGAAAAACACATTCGCATTAATTTCAAAATAATATCCTCCAAAACCTTTCTTTAATCCAATTTCCCTTTTCGAAAATCCGATTATTTCTCTAATATGTATATTCTACCAAACATTAGGAATTATGTCTTAGAAATAAGGGAAATTCTTCAGGGGAATGTATAACATAAAATGTATCAAAGGCTTGTAAAGATATACGTTTTTATTTATAAATTTTTTGTAAAAAATAAGAAATTCTAGTTGAACATCTTTAGCATTTAAGTCAGATTTCACCTTGTAAATTTTAGAAGATGCATGAAAACATATACCTGTTTTATAATCGTGACATAAGAATGATAAAATTTGTCACATATAAACATATTTGGTGATTATCCATAAAAAAACCCCTCACACTGATGTCAAGAACAGCATGAGGGGCTCCCGCTTTATGAAAATTTGAAAGGGGAAACAGTATTATTGAAAGGATCTAAATGCAAAAGACGTAGGCTGTTTATATCATCTGTTTTCTCTTCGTCTATGTATGCGGCTTACCAATCAAACATTCGATACTTTCGCCCTAATTGTATCATAATTTTTTCCTCAAATGTTAAATAATTTTTCTTTTTTTACATTATTGAAGGAAAAAATTTCTTTTGCTTTTAAAAGCTTCTTTATTATAATGCGCTCTCATATCCTGAGAAGACCATAACCCTATATTTAGAAGTGAAAAATTCACTTTTTGCTCAAACCCCCTATTCTCTAAAATCAGCTGCTCAAGCATCATAACATCGTCTTTTAGTCTCTTAAAAGAATCATACTCTCTCGATTTGTCCGAACGCGCAATATGGTGCTGTATGTAATCTCGCATGGTTTGACTGCTGATTTCCGAAAGATGATTCATACCGGTATGGTTAACACAGTATTGAATAAACAATGTTACAGCACTTTCAGTTTTTCTGCTTCTATATATATGATTCCCTGCGATAAGGGACTCAATTTCACTCCGAATCAAATGACTTCTATACTTCTTCGTATTTTTGTATGGTTCCTGCTGTTCTTTTTCACTGTTCACAATATGCAACCTCCATTATTCACCTTACCTGAGCCGCATAAGAATAAAACACACCATGTCAAATAGCCATGGTGTCATTGTTGCTTACCTACGGCGGCCTGACGATCCTAGCATAATATGCCTTAGACTCACGGCTTTGCGTCCCCGCTTTTCAGCGGGTTTGCCTTTATACTGGTATAATTGGCTATTTTTTCAACAGTGACTATTATACTACTAGATAAACAAATTATCTATTTAATTTTTTGATTCATTTACCAAATAAGGAGTCTTGCACCCATTTTTTTTAAAAAAGAGACTGACAATCACTTGTCAGTCCCCCGATAAGCCTTATTTTATTGAACTGCACTTAGGTCTATTATACGCCCTTCAACCGCTGGCTTAATGCCAGGATTTGCTTTTAAGTACTGGCTGAACGTTTCCCAGTCCGTGAAGCCTGGCTCGCTGACACGGCCTTCGTCGTATGCCTTTTTAAACATGGAGTAGCTGTCTCCGCCTGCTGCTGTAAATGCATTCGTTGCCACAGCATACATTTTTGCCGGATCCAAAGCCGTGTAGTTCGTTCCATCTTCTTTCACTTCTGCTTTTACCACCCGCTGTCCAGCCGGTTTAGAGCTGTCATACGTGAACTTCATTCCCGCCACATGAAGGAATGCCCCTGCTTCTTTCGGTGCCAGCTCCACACTGTGTTCAAGAGCAGCCTTGATTTCTTCACCCTTAAGGTTCATGATGGCAAGGGAATTTCCGAAAGGCATAACCGTCAGGATTTCACCCATTGTTACATCCCCCGCATCGATTGACTCACGGATTCCTCCTCCGTTTTGAACTGCGATCACCGTTTTAGGATTGATCGTTTTCGCTCTTGCAAGCATCCCATCCGCAATCAGATTTCCCAAATTTGTTTCTTTTGTGCGGACATCCGCACGGACACCATTCAGGACTGTGTCTGTTTTAGCGACCACTTCGTTTTTAATTTTATTAATGCCAGGTCTGTATTTTGAATCAAGGATTGATGCTGCTTCCTGATCTTCTTTAATAACATACTGATCCCCGGATTTTTGGTCAATATCGATCAGTTTGCCTGCTTGCTTGATTATTTTTCCGGCTGGATCAAATTCAACATCCAGAACACCAAGGTTTTTGCTGAGCTCTCCCGTTTGAACGATGACGGTAGGTTCAGCTCCCGTGTTATCCAGAACCGGTGCACTCAGTACCGTATGGGAGTGCCCGCCGACAATAATGTCAATGCCTTCGACTTCTTTAGCAAGCGTCACATCATTATCCCCGCCGCCATCCTGGTAACCGATGTGAGTGAGGGCAACGATCTTGTTAATCCCTTGAGCCTGGAGCTGTTTAACCGCTTCTTTTGCTTCCGCGATGTAGTTTTCAAAGGCAACGTCCTTACCAGGGCTTGAAATGGTTTCCGTTTCTGCGGTGGTAAGACCAAAAATACCCACTCTTTCTCCGTCCATGTTTTTCACGATGGCACTGTAGGAGTGGCCATCTTTCGGATCAGCCGTTACGTCAGAGCTTGTATAAGCTTTCATATTGGCATCCTTTGAAAAATCTACATTCGCGCTGACAAATGGGAATTTTGCTTTTTTAACGAAATCAGCGAGTGTGGCGGTTCCAAGATCAAACTCATGGTTCCCAAATGTCATGGCATCATAGTTAAGGAGATTCATCAGCTCAAGATCTGCCTGCCCTTTGTATTCGTTAAAATACAGAGTGCCAGAGAAGACGTCCCCAGCGCTGAGAAGAAGGGCGTTCTCCTTTTGAGCTCTTGTTTCTTTGATAGCTGTAGCCATTCTGGGAGCGCGGTCTAAATTTGCATGAGTGTCGTTCGTGTGCAGAACAGACAGCTCAAAGTTTGATGGGAATTGAGTCCGATATTGGATTTTCAACGACTCTTTTTCTTTCATTAACGCCGGCTCAAGTGATGCGTCTACTAAAGAATACAGATCCTTAAGCAGCTGATTGTCAGGATGAAGGTTAGTAAGAGCTGTCCGAAGGTCTTTCCCTTTTCCTTCTAGCATCGTGATAATGGCAAACATCGCATCTGCCTGTGTTTGATCTTTCCCTGCAAGAGCGGCTTTGGCTTTTTGGTGGTAATCATAGCGGGTCATTTCAGAAGAGAAGGACTCCGTCGTCAATTTAGCAGGCAAGACGAAACGAGTGTTTACAACGTTTCTGGATGTACTTCCATAAACTTTTGAAACCAGTTTTTCAAGCTGCATCGTTTGTTTTCTAAGCTGATCATAGGCTTTTCTTAACTCTGAAGGAGACATAACAAGAAAATCTGCTTTAATTTTGTTCCTTGCCGAATCCAGTTTTTCACCGTATTTAACCGCATCGATGAGGTATGCCGTACGCAGGCGCTGAATTTCAGAAAACTCAAGACGATCATTCATCAGCCTTTTAATGCGTGGACTGCTAATTTTAGCAACTTCTTTTTTGGCATCAGCAATGGTATTTTTGGCGTTGTTATATCTCGTTAGAAAACTAGGAGATAATAGCAAATCTCCTGCTTCATCCACCTTATATAGCGCGGAGAGAGAATTGGAATAGAACTCGGCGTTTTTAACGGCCTGCTCCGCTTTCGAGCTGGATGCAGCCTGCGCAGGGTTAACCGCTGCAACAGTGGAAACAGCCAGGGCAGCAAGGCCAGCTTTCACAAATTTACTTTTCGGCATGTCTATAGTTCCTCCTTGAGTTTACTCGTATGTAAGCCAACAAAGTTCCAGTGAATGATTATAAAAGCTTACTTATCTTTGAGTCTATCGTATTACAGAAGTCATATCTATGTTAAAAATGTAAATTATGTATTTCGTTTGTAAAAAAACTTTAGAAAAAACAAATGACGAACCGGGGTGAAACTTTTATAATTAAAAAGACCTAAGTCTTTATAACCATAAATATTATTTGCTAGTAGATGTTTCATAAAAAGGAGAAAAAACAACCAATGAAGAAGATACTGATCCTGGTTTTATTATTATGTTTCGCTATGCCTCACAAAATCTATGCTTTAAGCAGCAGCCCATATGTTAAGGAGTATATAGAAAATAAATTTCAATACGAACCTTTCATGCAAGATTACAAAGTTAATAATGATTATTTAAATTTCTCTACTGCAAAAGAGTTCAAACCTGAAAAATTCATTTGGGATGAGAACGGTATTCCCATGGTTAAGTACGGTGCCAAAACAGAATACAATCCGGTTACTACCGCTCAAGGCGCTTTATACTATCACGGAAAATATCTCACTACTAAAAGCTCTGAAGACCGGGAAGCTTTTATTAAACTCACGGATGCTTTAATAAAAATGCAATCAAAAGACGGATCCTTCCGGTATTCCTTTTCCCATCGAATTCCTCATCTCAAAACCCGCTATCCAATAGGATGGGTTTCCGGCATGGCCCAGGGGCAAGCCTTAAGTGTTTTTTCCAGAGCATTTGACGTGACAAAGGATATAAAGTATAAACTTGCGGGGAATGCTTCATTAACTTTTTTAACGACGCCAGTCTCCAAGGGAGGACCGATGACAGACCTCTCACACATTAGCACTAAATGGAAAGACCAAATCTGGTTTGAAGAATACATAACCGCGCCTAGAAATAATTACACCCTGAACGGATATATTTACACTCTGCTTGGTCTTTATGATTGGGGCTATAACCCTGAGATGACTTTATATGGCGGAGAAAAGGCAAAGGCTCTCTTCCAGAAGGGCCAGGACTCTGTAAAGAAAATTCTCTCAAAATATGATATAGGGGGATATACAGCATATGATCTCAGTCACTTGACGCTGAAACAGGAACCGCATGTTGTAGGTGAATACCACAGAATTCATATCTCTCAGATGTATGTTATGTACCGACTTACAGGAAGCAACTATTTTCTTGATTCCTATAACCGGTGGAAATCGTATGTTGAACCTGTTTAAATAGAAGGTCTTGAAATTAAACAGAGGAATGGCAAAGTATGATAACCTCTATACTCATAAACATACATGGCTATAAATTCAAAAAAGGCTCTGCAGAGATTACACCTCTGCAGAGCCTTTAATATTTATAAATCGTACTATATCTTTTAGTTAAATTTAACGACTCCATCCTCCAGCTTGAAATCTTTATCCATATCAAGAGATGCAGTCACTAAACGATTAGATGCAAGCTCTGCAGATGGAGCTTTAGTATTATCTGCAGGCTGGCTCGGTGAGGATGCATTTCCATTTTCTAATGGCTGCTGTTTGTTTGACCACACAACCTTTGAACTGCCTTCTAAATTGATTTTCTTGTATCCTGGCGCTCCTACGGATACATCACCATAATCAGAAAATATTTGAATATCCTCTGATAAGGTGCCTCTTTTAAAATTGAAACTAGGAGTTAGTGAGGCATTGCTTGGATTTGATCCTTTGTCTATATTAACCCCGTACCAGCTGTTCCCTTTCGTATAGAAACCATCTGCTTCCACAACGGAACTGTTGATGATCAATCCTGCTGCTGCATTGTCATTAGCTTGTACTTCCACAAGACTTACGTTTTGAGATTCATAGACATTCAATCCGCTGCCCGGCGCATTTTGGATGATTAGATTTTCAAGCTTTACTGCACCAGCCACTCCATTAATGGATAGTAAATTCTTTTCATACCCAGCAGAGTACGTATAACCAGCTTTAGGCTTAAAAACAACCCGCCCTTTTCCAATTATCGTTACCGGTTTAGTAATAGCCAATTGCTTAGATAATTCGTATTCTCCCTCATTGACGTAAATAATTGCACCTTCTTTCGATGCTTGTACAGCCTCTTCAAGAGTTGGATACAGCGTTCTTTCTCCTTGAATCACTGCTCCTTTTGCAAGTGGCTGCCCCTGGTTTGTCCAAATCAATTTTGAAGATCCGGCCACCCTATAGAGTTCTAAGTCCGCGATAACCTCTACCCCGCCTTTATCAGAGACGATTTGAGCAGGCTCTGATAGAGATCCGGAATGGAGTGTGAATTTAGCAGCAGGTGCTGAACTGCTTGGATTTGATCCCTTATCCACATTCACTCCATACCAACCGTTTCCGCTTGTTGTAAAGTCACTTGCCTCTACTACAGAGCTGTTGACGATTAATCCTGCGGCCGTATTTCCGATAGAGTTTACTTTTTTCAGCGTTACGTCCTGGGATTCGAATATATTGAGTCCGCTGCCTTGTGCATTTTTAATCGTCAAATTTTGAAGCTCTACTTTACCAGCGACTCCAGTAACAGATACTAGATTTTTTTCATAAGGTGCTGAAGGCGTATAATTGCCTTTAGGCTTTAGAACGACCTGTCCGTTTCCAATAATGGTTACCGGTTTAGTAATGACCAATTGCTTAGATAGTTCGTATTCTCCCTCATTAACCCAAATAGTTGCGCCTTCTTTAGCTGCCTGCACAGCCGCTTCAAGGGTTGGGTACAGCGTTTTTTCTCCTTTAATGACTGCCCCCTTTGCAAGTGGCTGACCTTGATTCGTCCAGAATAACTTAGAAGTACCTGCAACTGAATATTTTTCAAATCCTTCTGCAGAGACTGTCACATCTCCATTATCGGAAAAGATTTTCGTTGGCTCCAACAAAGCTCCGCTAGTCAATGTAAAACTAGTGACAAGGTTTGGATTGCTTGGATTGGATCCTTTATCCACGTTCACTCCATACCATTTGTTACCATTTGTGCGTAAATCTTCTGCTTCTACCACAGAGCTGTTAACAATCATCCCTGCTTCATTGTTGTTTAGAGAGCGGACATTTTTCAGCTTTACGTTATTGGATTCATACACGTTAATCCCGCTTCCCAGCGCATCCTGAATGGTTAGGTTCTCCAGTTTGACTGCACCAGCAACTCCATTGATGGAGACCAGGTTGTTTTCATACCCTGCAGAGGCTTTATAATCAGCTTTAGGTTTTAGAACTACTTCACCGTTTCCAATAATGGTTACCGGCTTAGAAATAAGAAGCTGTTTAGGCAGCTCATACGTTCCTTCGTTAACATGGATGACTGCATCCTCGTCTGCTGCTTGTACCGCTGTTTCAAGAGTTGGATACACCGTATTGTTTATTATTGCCCCTTTTGTACGAGGCTGACCGTAGCTCGTCCAGAACACCTTAGAAGTGCCACCTATCTTATATTCTTCAAATCCTTCCGCAGTAACGGATACATTCCCTTTATCAGAAATAATTTGGGTTTCCTCTGATATGGACCCTTTAAGGAATTTGAAAGAGGTTACCAGTGTGGAGCTGCTTGGATTGGATCCTTTATCCACGTTCACCCCATACCATTTGTTATCAATCGTGTAAAACTCATCCGCCTCTACGATCGAGCTGTTGACAATAAGCCCTGCTGCTCCGTTATGGCTTGAATGTACGTTTTTAAGCTTTACGTTTTGAGACTCAAATACATTAATCCCGCTGGCTTTTGCATTTCGGATGGTTAGGTTCTCTAGCTTTACTTGCCCTGCAACCCCGTTAATGGAGATTAAATTGTTTTCATAGGATTCCGTAGCAGTAAAATCGCTTTTAGGGCTGATAGCTACATTCCCTTCTCCTTTTATGGTAATTGGTTTCATAATAAGCAGCTGTTTGGACAGTTCATACGTCCCCCCGCTAACATGAATGACTGCCCCCGCGTCAGCTGCTTTCACTGCTGCTTCAACAGTCGGATAAAAAGTTTCTCCCCCTTCAATTACAGCTCCTTTAGTGAGCACCTGTTCTCGGTTTGTCCATAGAGCCGCAGATGTATCAGCAACTTTATATTTTTTATATCCTGGAGCTGTTACTTCTCCCTTGTTAGAGAAAATTTGAGTCGGTTCCAGCAGGGTTCCATTTACCAATTTAAAACTTGCAGCCAGTTCCGGACTGCTTGGATTCGATCCTTTATCCACGTTTACCCCGTACCATTTGTTCCCATCAGTCTTAAGCTTTTCTGCCTCTACTCTGGAGCTATTGATGATTAATCCAGCGGATGCATTTCCGATGGAACGGACATCCTTCAGCTTTACATTTTGGGATTCAAAAACATTAATTCCGCTTCCTATTGAATTAAGAATGGTTACATTCTCCAGATTCATTTCCCCTGCAACATTATTGATGGACACTAAATTCTTTTCATAGGACTCAGTGAATGCAAAATCATCCTTAGGACTGATCACCACATCGCCGTTTCCAATAATCGCAATTGCTTTGGAAACTAAGAGCTGTTTAGACAGTTCATACGTTCCTGATTCCATTAAAAACGTATCATGATCAGCTGCTTCACTTACGGTCTTCACTACATTACTGTGTTCATTTAAAACTTTCAAATTTCCATATGAACCAGTTTGAATTTTGTAGTTTATTGTTTTACTAGTATCTTTATCATCTTTAACCACTAGAATATTTTCGATATTTTTAATGGCTGGTACTTGAATGGAATACTTATTTCTTTCACCTTCTACTGATGCGGCTGCCACTTTCATTCCATTCCATTCAACTGATGCAGGGACTTTACTGGAAACAAAAGTAACCGCTGTTGAATCTGATACGGTGACATCAGTGACCGAAAAATCTATCGCAACAGGTCCTGGTGAGACGCCTCCTCCTGCTGGTGCCGCACTGCCTGAAGGTGTTCCGGGTATCACAATACCAGTTGCAGTCTCAACGTTTCCTTTGTTCTCAATTTGTACTGTACCTGTGACGGAAGGATCTTTTTTCACTTCTTTCACCACGGTGTTTTCAGGAATAACAAGCTTTGCATTTGAGTTTTGGATGTCTACACTGGTTTTCGAGAAATCACCTTTAAGGGTTATCTTTGAATCTTTGCTTTGAGAGGCTACTGAGACAGCAGCAACTTCAGATCCCTTTCCTGCCTCAACTGTTGCTTCCGCTTTTACCTCGATTTCCCTTACTTTTGCATTTTCTTCTATTTTCAAACCATTTCCTGAGCCAGATACAGTTATTTTTGATTTGGAAAGATCGCCTGCAAGCGTTAGAACATCTCCTGCTTTTGTTGAATTGACTTCAACTTTTTCAAGGACTGCACCTGTCTCTGCAGTGATCGTCGCTTGAGTCTTCACCTGAAATTCTCTTATTTTTGCTGAAGACGAAAGGGAAACTTCGGGATTTTCTCCTTCTAAGGTGACTTTTGAATTTGAAAAATCACCCTTAAAGCTGATTCGTTCTCCTTCTTTAGCAGGTTTAACAAGCACAGAATCTACATGAGCACCTGGTGCTGCGAACAATTCTGCTTTTTTTGCGATTTCTACATTCGTTAAAGATGATTCTGAATCAATTGATAATTGGGGTCCCTCATCTTTTATGGCTGAAACGGATTGAAGTGTTTGTAACATCGCTCGTTTCATGATTCGTTGGTCTAAAACAGTTAATTGGGCCGCATCAACCTTATTTAATGCAGCTTTTTCTGCATCGTGTATTTTTATCGTTCCATTTACTTTTATATTAGACAGTTCAACATTCCCGCCTATATCGTTTGCTCCCTGAATAATTAGATCACCGTTTATTTCAAGGTTTTTTAATTTAATGAATGAACTTTCTCCAGCTATTAAAATTACATTGCGGTTGATAACCTTCTTGATTTCATTTCCATAAACAGTCGGTTTGAGGGGATCTTTTGAAGCAGCAGATATTTTGAGAACAAATTGACTTAACACAGTATCCTTAGTATTTTTTAACGCAGTATTCATTCCCGTTAGCGCCGGATATTTTCCGGGATGAATTTTATTCCCCGTTTGCTTTATTTCAACCGCTCTTTCCTCTAATCTCGAAAGCATTTGTGTCAATTCTTCCGCTTCTTTCACTTTACCTTTTGAAATCCATAACTTTGCTTTTTCCAGAAGATTAAATTTAGAAACCTCGTATTTTACTGATTCTTTTGCAATTTTAGCAGGAAGCACATATTTTTTTTCAGCTAATAAACGTTTATTTTCTCCATATATCTTACTAGACGCTTTTTCAGTCTTTTTCATTTGCTCTGATAGCTGGTCATACACCTTGACCATTTCCATATTCATCTCGTCAGCATTTATGTATTGCATTAAAGCATTTGTTTGCTTTTCTAATTTCACCCCTGCATTAATCGCATCGATTAACCGTGCAGCTTTTACATGCTCATTTACTGCATTCTCTAGCTGCTGCTGTAAGCGGGATTTGTCTTTTCCTTTATACCCATATAGGGCTTTCTTAGCTAAATCGATTTGACTCGATGCTTTACTATACAGCTTTGACACTTCAACACTTAAAACGAGCTGTGTATTTCCAGATCCGTAAAAAGGTTTTAGTTGACTGACAGTTAACTGGGCATTTTTAACCAGTTCATTTACAGTTACAGATGATGCTGAAGCTGGGGCTGGTGATACAACTGCAGCAGAAGCCACGAAAGCTGATGACATAACAAAAGCACTTGATTTTCCGAAACGTTTTTTCTTACCCAAAAAATCTCATCTCCTATAAATTATGGAATTATATGAAAATATAACCACGACAATACTATCACAGATATAGTCAAAAAGTCCTTAAAAAAGTAAAATATTTTCATTTATATAATAAAAAGTATATTTTTGTGGTTTATTCCTTTTTAAATAGAGAGGAAGCAGTACTATGAATTAATATAAATAAAGATTAAATTTAGGAGCACAAGAAAAGCCCCACAGAGTTTTCTCTGCGGGGCTTTTTTATGTACTTCTAATAAGGTGTCTGGTACCGGCTAAATCATCTCCAGCAAATAATAACCCAGGACAATGAACTGGATGGGAATCATGGCTAATGTAAAACAGCCATTCGTGCAGGCGCAGCTGTCCAAGCAGCCGTTTTGAAGTTCGCTGATACATCCTTCTCTCTTTTCCTCAGGCTTTTTCTTTTTATAGTTAGAACTCTTATAATCCTGCAGGGGGGTTCACCTCTCACGATACTATGTATTAAGGCTGGATCCTGCCATTTGTAAATTTCCGGGACCAGACCTCCTGGGCATGCGGATGCATATGGGGAATGACGTATTTCTCTATATGCTGCTTTACATCAAGGGGTTTTAATGTATTAAAGGTGTGAAACCTGATTACCCGGTTGTCAAAAGTGGTGACAATTAATTCCTGATAAAAAAGTCCTTGAAGGCTAGGCCTGTATAAATTCAATCGGATATCCTGTATATCTTTGAAAGCGACTTCTCTTTTTCCGTCTGTGATATATCCATTTTCCCCTTCGAATATCTTGTATAAGGTGGTTCCTCTTTTAAAAAACGAAGGTAGCCATAGAATGGTTGTCAGCATTGAAAATGGCAGAGTTACTATACCTACAAATATTGATATTAGAGAATAAGACGACTTAAACTGAAAACCATATCCAATTAAAAAAATACTCAATGCAATGCCTCCGACTGTAACCAAAAGCAGCCATACAAAGAAGAACGGATTCATTTTTATTTTTATTGGGCGATTTTGTGGAAGTGTTGTATTCAAGATGTCCTCCTATGACCATTAAATAGACAGCGTTGTGTTCGTTCTAAAAACTTTAGAATGGAGCAGCTCTGAATTATAGCTTCTTAGCTGAAATTGATTCTCAATCATTCCATCGATAAACCAATGCATATTTGCCCCTTTTAAAACAAAAATCAAATCAAAAAGGTTGGGTACGTTGCCGGCCGAGTATTCAAAAAAAGCCAAGCTGTCCAATTTTCCTTTTTTTGTTTTTAGATCCTGTATAAATTCATTAAATAAATCATCTGTTTGATCTATTTCAAATTTATCAATGGTTTCATTGCTTGCTATTTTAAGCAGCTTTTCAAATTCATCTTTATTTCCTAGCAATCTGAAATAGTCCATTTCAACTGAACTATTAATATCCATAAAATGCTCCACATCTCTAAGCATTTCTTCTTCTGATTCAAATAAAGTGAGTTTATTCACGAGCTGATCATGTATCATTTGGTGGGAATGAATAGATTCATTGCCGAAATTATAGGAAACCCCGATATCCTCTGTTTCTGTTACTTTAGATGCCCTCAAAGAGTATTTGGCATGACTTACGGTCTTAATATAGGAAGAGTATTCCTTCTTTACTGTATATTTGTTCCCGCTGTAATTCAATAGGTCTTTAGCCAGCAATGAGCGGCAGGCTACCTTCAGCATTAAATCAAAATCTTCGTCTTCAATATTTGGAAAATAGATGTTTTTAAAATTTAGGCCTTGCTCGAAATCCCCTTCACTGTATAAACAAAACAAGAGTTCATCTATACTCAGTTTAATGGTCTTCACTCTTTCCAACTCCTATCCGAATAATGGTTTACTAAAGAAATGACCGGCATCTTTAACGAGGGAGGATGCTGTATCCGAAACCTTCTTTAACCCCTTGTCAACTGCCTTCTTCCCCTCTTTAATCATGTCGTTACCTTTTTCAATTGCGTCGTCTACTTTACCTGCAACTTTCCCTACTTTCTCCATAGTACCTCTAAAATGCTCAACACCCGAATGGATCTGATCTTTAAAGACTAATGCGACATCTTCAGCAATAAACTGAGTACTTTCGGCTACAACTTCCCCTACTATCCCTCCGGCAGTTGCCCCAAGAGCCCCTACAACAATTGTTCCGCCTGGACCCAGAAAAGTACCTGCAGCGCCCCCAAGAGCAGCCCCGGCAACAGAAAATCCAGTCACAACTCCCGTCTTGTATACGGCTCGTCCAACCGCTTTTGCATTTTCTCGTTTTAATACCTCAGTGTTATTTCCGTATTTTTCGTAGTTCCCGGCAATGTCCAGACCCATTCCGGTCAGTTCTGTTCCAGCAGTAATTAATGCTGTCATTGGGGCAGAAGTTTTAGCAAATTTCCAGCCTGTTTTCATTACCTGTCCAAAGGTAAACTTTTCCCCCGCTTCATTTACTGCCCCTTTAATAAACCCTTGAAAAGAATTCGTATAATTTACGACATCCTGCGGCAGATACTTTGCAAATTTCATGTGCACCAAATCTGCGAAAGAGTTACTCGCAAATTTCTTTTTTAAATACTTTAAGCCTAAGAAGCCTCTTGCTACATTCCTATACTCAGATGCATCAATTTTCGCTGCAAGTGACGCAAACGGTCCGTAATGTTTAAAGGACCACAAACCATTTGCTCCTAATGTATAATCCGTCAATCCTGTCAGCAAGTACTTCATTTGGTTGGCAGCTACAACTCCCATTCCTGTAACCGTTCCATACTTGTCATATAAACCATATAAAAATTGCAGGGTATTATCGGCTTCTGCCATTTTTTCAGATACCTTGCGAAGATCCTTGTCCACATCATCCATTTTGTCGATTAGTTTGTCGCCGGCATCACCATATGTATCGACAACAGAGAAACAATGCGCAAACTTTGAATCTACATTTAAAATCATCCTAGAAAGGGCATTTTTCAGATCTGTATTTATATCCTCAATCAGTGCAAGCTCCTTCACTACAGAATTCGCCAGACTTTCCAGCTTGTCAGGTTCAATTGATATTTTTTCAGCCATTTAAGAATTTCATCTCCCGTTAAGCAGTAGTGGGTTTCTTGCATGAAAGATTTAATGATGCCAATTCTTTAGCACGCGCTTCTGCTGCTATTTGATCATTCGTTTGGTCAATTAAAGCAGCTGCCTTATATAGCTGCTCGCTTGTTTCCTGTAATTCCTGTGCGAACCAGCCGTATTTTTTCAGCACATCTTGAAACTCCTCATCGAATTTTCCCCTTGACTCTCCGGACCAGTTTGAAATATCCTTCAGAGCCGTATTTTTTATCTCAAATTCTGAGTCTATCACCTTTTCAGAAGCATCGGCGTATTTTTTTGCCAAATCCCTAACAGGACTTGAATCCATATCATTCACCTCGTTATAAAATTAAAAAGACCAGATTATCCTCTAACTTCTCCCATTAAGTTCCCATAAAAATAGGTTATAAAACCTAATTTATAGAAAATAAGAAAACAAAACCCATTATAAGGAAGAATAAGTCTAAATAATAGTTCTAAAAGACTCAATTCAATATATATACCTGAGGTTATTTAGTGCTATTTTTACCTAATCCTTATAAATGGTTTATTTCAAACGAACTATTGACCTTTTTTACACTTTAGGAAAATGATGAAACCCTTGGTTGGCATTGAAAGAGAGAGCAAAGACTGACACACACTAACTGAATCTAATCAGCTATTTAGAGTTGTTAATTTGTATAAATAGGGGGAGGGAAAGGAAGGTAGATGAAATCGTAGGCTTATTAATTATTATTTTTTCATTCGGCTTATTTATAATTGAAATAAGAGTTAAAAAAAACCCTGGATTTTCATCCAGGGGGCCCTTGAAACATACTAAGGAAGATTTAAACCAATAAAGATTATAGATAATAGTCCTCAAACATAATTATGTTATAAATTGACGTATTTTAATTGTTATTGATTATCAAAATCCGCCACTGCTAACCTGGTAAATTGCCTTTGCATTAATAGTTGCTTCTAGTATGCTCCCTATCATCAATTTACTGTGACAGGTATGTTAACTGACCGATCGTTATATTTAGCGGTAATGGTGGTTGTCCCCTTCTTTTTACCCGCTTTAATGACCCCGTCTTCTACTGTTACAATGCCGCTCTTTGTAACCTTCCAATCAGCCATTGTTGTTACATTGCGTTTAGTACCGTCGTAATAATAAGCAGTAAGCGTTATTCCTTCTTCTGCTTCTCTTTTTAATGTCACCTTAGCTGCTGAAGCTTTTAATGATTTAACCTTTTTATCTTTAATGACTTCTACTTTTATAGACGTTTCTTCCCCTTCATAGGAAGCTGTGATTGTTGACTTTCCAATACTGTTCGCGGTTAATATGCTATCTTCTATTTCTGCAACACTGCTTTTTGATGAGGTCATTGTGACTTGATCGCTAACGTCTTCACGGGAGCCGTCCGTATATGTAGCAAATACTTTTAATATCTTTTCTTCATTTACAAGCATTTTCACATTCTTATCTGTGATTTGCAGTGACTCTACTTCTTTATTCTCTTCTTCCGCATCTGTTACATTTACTTTAATAATAACTTCGTAGCCTTGATAGAAAGCAGTGATTGTTGTTTCACCCGATGAAACGCCTTCGATTTCCCCACCATCAACCTCAGCTACTTCACTATCTTCGGTTGTCCAAGCTGCCTTGGCCGTTACGTCTTTTTTTGTATTATTTGAAAGGGTTGCAAAAAGATCGATTGATGCTGTTTCCCCTGTTTCAATATCTAATTCTTTAACAGAAGCTGTCAGCTTTTGCACACCTGCTTTTGAAACCGAAACAGGCAATGTTACTTTTTTTCCCTTAAACGATACTGTAATCACTGCTTTGCCTTCCTTAGAACCTGCCTTAATCTTCCCCTGTTTTACTGAGGCAACAGTAGTGGAACTGCTTCGATAAACCGTATTTTTGTTATTTGTAATATCTTTTTCCGTTCCATCTTTGTCAATAGAGTATACATGAATTTTAACCGTTTTACCCGGAAGAACAGTTAAACTTTCTTCTGAAAGAACAATCGAATCTAAACCTTCTTCTGAATTTCCTTCGTCAGTTCCTTCATAGTTAACAGAAGAGGTATAGTAAGCTAATGGCTGGTTTTCTTTTGAGTACAATATTGTTAAATTGTAATATTTTCCTTTACTAGGAAGTCCAGAATTATAACCTCGATCATCATAGGCATAAAATCCGCCAATATAATCATCAATGTTATCTCGATTTACAATCATCTGACCATTTGAAGAACCCACTGAAATTTTCACGAATGAACGGATTGATTCTGGGAGCTTGTTTCGATCAACAAAGGTAGTAAATCCAGTTTCTGTAGGAATGTGTGTAATTCCACTTTCCCCCGTTAATTCAATTACCTCATTCGTATCTGAAACTTCTGCAGATACTTTTATAGGCATGAAAATTTGTGCTGCTGAGAACATAATAAGTACAAGTACGGTGAACATCGTTTTTAAGAAATTCATATTTTCCTCTCTCTCTTCTTTTTGATTCTTTATTACCATTTAATTATAGAATTTACCAATTTTAATATCAACAATTAACTTTAATAATTCCATGATACTGGTCCTTTTTGCCCAAAAACTATAAATTTTTATTAAGTATCAGGAAGAAGGAGTGAAACAAAAGGTTGTGGTGGAGTTCAATTAGGTATTGCTTAAACCGGACAAACGAAAATCTTGAAAGCGGTCCGTCTGAATCGCTAGCTTTCTCTCTTAAAAATTCATGAAATCCTTTCAAATCCCCATCATAAGATTCAATCGTCTTCACCGCCCTTCCTTCTTCCTCTAGCCATTGCCCGAACATCGATTGCAGCTCTTTCATCCGTTTCTCCCCTAACGAAAAAGAGCCCTGAATTTAAGCATTCAAGGCTCTTAATTATGAATCCATTTTATGATTTTCTTAATCGTACAAATCGAACATGGCTGTTGGCATAGACATGGATACATATTCAAATTCAAGCCCCTTTCTTTTTCATTACTTATCTTGATTATTTGATGACTTCCTATGCCACTTCGGTTGCCACAGCGACAATAACCGTTTCCACTACCTTCTCCCACATTCTTCTTCACCTCCTTTCAAGATGAAGAACCGACTCACGCAAGTACTATAATTATGCCGTGAGTTTTCCGCTTCAAATTGAGGCCGATTCCATGCCCTGCATCAACTCCTCCCGAATGTTCCTATATCCTTTAAGTTTTTTCGTGAGTTAAGCGATAGAAATGTCGTGAGTCTACTCCAAAGATTCAACCAGAGTTCCAGGTAATCAATATAGGTTTGCACCTGTTCTCGGTGAAAAGGCTGCGACAAGAAAGATATTATTCTTTCCACTTGTCCCTTATCTATTTCAATCACTTCTTCGATGGCATCATCTAGAAGCTGCTCCACTAGCTCGTCTTCCGTTAGGATGGTATTTTCATAGAATCCTGTCGATTCATCCACTTCTCTGAATTGCACTTCTCCATTGATTACGATCTTATGATATTTTGCCATCTTTAATTCCCCCATCTACTTTTTGTCTTATTACGGCTTCTCCGACTTTTAGAAGGACCTGCAGGTACCATTCTCTCGTTTCCGAATCCATTACCACTGCCCCCGATCCACTCCGTCCCATCCTCCTGTTCATAAATCATGGTCTCAAACAGAAGTTTTTCAGGAAGTTCATTCAACAATACGGCTGGAACAAAGCAATCCATCACTTCATCCTTAAACAGAATGACTCCCTCGCTGCTTACCTCTGACTCCTGAACTTTCAAACCAATCAGAGGAGCAATCATTTTAGTGAACCAATTTAACTCTATCCGTTCTTCCTTTTCCATTCAGACATACCCCTTTTCTTTGAGTGAAACAAAACTTTCTTCGCAAACGATCAAATGGTCTATTACTTCAATCCCCACAATCTTCCCTTCCTCCACTAGCCTATTCGTCACCTCCACGTCCTCCCTGCTTAGTGTTGGGTCTTGAGAAGGATGATTATGACCTACAATGATGGACGCAGCATTTGATAGAATGGCCGCCTTCATCACTTCCCTGGGATGCACTATGCTAGAGTTCAAACTTCCAACATGGCATATATTGATGGCCGTTGGCTGATTCTTTGTATCCAGGCAAATCACGATGAACTGCTCCCGATCACTGTCGATCAGGAAATCTCTTAACAACTGGTAGGCATCAGTTGGAGACTTGATTCTTCTTTCTTTGTAAAGCACACTTGATTCCCTTACAAGTTTCAGGCTGACGATGCTCACCCGTTTCGCTGACTGATTCTTTAAGCATCCCTTCTCAAACAACTCCAGCTGCTTTTGTTTCTTCATTTCATATAGCTTCAATTTGTATGCCTCCTCCCAAAATTAAAAATACCCTAACTCCGCTTTGGGAATTAGGACATCATATCACTTCATTTATATAATATTTATTTATCTTTCTCTTTTATCCGGTTTATAGACAAAAAGAAAAGCCCCGCAGAGATTTCTCTCTACGGAGCCGTTCGTCATACTTCGAGTGGTGACAGGCACCATCTTTAATTAATCTACAATTGTTACTTTGAATGCAACTGGTGCAGAAAGTAAGTCATCAACTTGAGTTGTATCAACATCAGATACCACTACTGTAAATGAACCTGAAGTCTTACCTGCAGCTAAAGTAGCCACTCCATTAGCGATTGTCACATTAGAAGCATTTGTAGTTGTATAAGTAATACCATTAGCTGCCAATGCATCTGTATTAGCCAGAGTTCCGGCAGTTGTAGTACTCCAATCAATCACTTTTCCAGATTGATCTTGAATAGTCAACTTAGGAGCTAATGTATACTTGCTAGTTGCCGCATCATAATAACCAGTGAATAACTCATCCAGGACTAGATCTGCATTAGTTCCACTTACATTATCGTTGTCGATTACAATATCATTTGTATTAACAACCGCTTTAGTAGCAACTGCATCAGTATTAGTATAAGTTACAGCTTTAGTACCAATTTTTGTACCATTTACTAATTCATCTACGTTAAGTGTTCCTGCACCAGCAAAAGTTTTGTAAGCTGTAGCATTGCTACCCAGTACAGATACAGAATCTCCTACAACGTCAATGTAAGTTTCAACTTCAGGATTTTTATCATAGCCTTGGATACTTAGAGTTACATCGTCTGTGTCAACAGCCTGAATTTTGTTTCCTTGAGCATCTACTTCGTAAACTGTGAAGTTAACTGCATCATCATTCTCTTCAGGAGCTGTATCTTTGTCTAAGTCAATTGCAGTAGCATCAGTTTCAATTGAATACCCTGCAAATGCACCAGCATCTTTACCAGTTACAGTAAAAGTTTTAGTAAACACTACATTACCTTTTGTGTCTTTTAGTTCAGCTGTAATAGTAGCAGTTCCTTTTCCAACTTCTGTAACAGTAACAGGAAGGGAAGAAGCAGCTGTTGTAACATCATTTAGAGCTACAGTTGCTACGTTTGTGTTGCTAGATTTAACAGTCATTGTTCCAACTGCGTTTCCACCAACTGAAACTGTGCCAGTTGTTGCACCTGTAGTAGCAACAGTCGCGTTGATAGCTTTATTGTATTGATCGGCAAGCTTAACATTCACGTCAGAAGTTTCTCCAGGATTTGTAGCTGTATTAAATGCTACGCTAGATTTATCAAGAGTTGCACTTGAAACTTTAGAGTCGGCTTTAACAGTGAAGCTTACAGTTGTAACAAAATCACCAATTGTTAACTTTACTTGTGCAGTACCTGTAGAGTATGCATTTACAACAAGTTCTCCACTTACAACAGAAGCAGTTGCAACAGCTGGTGTTAAGTTTTCAATCTTAGTAATATTTGCAGCATCTACCACTTCTTCAGAACCGTTGTTCTTCACAAGAAGTTCTAGATTTGGAGTATCTGATAATTTCATTTCTTAAACTAGATCTCCATCTTTTAATGCTGTTTTAAAACCTGTAACAGTATTAACATCATCACCTAGACCGAAGTTAGCAACAGATGAAACTGCTGTAGGAGCTAATGTTACTTTAATTGCATCGCTTTGTTTAACAGTATTGCCACCAGCATCTTTAACCGTTACTTGCACGTAGGCAACTTCATTTTCAGTTGCTCCAGCTACAGTACCAGCAATTGTTGTAACTTTTGCTGAAGTTGAAGAAACTTCTACAGTATATTCGTTAGTAACATCAATGCCTTTTGCGTTTGTTAATTTAACGGAATCAGCAATGTCATCGCCATTAACAAAAGTAGATTTAGTTAATTCAACCTTGCTAACTTCTCCAATTTCATATGAGAAAGTAGAAGTTTGAGCTTCTTTCATTTCTACACCAGAAGCAGATTTAACACCGTTAACAGTTACAGCATAATCAGTTTTGTCTGTAAGAGCTTTATTGAATGTTAAAGTAACTTCTTTTTTATTATCAGGATTAACTTCTGCTTTAACTACTGTTAGACCATTATCAGCAGTAAAGTTAGTAGCAGATACTTCACCAACATCACCTTTGAATGTTACTACTGCTTGAGTATCGTTAATCGCACTTTCTATAGGTTACCCCCAAAATAAAAAACCTTACGAACCCAGTATTATCAAGGGTTCATAAGGTTTTAATAGAATGTTGCAGGTTAGGGTAATTTGTAAATGACGAAAAGGATCAAGATAAAGTATAGCTAGATGCTTTTTGTCAACAAAATGAATGAGTTTTATTACTCAAAAACTACAGAGATTTTTCTCTTTGAGGTATTATAAAGGCGATTTACTTTACATTTACTGTGCTTTTTAGCAAGAGTATTACTATTGTCCTGTATTCTTGCCCATTGGCCATTTAGCAGAATGGGGTTGTTGTCCCCTTTTTCCGAGTAACATAGAGACAAAAAAAAGCTCCGTAGAGTTTTTCTCTACAGAGCTTCTTTTTAATAATTATTTATTAGTTAGAAACAACTTGTGAACCAGCAGCAACAACTAAACCATTTGCATCAGTTAGGTTTACTGTTCCAGTTGCACTTGTTTTAACTGTAATTGCACCAGAAGGAATAGCAGTAAAAGTAAGTTGAACTTGCTTAGAGTTACCTGCTACTGTAGAAGTTGCATATCCAGAAGTTCCAACAGTGGTACCAGTTGCATCAGTTACTACAAAGTCAGCTGCATCTAGCTTAGTTCCACTAATCGCTTCGCTGAATGTCACAATTACTGAGTTACCAACCTTAGAAGCTCCAGTTAATGTAGCAGCAGTGTTGTCTTCAACTTTAACTGTTTGACCAGTAGAAGCTACAGTCTTACCAGTTGTAGATTTAACACCTGCAACTGAAAGAATTGCGTTTGAACCAGTTCCGACTGCGCCAATATTTACGCTACCAGCTGGTAATACAATTACAACTGTATCTTTGTTAGCATCTTTGAAGTAAATATCAGTTCCAGTTGGAAGAGCTTTACCGTCTAACTTGTAGTTAGCTAAGTTAAGAGCTGTATCAGCAGTTACTTCCTTAGCAACAGAGTTATCAGAGAATGCTACTTCAAACTTGTTATTAGCAGGAGTAGAAACAGCAGCTAATAGGTCTGTTCCAGTTGTAGTACCAGCAGAAACTACAGCACTAGCAGTTACTAGAGCATTTTTATTAGCTTCCACTAGATCTTTAACCGCACCTGCTTCTAAACGGAATGTATAGTTGCCGGCAGTGAAGGCAGACGCATCAGCATTTTTGATAGTCACTTTTTTATTATCAGAAGAATCAGAAACAATAGTTAAACCTGTTGTGTTAACAGCAATACCATCACGACGAACTGTAAATAATGAATCATCAACAGTTACACCTTCGCTGAATGTTAAAGTGATAGTCTTTTTATCTGAGGACACTGAGGTACCAGTTACAGTTGGAGCAACAACATCTTTTGTCATTTTAACATTTTGAGAAGACGCAGCGTTCTTGTTGCCGTAAACGTCTACTAAACCGTCTTTAGCAATTACAAGAGCTAAATCTTTATCAGCAGCAGTACCGTAAAGGTTTGTAGATGTAAAGTTTAAATCAAATGATGTACCAGTTGTATCTCCAGCAGTTGCAGATACTGAATAAGGGAATGAAGAACCATCTTTTAAAACTGTGATAGCAGCTGCTAAATCAGCAAGAGTAGTTGAAGATGCTTTAGCACCTAACTTTTTATTGAAAACAACACGTAAAGTATCTGAGTCAGCTTGAGTAACTGAAGCTACTCCTAAAGCTGATACATCTTTAGTGAATGTTACATTACCAGTGTATGCAGCTAGAGCATTACCTTTGTAATCTTTAGCACCTGCAATATAGATGTCAGCTACAGAACCAGTTGCAACTGAAGCTGGTCTATTGAATGTTAACTCAGTAACAGGACCTGTAGATGAATTAGTGAATGCTACTGGTGTACCATTTACACGCAATACATCTGGGTTGCCAACAAGGGCCTCAGAAAGAGTTAAAGTTACTTCATCAGAAGCTGCGTCATAAGAAACACCTGTTACTGTTGGTGCAGTTGTATCGTCAACAGTGACTTTAGCGATGAATGGAGTTAGAGCTTTTGCGTCTGTAGTTTTAACCGCATCAGTTGCAGTTACTGTATAAGTACCATCGAAGAATTCAGCAACATCAGTACTTGTAATAGTTAAAGTTTTGCCGTCCTTGCTTAACGCACCTTCTAATTTAGCAGCTGTTACTGATTCTGCATCAGTATCGGCAACAACGCTAACTGAAGAAAGTAATGTATCATCTGTACCAGCATCAGTGATTACTGTATCAGCATCGATTGCTTTGTTGAATTTAACAACTAATTGTTTACCGTTAATCGCACTTACACTTTCAACTTTCGGAGTCAACTTAGCTTCGTAGCTAGCAATAACTTCAGCTTTATCTTTAGCTAGAGCAGCGTTGATTTCTTTAAGCTCTGGGTACATACCTGGGTGAAGCTTATTACCCGCTTCTTTAATTTTTACAGATCTTTCTTCAAGGCGTTGAAGAAGAGCTACTTTAGCAGGTACTTCGTCTAGTTTGTTATCAGCGATAAGCTGTTTAAGTTCTTTGTGTAGGTTGTAACGGGAAACTTCGAAAATAACTGTTTCTTTAGCGATTTTAGCAGGAAGTACGTATTTAGCTTGAACTGCTTCACGAACAGGAGCTCCGTAAACTTTTCCAGCTGTACGTTCTACTAGAAGAACGGCTTTAGAAACTTCGTTGTAAGCAGCTACAGTTGTATCGTCTAGTTTGTTAGCTTTCACTAGAACGTCAAGTGCAGCAACTTTTTTCATTAGATCGTCGCCAACTTTAACAGCGTCAATGATGCGAGCAGCTTTGATGCGGTTTTGTTCAGCAGCAGCTAGTTTAGTAGCCCATGCTCCAGTTGGTTTTGCAGCTTGTGCAGCTTTAACAGCTTTAGTAGCAGCGTTGTACTTTGCAGTGAACTCAGCAGAAACCATAACTTGATCTGCTTTAGTTACAGAGTAGTAAGGTTTAAGTTGAGCTACAGCAGCCTCAGCTTGTTTTACAAGAGTTTCAGTTTTAGATGCAGCAGCAGCTTGAGCCGGGTTAGCAGCTACTAGTGAGCTTGCAGCTACAGCAGCAGCTAGGCCAAGCTTAACAGTGTTCTTTTTTGACATTTTGGTGTGTTCCCCTTTCAAATTGTGTTTAAAGTGTTTTGTATATTGATAAACTGACAGATATGTAGACTGGCATAACTCCCAGTTACCAAAAACGAGTAAATAGGTATGTATATCCTCCTATACCGAAGTAAATTATTGCATACTTTGTCTGATTTTACAACTTTAAATTACATAAAACTAATAAAAAAGTGCTAGACAAAGGAAATACTTAGCAAGTGGAATACCTATTGACAATCATATTACAAAATATTTTAAAATGCCAGCAATTTCATGTAAATTTTTCATATTCTTTGTAAAATATTCTTAACATTGAAATACATACCATAGAATTTTGCAGAATGATGTCGAATATTATTTAATTCCGTAATAACTTCTATAAAGATTTAATACGGGTATCTGCAGTGTCCGCCCCTTTAAGGCTACTGATCTCATATCTGCATACTCTGTTAATCTTTTTCTCACCCATTCTACTCTCTGTCCGTTTTTAGGACCTGTATACAATGGAAGAAGCTTTGAGATGGCAGCCGTTACATGCGGCGCAGCCATAGACGTTCCGCTGTAAGCGGCATATTGATTTTTGTTGACCGTTGACAGGACGTTGACTCCCGGAGCCAGAATATCAAGTCCTCTGCCATAGTTGGACCAATACGGCATTCTGTAATTCTGATCGACGGCCCCTACTGCGATTGTATAGGCGGAGGAGGCAGGGTAATCCACGGTGAGCCCTTCGTTTCCGCTTGCCGCTACAATGGTGACGCCTTTGTCATATGCGCTTTTCAGTACTCTTTCGGTTACTTCATCCTTGCTTGCATGAACACCGAGGCTTAGATTCATGACTTCCGCCCCGTTATTTACGGCCCACGCGATTCCAGCCGTAATGTCGGAGAAATATCCTCCATATTCGCCTTCAAATACTTTCACGATCATGAGCTGTGCATTTGGGACCATGCCTGTCACACCGTATGTATTATTGTTTGCGGCGATAATTCCGGCAACATGCGTTCCGTGCTGATCACCGGCTGTATCTGTTGCCGTTTTCGGAATTTCTTTTCCATACAGATAGGTAATTTTGGACTGAACCCGTCCTTTAAGATCTTCATGATCTGAAATCCCCGAGTCAATAATGGCGATTTTGCACGCGCAGTCTTTCGCTGTGAGACGGTATGCCTGGGATTTTTTCACCCCCCACGGTGTTGTTTGTTTGTACGCTGCCGCTGTTCCGGTCTTTCTGTCGACCCCGGCGCTGATAATGGCCGGATTGGATTTTAGTTCCTCCAAGGATTTTTGTCCTGTTAAGACCGCGTAATAATGCCCATCAAGAAAAAAGCTCCGGAGCATGTTCCAATCCTTTAAGGCCGCCTTCAGGTCAGCCGGTTTGGCGGAAAGCTCAACAAGGTAGCGAGATGTATCGGCATTTGCCTTTTGCGCCGGCACAGCCAGTGCAGAACCAAACAATAGACAGCATATGAACAAAACTTTTATGATATTCCCCATTTTTCCACTCTACTCTCATCAATTAGTCGGTCTTATCTCTTTTATACTAATCGGAGAGCGTAAAAAAAACTAGATGGAATATTCCATCTAGTCCCTGTTCTTGATATTTTTTCTGCCGACGGAGTAATATTCGACCGGATGTTTGGCCGCCTGTTCAAGAGAATAGCAGTTCCGCCCGTCAAAAATAATCGGCTCGTTCATTTTTTCGATATAATCCTGGAACGTGAGCGCTTTTACCTGCTCCCATTCTGTCACGATCATCGCAAAATCCGCGTTTTGAATGGCTTCATCCGGAGAATCCACATAAATTGTTTGTTCAGGAAGAAGCTTTTTCGCATTGTCAGCAGCGATTGGATCGTAACCTACAACTGTTGCCCCTTCTTTGACAAGCTCATGGGCAAGAGCAATGGATGCGGCTTCGCGCATATCATCTGTATTCGGTTTGAACGCGAGGCCAAGCATGGCGACGCGCTTTCCTTGAAGGCTGCCGAAGCGCTCTTTCGCTTTTGTTACGAGCATGCGCTGCTGCTCACCGTTCACCTGGATGACGGATTTCAGAAGGTTAAAGTCATGCTGAACGTAGCTTGCAATTTGTACAAGTGCGCTTGTGTCTTTCGGGAAGCAGGAGCCGCCGTAGCCGATTCCTGCTTTCAGGAACTTGCTGCCGATCCGGTCGTCCATTCCCATCCCAGCTGCCACATCTTCTACATCTGCTTCAAGCTTTTCGCAAAGGTTGGCAATTTCGTTGATGAAGCTGATCTTCGTTGCAAGGAAGGCGTTGGACGCATATTTAATCATTTCCGCACTGCGAATGTCTGTTTTAAAAATCTCAATTCCGAATGGACGGTTAATTTCTTCCAGAACGGCTGCCGCTTCGTCGCTGTTCGCACCAATCACAATGCGGTCGCCTTCAAACGTATCCTTTACAGCCGATCCTTCACGCAGGAATTCAGGATTGGAGACGGAATGAACGGTGTAGTTTTCTTTAAGATGTTCTCTTACAATAGACTGGACACGTTCGTTTGTTCCAACCGGAACGGTGCTCTTCGTCACGACCACTACATCACTTTCGATGTTATTGGCGATATCTATGGCTACCTGCTCCACGAAGCGAAGATCTGCCTGGCCGTCCTCGCGCTGAGGCGTGCCTACCGCGATATAAATCGCTTTTGCACCGGCAAATGCCTCTTTGTGGTTTGTTGTAAAATGCAGTCTTCCGCGGTCAATGTTCGCTTTCATTAATTCATCAAGACCTGGCTCATAGATTGGAGACAAGCCCTGTCTCATCCGTTCGACTTTTTGTTCATCTATATCAACGCAAGTTACGTCATGGCCGATTTCTGAAAGGCAGACACCTGTCACAAGGCCTACATAACCGGTTCCTACTACTGCTATTTGCATGATGTCAGATCCTCCAAATGGCTGATTGCTCAGCACTTTACTTTTTCACTTTTTCTTCAAGGTAGCTGTTTACCTGGTCTCTCAAGTCTTCACGTTCAAGGGCAAAATCGACCGTCGCTTTAATGAATCCGAACTTGTCGCCGACGTCATAGCGCTGTCCGTCGAAGTTGTAAGCATAAATCGGCTGGCTTTCGTTCAGGACTTTCAATGCATCGGTCAGCTGAATTTCCCCGCCTGCCCCAGGAGGCAATTCTTCCAGAATCGTGAAGATCTCCGGAGTCAGGATATACCGTCCCATAATTGCATAGTTGGATGGCGCTTCTTCGGTTTTCGGTTTTTCAACAAGTGTATGTACAGAAATCATTTTATCCCCATTTGGTGTTTCCTGAGGCGCAATGATTCCGTATTTGGAAACATCCTCCTGAGGCACCTGCTGGACCCCAACGACACTGCGCTGATGCTTGTCAAACGCATCAATGAGCTGCTTCGTGCATGGCACTTCTGAGCGGACAATATCATCTCCCAACAGGACAGCAAAAGGTTCATCCCCAATGAAACGGCTTGCGCAATTAATCGCATGTCCCAGTCCCTTTGGTTCCTTTTGGCGAATGTAGTGGATATTAGCAAGGCCGGAGATTTCCTGAACCTCTTTTAGGACTTTGTCTTTCCCTTTTTTCGCAAGCGTTTCTTCCAGCTCATAGGATTTATCGAAGTGATCCTCAATGGCGCGCTTTCCGCGTCCGCTTACGATAATGATGTCTTCAATTCCTGCTGCTACCGCTTCTTCAATAATGTACTGTATGGTTGGTTTGTCCACGATTGGAAGCATTTCTTTCGGCTGTGCTTTAGTAGCAGGAAGGAACCGTGTCCCCAAGCCTGCTGCCGGAATAATGGCTTTTCTAACCTTTGTCATAAAAATCCCCCTACCGAATTCTATTTTTTCAAATACGTTTTCTTTACCGCATTCCAAGCGTATCCCCCAAAACAAACAGCGGAATAAGGAAGACTAAGCTTCTCTACTTCACGGTATACCTTCCATGTTTGCTTTGCCGCTTTTACCTTGTTGCTTGAGATCGACCCAGGAACAAGCCGGTAATAAGCAAGTGTTTCCTGAAGCCCGTAAGCTGTAATCCCTTTTTTCAAAATGGACAGCCAGAGCGCAAAATCCTGTCTGGTCCGGATGTTCGGCATTTGAATGGGACCCGTTTTCTCTAAATTCACAACGGCTGTTAAACAGCCGATGATTGTATTCTTTAAAAGACTGTGATAGCCGATGCTATCTGGAATATCAATCACTTGATCGGTCTTTTCACCGTTTTCAAGCATGATCTGGTACTTGGTATACGTAAACGCATAATCGTTCTCTTCCATAAAACGAATCTGCTTTTCAAGCTTCTCCGGATGCCACAAGTCATCACTGTCCAAAAACGCTGCGTATTTCCCTTTAGCCATTTTAAGCGCGGTGTTCCTCGCAACGGCTGCCCCTCCGTTTTCAGTCAGTTCAACAAGCTGAATACGGGGGTCTTTTTCAGCAAATTCTTTTATAAACACGCGGGAGTGGTCCTTCGAACAGTCATCCACGATGAGCATTTCCCAATGTTCATACGTCTGTGCCTGAACAGAGCGGATGGTCTCCCCGATCGTCTTCGTGCTGTTGTAGGAAGGTGTAATAATTGAAACGAGCGGTCTTTCCACTTCGCTTACCTTCTTTCTAATGTTCTGTCGTAGATATCTGACATGAGCTCCGCATTTTCTTCCCAGCGGTATAAGGAAAGGACATGCTCTCTCCCTTTTTTGCCCATTTCGATGCCAAGCTCCGGATCTTCAATGAATAGCTTCATTTTTTCAGCCAGTGCTGTGCTGTTTTTGGTAGGGACGATAAATCCTGTTACGCCGTCCTTTACCACTTCAGGAAGTCCGCCTACATTGGCAACAACGACCGGTACTTCACATGCTTGCGCCTCGACCGCTGCCACTCCGAAGCTTTCACTGTCCAAAGTAGAAGGAACAAAGAAAACGTCAAAGGAATTAATCAGCTCAGGAACGCGTGCATGAGGCACTCTTCCGTGGAAGACGGTTTGAGAATCAATTCCGAGTTTCTTCGCAAGAGCCTGATACTCTTCAAGCTTCGGACCCGGTCCGACAATTTCCAGGTTCGTCATCTCAAAGGCTTCAGGCGGAATCATCCGTTTAAGCTCGGCATAGCCTTCCAGCAGATAGCGGATCCCGTATTTCTCTGCCATCGTTTTCACAATTCCGAATGTGACTTTGTCATCCGGTTTGCGGTTTGGGATCGGTTTGAATTTTTCCATATCCACACCGAATGGAGTGACATCGATCGGCTTGTCCGTATACTGAGCGGTTACTTCCTTCATGACATGGCTCGTTGAACCGATGACATCCGCTTTGCTTAAAGCATACTTCACCAAATATGTATTCAGTTTGCCCTCTTTTGGGAAATCATAAATATCCATTCCCCATACAGAAATCATATACGGGTGGAAATTGGTCATGGCACCTACCAGACCATAGCTTGAAACATAGTGGCTGTGCAGAATATCCGGCTTGAAGATTTGAAGCTGCTTTTTAATTTCCGGCACAGTCAGAAAATAGGAAAGCTTGTTGGAAAATTTCAGTTTTAAATAATGCGTCTGGACATTCGGCCACTGTGAACGATCCTCGTGATCCGTATGGCTGTCAAAGCTGATATTCAGCACCTGATAGCCTTTTTTATTATAGAAATCCAGCCATTTTTTCGTGTGAACGTTGTTTGCTGGAGCTAAAATGGCAATTTTCATTTTTTTCACCTCTTATTTGCGGATGGCTGTCAGATCGTGAACAACCTTCTGAACCCGTGCATCCCAGCTGTTTTTTTCAAATGCGTGTTCCCGGATGGAACGGACGAGCCCCTGATGGACTTCAGGCTTCAGCGCCTGATGAACCGCTTCAGCAAAATCCTGCTTGTCCACTGTAGATACCACTCCAAAGCTGTTATCTTCAAGAAACCGTGCATGAGCATCACAGTTTGTCGCAACGATTGGAAGGCTGTAGGAAAGATATTCAAACAGCTTTACCGGCATCGCAAAATCGTGGTACGTATTCTTTTCTCTCGGAATAAGAGCAAGATCCGCCTTTTTATAAACTTCTTTCAGATCATCTCCGGATAGATGCTGAATGTGAATCCATGATTCGTTTTGGAATTTCTGCACCTCAGGATACTTTTTAAACTCTCCTTCACGGCAGATGAATTCCAGCTTCACTTGAATTTGATCCTTATTTAAAAGATGAAACGCTTCAAGCATGGTTAAAATCCCCACTGTATCCGTTATTCCGCCTACGTAGACGGCTGTTGGCACGGCAGGAAGCACATGCTCATCGGCCGAAACTTTTTCCATACCGGGAGGAAGCTCATCGAATTCTTTTTCCCACTTCACGAAACGATTCATTTCTAATGAAGGAAGATACATTTTATCCACTACTTTATGATACGTGCTAAGCTCTTTTCTGTAAATATTTCTCATAACAGGCGTTAAAAATTTATAGCCAAACGGCGGAACGTACATATCGTCAAACTGCCAGTATACGTCACGATAGAAGCAGCCGATCGGAACACCGTTATCCTTTAGTTTTTTCCAGAAAGGAAAATCCAATCCAACTCCGCGCGGGACATGGTCTTTATCTGTGAGCCAGTAAGGCATCGTGCTGTTTTCCATGTAGCAAAACACGGCCTCCTTCACATCGTGGCTGCCCAAATACTCCCGGATTCGTTCTTTACGGTCCTTCGTCTGACCAGAAATAACAACAATTTTAAGATTTTCTTTCTCCCCGTACCGGGTAAAGGCCTCCACTAAACGCTTAGGCCGAACCCCCGATCCGCTTTTCGGGTTTTTCTGAAGCTCATACGGAAAATAAACGATGGCGTGTTTCATGATAATCTCCTCTATGTTTGCGTTGTAAGCGAATCGCCTAAAACATATTCTTTCGAACGATGGGCAGGTTTTTTGGACAAATCCGTTAAAAATTACAGAAATAATGACGGTACACTCCATATTTGCCCATAAAAAAATCCCCCGCTTCGCAATCCAATTAACCTGGTGTATGCGAATGGCAGCGGGAGATCACAGTCAATCATTTTGATGCACTTTTATAAAATTCCAATGTGTTGGCCAGACCTTGCGGTAAGCTGACCCCGGCATTCCAATCAAGAGCCAAAATGGTGTCGCTGTTGGATAGGACACTATCCCGAATATCACCGCTGCGCTCTTCCTTATAGATCGGTTCAAGACTGTTCCCTGAAATTTCGTTCATCAGGAAGAAAAGTTCTTTAATCGTAATTTTATCGGCGGAAGAAACGTTTAAGATTTTGTTATCGCCGTGCGTTAATGCTTTCACATTAGCCCGCGCAACATCTTGAACGTAAACGAAGTCGCGGGTCTGTTCCCCGTCTCCAAAAATAAATGGGGCTTCTCCCCGGCCAAGTGATTCAGCAAAAATGGCAATCACGCCGCCTTCGCCCAAAGCATCCTGGCGCGGACCGTATACATTGCCGTAACGAAGAATCGTGTAATCAATGCCGTGCAGACTCTGAGCCATCTGCAAGTATTTTTCAACGGAAAACTTGGATACACCATACGGAGCCATTGGCTTGGTCGGATGGTCGGTATCGACCGGAAGATATTCCGGATTTCCGTAAACAGCTGCTGATGAAGCAAAGATGATTTTACGGACACCGTGGTTTTTCGCACTTTCAATGACTTGAAGCGAGCCCCGGATATTGATTTCCTCATCTTTCAATGGGTTATCAATGGATCTTGGAACACTTACCTGTGCAGCCTGATGAATAATCGCTTCCGGTTTGAACTTCTCAACTGCCGCATCAAATTCAGGAGCGTTAATGCTGCTGACAACGTATTGTGCGTGTGGATTGACATGTTCCTGTTTGCCTGTGCTAAGATCATCCACAACCATGACGTCGTGCTGCTCCTGCACCAATAGGTCTACGATATGCGAGCCAATAAACCCGCAGCCTCCCGTTACCAAAACTTTCATAATTGAGGGAATCCTCCTAAATGATCTTACCTAGCGCCTTCACCAGTAAAGATTACACGTATAGTTTTAAAAATAATTTTAAGATCCAGTACAAAGCTCATGTTTGAAATATAGTATAAATCATGCTGAAGCTTTTCTTTCGGAGTGATATCATATCCTCCATTAACCTGTGCCCATCCTGTTAAACCTGGTTTTACAGCCAGTCGCTGGGAAAATCCCGGAATTTCACGTTCGAAATCCTCTGCAAACATCGGACGTTCAGGTCTAGGGCCAATAAGGCTCATATCGCCTTTTAGCACATTGTAAAATTGGGGAAGCTCATCGATGCGTGTTTTGCGGATGAAAGCTCCGATTTTCGTTACACGCGGATCGTTCTTAGATGCCCACTGCGCCCCGTTCTTTTCAGCATCCGTCCTCATGGACCGGAGCTTAATGACATTAAATTTATGTCCCTTTAAACCGACGCGCTCTTGAAAAAAGAGTGCCGCACCGGGGGATTCCAGCTTGATTGCAAGCATGGTTATCAAAACAATTGGGCTCGAAAGTATTAGGCCGATCAGTGCTAAAATGATATCTGAAAATCGTTTTCCGTATTCGTTATATGCTGTCTTTTTCGGGTTAATTTCTGCTGTTTGTGCGTAGGCAACGGATTGATACTTACGATACAAATTGGATTCTGCCCGATTAATCGCCACCAAAATCACCTCTAAGTTTCTTTCAGCTAACTTTATAATATGGTTTCCAAGTTTACTGCTTGTTCCAAAGAATTCACTCATAAGAACAATATCACTACTTAAAAAAAAGGTCAATAAAATTCAGGAGAAGGTTCTTCCCTTGCCGGAACCTTTCTGACATCGTTCATTTTTCAGACATAAATGACCAGACTGCAGATAGAGGATTACGCTACTTCAGCCATTCCCCTGATTGCGTTCATGCATACACAGAGCAGTAAAATCGTTTGGTATCCAACCTTATTGTTTGAGTAAACACCATCTTAATGCGTGCGTTTTTCAGAGAACGCTGCATTATTTTGGATAGCTGAAAGCAGCGGGCTCAGAGCCACTCAAAACAGGCTTTTTTGCGCTCATAAAGATAAGACGAACCAAATAATAAATGGTTGCATACTCTGTGTTAATTTTTTGTAAAAAATTGCAGGAAATTCACTTCATATCATTCGGCACTTCAGCCAATTTTACGCACTTTCCTTTAAAGAATGCATGCTAAGCTTCTTTACCCAACATTTCGTTTTTCCTAAACCAGGCTGAACGCAATTATAAGGAAATACTTTTGGCAGGAGGCTTCTGCAGGTAAAAAGCCTCTCCCCAAGCCCCTTATGGCACACAATAGAATATATCGGCCTGTCTTCACAGAAGTTAACCGGCTTGTTTAAATTATTTTGTTAAGCTGCTGCATGAACCTGAAAGTTGCGGTTGCCATTTTTGATTGACGGGTTTGGCTGCAGGCGCTGCACACTCTCTTCATGCGAATCAAGAATCCTCTTGAGGATATGGCTCCCGCCTACCCAATCCGCCTGCTTTCATTTTGGAACAAAAAAAAAGCAAAGCCTCTTAAGGCTTCGCTCTTATTTGCCGTCAATTAATTCACGCAGCTGCTGTTCATCTTCGTCCAGATTGTTTTTAATTTCGGCAGGCACGGGTTCATATCCGCCCTCCTGCACAATTCTTTCCGCTTTTTCCTTCAGCCTGTCCAGTTCCGGCAATTGTGCTTTCGCTTCTTCTTTTTTGCCGGATTGGGCTAGGGCAAAGAGACTGTTCATAAGACGGTGTCTGGAAATATAATAAATGGTCCGTTCTATTTCTTTTTTGCCCGGCTGAACATATGTTTTCTGCAAGTCTGCTCTTGCAGACGAACCGGATACTTGTCCAATCCTTTTTTCTGTTTCCTTAATATGCCTGGAAAGATAATCATACATATTATTAGCATAATAAATATTGCGGTCTTTATTTACGAGTATTTTATACGCATCCACATACGTCATCGTGTATGCACCTTCTGCAATGGCTTCCTTCTTCCGCAGGTAATACCCGATGGCCGGATCAAGGGCAGGATAGCCCCCGCTCTCTTTAATCTGTGCAGCCCTCTTTTTAAGGCGGTCCAGCTTACTGAGATCTGAGTCAATCGTGTAGGAAGCCTGCAGATTTTTCGATTCCATTGATTGAAGCAGACGGTACTGTGAGACTTCATAAATGGTGCGCTCCAGTTCAATTTTTGCCGGGGCCACATATTTTTTCAGTAGAGCATTACGGTTTGAAGCTCCAGATACTTTTCCAATAGAAGCTTCTGTAGATTTAAGGGATGAAGTAAACGCATTATATTGAGAATTAATTGCCGTCATCTGTTTTGTGCCGATTGCCTGTCTGAATGCTCTCGTTTTGGCCGCAAGTGCATCTCCGTTCTTTACCGCATTAGAGTAACCAGCTGTCTGTGCAGCGGAGGCAGCAGGCATGGAAAGCGTGCTAATGAGCATCATTGCCCCGATTCCTGCCAGTAATGCTTTTTTCACTATAGGTTCCTCCTAATTAAATAGTTAGTTTTTCACCGAAATGGATGGTTTCTTAAAGTATATAGTGTTTCTTGCTCTTTTTACAGGGATTGAGCTCCTATTTTCGAAAAGATAGCGGATAAGGTCTCCCGGTGTTCAGCCTCTGGCCACTGCTGCGGTGAGCACAGCGGGACAGTCCCCGTCATAACCTTTCTGAACATAAAAAAGAGGCCAACCAAAGTCAGCCTCTCCGTCGTTATTTAATGGTTAATTCATAAGGAGACATACTCACCCTTTCCATTGCTTCTTCAACCTTCACATAATATTTTCCTTTTTTCAGGCTGAGACTGAAAATTTCAGAGTCTCCCGCTCCGTATTGGTCCGCTGTCCAGATGACTTTACCTTTTGAATCAATCACGGTAACCTTTCCATCCAGCCCAAATGGTGTTTTCAGGGAAGCTGTCAGTTTCTTGTCGTTTCTTAAGGTGAATGTGTACGTATCTGAATCTTTGATGGATTGGAAGTAGCCTTTCGCCTTTCCGTTTTTCAAGACTGCCGGCTTGCTTGGGATGCCTTTTTTGAAGACAGAGCCTCTGTCTTCATCTATCCCGCCCATTTTAGCCATCGTTAATTTGTATGGAGTAACGGTTGTCTGGTCACTCCAATAATTCAATGCCAGAACAAAGTAGCCTTTGCCCGCTTTTCCTTCGAGAGATCCCGCCTCCGGGTCATTATCGAAGCCATAGTCGGACACAATAAAATTGCCCTCTTCTTCCGAATCCAGCTTTCCATTCCCATTTGTATCTTCAATGGTGACAAGAACAGGATCGATTGGAACCTTTATTTTTTCCGGAGCCTTCAGCTTTGCGTTCTTTTCAGGCATCGGCTGGATCGTATAACCATACAATCCGCTGACAGCCGGTTTAAAGTAATACGTATCCTGGTCACCTATGGATGAAAAGTTCCCTTCCACTGCTGTCAATCCAAGCGGTGTAGCTTCAGTAAAGTTGTCATTGGTTTCGTATTTGTCCGCTGTATTCTTCATAATGGGTCTGGCCGTAAATTCATAGGGGCTAAGGGAGGCATCATACTGGACGTGAGCCATTTTCAAATAGTAGGTTTGCCCCTTTTTCAAGCCTGCAGCATAGGAAGCGGCTGCGCCATACCCGGTATCCGTCATCTCTGCATTGGCACCTAATGGGACCATTTCTTTTACTTTTGGATCATAGCGGTAAATTTCCATAGACGGCACGAGAGAATCCTTGCCGCTTGAAAAAGTAAAATCGTACACCGCATGTTCATCCGGTGTAAAAGCATACCAGTCCTCATCCCCCATATATTGAACATACCCTTTCACCGTGCTTTCTGCTTTGTACGGAATGGCATTGCTTAGAATTCGCTGGATATACTCTTCATAAGAACCCTCTTCAGATGACTGTTCAATAATCACATCACGTTTATTCACTGCAGCAGGTGATGCCGGAGTTGCAGTCCCTTCTTCAGATCCCCCTTCATTCATTTCAGGGAAGTTGTCTTCGTCTAACGGAACCTCATGGCTTGATAATGAGACTTGATACGGCAGATGGGAAGAGTAATTGCGGTCGAGATCGATAACCTGCTGGCCGGTCATCATCATCCAGATCCAGGCATCCATGCTCGGTTTATTCGTTACTTCCACCGTATATTCGCTGTTTGGACTGGCTTTGAAAATGTATTCTTCCCCAAGACCGGTCCGGTTTGAATCCACCCAACCCATTTCCATCGGGTATTTTTCCCCTTGTTCTTCGACCATCATCGATAGTTTCACGTTCGGATCAATCCCCGGAACACCGGATACGGTAAATTTCATTAATTCGCCTGATTTCACGGCTCCGGTTTTAAATGTAAAGTAATCGCTGTCCCCTTTTAACACCGGTCCGGGTGGCGTTCCTTCTTCATCCTTTGACCCTTCCTCTCCGTTACCCGGAGTTCCCTCTTCAGCTGGCGGGATCGCAGCTGATTCATCCGTGTAATAGAGAGGGGTTTCTGAATGATACGGAAGTGCTGATATCACGTCCGGCTTTTCCAATGTGTTGGTATCCTCAAGTTTAGATGAGGATTTTTCAATGGTCAGTCCGTATTTTGAAAGATTGCTTTCGCTGTAATTTCCGTATGCATCCTTCACATAAACAAGCAGGACACCATCCTCTTTTGCTTCAAAAAGCGTTCCTTCCGCACCATCTGTCCCCTGATCATTGATTTTCAGTTTGGAAGCGGGTTTCGTTTCTTTTCCTTTATAGAAGTCGAGGCCTAAAACAAGATCATAATTCGCAGACCCGGTCAGTTTGGTCTGGACAAACTCTCCTTTTTTCACATTCAGTTTATACAAATCCATTTGATTCATTTTTTTAAACAGGCCGGAAACAGTAAGCGATTTTCCTTCTTCAGGAGTGACCGCTTTGGCCGCGCCAAGACGCTTTTCTAAAGAGAGCTTCGGATTGGCCGGCACGTTCTTCACATTGTATGTCAAAGCAGCCACCGGATCGACAAGTCCGTTTCCATAAGAGATATCGTATCCCTTCGAACCAAGATCCTTTGCTGTTTTATTTAGGATGTAATTAATTTGATACGGTGTCAGCTTCGGATTCTTGCTCAGCATTAATGAAACGACACCCGCTACAGCTGGCGAAGCCATGGATGTTCCGCTCATTTTTGCAAAGGAAGAACCTTTCTCCGCATCATAAACCGATGAATAGATCTCCTCTCCCGGAGCCACTACATCGACGCCAGGCCCAAAAGTGGAATAAGAAGATAGCTTGTTTTTATTGTTCGTGCTTCCGACTGATATAACCCCTTCAAAGGAAGCCGGGTATTCTGCAAGATTCATGCCGCTGTTCCCTGCCGCAGCCACGACCGTAATATTGGCATCGATCGCTTTTTGAACCGCCTCCTCAATAATCGGGGAAGGGAACATGGAGCTTAGAGATAGGTTGATAACTTGAGCTTTTTGATCGATCGCCTTCAGGATCCCCTGTGCCACGACATAGTCGTTGGCAAAGAAAGAACGATTAAATACATCGATCGAGATTAGGTCGACATTCGGATTGATTCCATATCCTCCGGTTCCATTATTTTTTTCCGCAGCAATAATTCCTGAAACATGGGTCCCGTGAACATCCGGCGTCCCTTTTTGAGCAGGATTCATCACATTGTTGTTGCTCTTGATTTTATTTTTCAGTTCCGGGTGCTTTGCATCGATTCCTGTATCAACAACAGCTACACGCACTTTATTTTTACCCGCGAGCTTTGAAGCCTCAGGAATGTTTAATGTATTTAGATGGTACATGGCAGAAGCTTTTAAGTCCGGACTCCCCGCCTGTTTGAGCAAAGCGCTCTTAGAAATGGCCGAAACGTTCGGCATCGCCACATAGTTTTTGGCTGCCTTCTCCATCGATACCTTTCCGTTGATTTGAACAATATCATAGCCCAGAGCCGCAACTCTCTGAATAAGTTTTCCGCCTGCCCGCTGGTGAGCCTGGGCAGAGATTGGTGTTTTATATTTGATCATCAGCGTTTTATCCGCAAACTGCTGGTTTTTCTCTTTTGAAATGGAGCTTCGCTTTCCCTGTTTGGATTGATTCATGTTTAGCATGTTTTTAATAGCGGTTTCCGATTTTGGAGCTTTTTCAATAGCCGAAACTGAGACTCCCGGAAGCGCACTGAAGATGAGTGCCGCCGTTACGATTCCGCTTAATGCTTTTCTCAATGGTTTTTTCACAATTTTACCCCCGTCGTTTAGTCAGTGGAACATTTATCCACTCAGAGTAAATACGACGGGGTTGACCTTTTCCCTTTTTATTCCTCCTGTCTTTTTTATGACATCTTTTGTGCGGCGATCGCGGAAATTTCCCGGGGAATGAGGAAGGGGGTCAAAAAAAGTCGAGGCTGTCCCGATGCTCCGGATTGTCGCCCTTCCGCTTCAATCAGCCGGACAAATAAAAACAGGGAAACGCATTGAATGCATTTCCCTGTTTTTAATAAATAGACTTCTCAGACAGCCCCTGCTGTCATTAGTTTTTATTGTACGTCATCTTATTCAAGTCGAATAGGATATAGGCCCCGCCGCCAAGCTGCATGCGGTTGTTTTTCACCTCGTAAACGCGGTACTGCTCATTCGGCCTTAATGATTTTAGTGCTTTTCCGTCCTTGTAAAGAACCATCTTGCCTTTCAGCTGAACGGTTCCTTCAAAGTACACCGCGCTTTTATCCTTCTTCACCGTGTACCCGCCTCCGGTTTCGTAGCCAGTACCGTTTGTTTCATAGACCTTGATGGCTTCTCCCCGTTTCAGCATTCTGAAAACACGTCCATCCGGTGCGTAAAGAGGCTGGTCTTTTGTAATGAGAATTCTTCCCTCATAAAAACCGATTTCCTCTTTTTTGATGTAGTAGCTGCCGCCGACATTCAGCCATTCCTCTCCCTTTCCGTACACTCTGAGGGATTCCCCTTTTTCAGCTGTGCGGAATAAGGTAAGCTTCCCATCGGCTTCAAGCTTGTAGATCGCTGCTTTTGTCCGGACAGTTGCTCTTCCCTCCGGATAGCGCTCAGCCTTGATCTTCTCCGGCATTTCAAGATCCGTTTCAGGTTTGTCCGGGGTATCCGGTGTATCCGGTTCATCCGGAGTTCCCGGTTCCTCAGGCGTTACGACAGGCGGAGGAGCCGGGGTATCCTCAACAGCTGGTTTCCCTTTCGTAAAACTCCAGATATCAGATTCCGCTTTCCCTGTGAACTGATCGCTCGCCGAAGCGTACCATGAATAAACAGTGCCTTCTGTCAGACCGTTCCAGGAAACGGTAGCAGTCTCTCCGCTTTTCACATTTTTCACTTCGCCAATTTTATCGTCAGTATAGACGTTGACCGCAAAATAATCAGTCGCCACTCTTTTTTCCTGAGGACTTAAATCAAGATCGAGAATAAATTCATCCTTATTCGGAAAATCACCCGTATTATAATAGTTGTAATCTTTCATATAAGGAGAATACGTATTGACAATGATCCGGTTCTGATCCGCATCAAAATGAAGCAGTCTCATATACCCCTGGCCGCCTTCAGGACCAGCCTGATAGTCTGCCAGCATCTGCGGAACTACACGGTCTGTCTTCCCGTCCCCATTGTCATCAATTTCACTCTTTAAAATTTGGCTTTCATGATAGTGTCCGCTCAGGACAGCGATCACATTCTTATTCGGAACAACGACTTGTTCGAAAAGTTTATCTCCAAGAGGGTGGCGCGTTCCGGTCGCCATCATGTATTCATGGAAATTGAGAATCGCTTTCCGGTCCGGATGCTCGCTTAATACTTTGTTCATCCAGGCAATTCCTTCTTCGTCAATCCCCCAGCCCATGTACATCATGATGTAGTCATTTCCGTTTGCTGAAATTAAATCATAGTGGCCTTTATTGTTTTGGAACGATTCCCCGTAATGAGGCTGATCCTTGAAGCGTGCTTCCCCAAAGTATTTCCTGAATTGGTTGTAATCGCTCGTCTTGTGATCCACATCGTGGTTTCCGGCGAGAACACCGTATGGAACATTCGCGTCCTCCAATGTTTTCATCGATTTGTCGGCTTCTTTCCACTGGTATTCCTGATTCGCCATGTTCACAAGATCACCCGTATGGATGACATATTTGATTTTCATCTCTTCCTTTTGTGCGGCAATCCATTTTGTCATCGAGTCATAGATTCCCGGATAGCTTTCTGAGTAATACTGGGTATCGGACATCCATACAAACGTATAATCATAGTCACTGGACGAGGCAGGGATTTCATCCTGGATCATCACGTTCAGTCTGCTGTCTTTCATAAAATCTCCCGCTGCTGCGTTCCCTTTCAGAACAAAATCTTCTTTTCCTGCAACGAAGCTGTCAATAATCGACCAGTGGGCGTTTTTATGATTCCACGCATACATGGTGACTTTGCGGCCTTCAAGGGAATGCCCCTTCCAGGAAAGCTCAATTCGGTCTGTGGCATCTACTTTCCCATCCACCTTAACGTCAAAGCGGTGATAAGGAAATTGTGTACTTGAATCCGTTGTGACATACTGCTGATCCGCTTTGGAAACGAGCTGCCTTTCTCCCTCGGTCATCGGTGTTTCTCCAGCTGGTACAGGCGTCGCAGGCGGTTCGATGTCCGCTGTATTTTTGAAAGCCCCCACTTCTGTTTGAAGGCTTGCATTGTATGTGTAGCCTCTAAAGAAACCAACATCCATCGTGTCGCCAGTCGGATCCTTTGTCCGTACAGAAAGAATTGGATTGCCATCTGCCGCTGCGCCCGCCTCAGGACTGATGAGCTCCGGTTTATCAGGATTTTCGGAAACGGTCTTAAAGCGAACCGTGATTTCTTTCAGATTCCCAGCCTTGTCTTCCGCCTTAATGACAAGGGTATGGTCCCCGGGTTCCATATCCGCGGCTGAAGTTTTCAATGGAAGAACGATTTTTTGCCCATCCAGTTTTACTTCAGTTTGCTTAATGCCGGAAAGCTGATCTGTGATCGCAGCATCGATTGGAAAAGCTCCTTTGTAATCGTTTCCTTCTATTATAGTAGGTTTTATTTCAGGAGCTGTGTTATCAACCTTCATCTTTCTTGTAAGGGATTCGTTTCCGTCTTTAAGGGTAATCGCGTGCTCCCCGTCAGCCGCTGTCTTTGTGTTCCATGTATACGATTTCGCTTGAAGATGCTGATCTGTCAGATTAAAATGGAAATCAAAAAATTTACTTGCTCCAGCCCCGTCCCCGACATTCAGGTTGTCATCCGGATTCAAAAACTTCGGATCCTGTATGACCGTACCGTCTCTAAGGATCAGACGCGGGTTTTTCATATCAAAATCATCCCGGTTTTCCTTGGATTCCGTATCAAACGGAGTCGCTTTCGTTCCGGAGCGAACGGTAATCACATTGTCTCCGGCCTTGAGGCGGTCAGGGTCAATCGGAACATAGATGGTCTGCCATTTGATGATAAAATCATCAAAAATGCGGAGAACATCATCCCCCATCGTCACGCCATTTTGGAAGAACGTATTCACGTTATTGACCTCAAATGCAAAATACGCTTCATGCTCTAAGGAGGATGTTCCTTGTCCTTCAAACGCTTTTCCATCCGTTAGTAATTGTGCTGAAGCAGGAGCTGTTCTCAGCACCTTGTCTCCAGATGCAAACTCGCCGTCTTTCACATTCAGGCGAAGGGCAGAGGTGTCAAGACTGCTATTAACGCTGACACGAACCGGCTCGGTTTTCGTTTCATTTTTCCCGTCAGTAACAATGAAATAGTATTCGATAGATTTCTTGCCGATTAAATCAGGTGCGTAAACGGTATGGTGATAAAGGGTGTCGTTATAGTCTTGTTTAAGGGTCCACTCCTTCTCTTCTCCGCCATCCGTTTTCACATACAGCTTCACCGATTTTACCTCGTGGTCATCTGAGGCTTCAGCTGTGATGGACAAATCACTCAGCTCATCCACCGCCGCCTTCTTAGTCAGGTCTTCAATTTTTGGTTTTGTCTGGTCTTCTTTTACTTGAACCGGCTCTTTAGGAATTTGATAACCGTTCACAGTTCCGGGTGTCGCCGCATCCTTCCCGGCGCTGACTTTCAGCTGCTTCGTTGATCCATCCTGGGGGTACGTGTAGTTAATCCCTTTATTGGCTGCGGGATCCTTTACATTAGGCACATCATTGTAATAGGCGACATTCAGCTCTTTCCCTATATTCGTTGCTACAACTAAGCCTCTCATAGCTGCATTGGACATTCCGTCGCTGTAGATTTTCACTAAATTTTTGTTCTCTTCAAGGGCCGTTCCGTAATTGCTGTTGAAATCGGCGGCCGTTTTATCCCGGTTGGATGCATTGATAATCCAGAAAACCAGTGTTTCCCCGGCAGGGATCACCGCATCTTCCGGGACGGACGGCCAGACTATATCGGTCGCTGCTTCGGCACCGGAACGGTATTGAAGCTTATAATCTTTAAAATTCAAATCCTCATTCGTATTGTTGTACACTTCAATGTATTCATAGCCGTCCGAAGTCCCGACATTGGTTGAATCCGGAACCACTTCTGTTATGAGCAATGGCGGAACAGCTTCCGGCTTCACGTCAGAAGAAGCAATGGAAATGGGATACTCTTTTGTTTTGGCTGTATTCGTTCCGTCACTTGCACTTATGTAATATACCAAATCTGAAACAGCATCCGCCCCATCGATTTGAGCCGAATACATACCCGACTGGTCCGGCAGCGCGTTCATCGCAGCTGCTTTAAATTCCGCGTCATCTTTCCTTTTATAAAACACTTGCGCCTGGCTTACCTTGCTGTTATCTTTTATTTCCGCTGTAATCATGATTGGAGAATAGGCTGTTCCTTTTGCAACAGGTGTATGCTTAATGGCTGGCGGTTCCGTATCCTTTTCAGCAGGCAAAAAGGTTTGCTCTTCCTCAATGGAACCTGGTGTTGGAGGGGCCAGTGTTTTGTATGGGTCCATTACGGTGCCTGCCAGCGGTGATTTATAATGGATCCCGTTTCCATTATCGTCTGATTGGCCAGATTGGTACGAAATAGAAGCAATAGCCTGGCCGTTTGCATCTTTTATTAGAACCCCGCGTTCTCCAGTATTGGCAAAGCCTGCGAACTTCCCTTCTTTTGAAAAAGGAATCAATTGGTTTTCATTCAGAGAGGTTCCAAACTGTGCATTAAAGTCCGCCGATGTTTTTTCTCCATTGTTATACCATAAAACAACGGTCTCTCCTGGCTGAATTTTTATGCCCGATATCGCATTTAGTTCGACATCGGCGGTAGCGGAATTAGGGTACTGATACATAAATTTGCTGTTCGTCAAATCGATTACAGTCCCAGTTGGATTATGAAGCTCGAAGTACTCAAAATAATCCGTTCCAGGTCCTTTAGAGTTCGGAGAAATCTCCGTAATCAGCAGCTGTGATGCCTTGACGGCTGCGTGTGCTGTTTTTGCAGAAAACGCTCCTGCCATACTTGATAAAAATAGAGTTAACGCTAGAAAACCAGTTAAATAAGTGTTCTTTTTCATCATAGTCCCCCATTGTCTTTATGTACGTCCGACATTATTTTACAGAAGGGGTAAAAAGTTAAAACCTGTTTTTTCTAAAAATACTGTAAATTCAGATTAAATTTTCCTCTATGAATCTTAACATCTGTTCATCTTGACTATTCAGCAATAACGCCAAAAGACCTAGTTAGTTATCATAAGAATTGAAATTCCATAGACCTATGAAAAATTGTTTACTTTTCCAGGATTCGTCTATATAATCTACAATGTTCCAATTTGGTACAGAAAACAAAACATATATAGACGGGGGAAACACTTACATCATGATTAACCACAAAAGTCTTTACAAAGTACTCGGATCTTCCATTCTAGCCGTTTCATTGCTGGCGGGATGTTCAGCAGAGGAATCAGCTGATGCGGGCGGAAAGAAAGAAGAGACTAAACAAGCCGCTCAAAAAGACGTAAAAAACGAAGTGAAAAAGGACGAAAACGGGGATTATGTATTTGATACAGCCGGCCAGAAAATGAAAACGGACGGAGCAACCGTTGAACTTCTAAAAGTAAAAAACATTAATGAAGTGATAGACATTGCTCCTTTAAAAGTAACGGTCAATGACGTCAAAGTATTTAAGCTTACGGACGTAACCAATGACATGGCCGTGAATGTTTCAATGGGTTCAATGGTCGATTCTGAGGTTTTGGAAAAGGGCTTTTCCTATGTGCAAGTAACGTTTTCAGCAGAAAATACAGAAGAGAAGAATGTTGAATGGTATGATTTAATGAAAGTTGTGACAGATAAGGGCGAGCAAATCGACGGGCAAATGGTTGATTTTCTGAGCGATGATGCAGAGACCGATTCTGTATTTTACGGAAAAGTAAAGAAAGAATTCAAAGACGGGTTTATCATTAAAAATGAGGATATTCAAAAGGTAAAATTGATTTTTGGATCTTCCGTAGATGCGACTACGTACGAAGACATTACACCTGAACAGCAGGTTGAATATACGTTTTAATTAAAAGAAGGGCGGACATAGATGTCCGCCCTTCTTTCTTACTGATTCATTTTCCATAAATCTCTTTTATCATGGAAAAACAGTGTACCCGCTGAATCCGCAGCGACCTGATCCGTTCCTTTTCTTAAAATGGACGCCTGATACGTTTTCAAATCCAGCTTAAACAGAACTTTTTCGACGGTTCCATAAACATGGCCGTCCTTGCCGAGTGCGAGGGAGGTATTTTGTGAATAGCCTGAGACACTTTTGACAATGGGCCTTTGAACGGTGACTCCCTTCCCTGGCACGAACACAAACACATTCCCGTCGGCAAGCCCGATGATCCGGCCGTCTTTTAAGGCAGTCAGAGCGGAAATAAACTGGACATGCTTAAACGGAAGACGGATGACCTCCGGCTTCGCCATTACGTTTCCTGCAGGCAACGCAAACAGCACGGCATTGGTCCTGTTTTTATCAACATTGGATTTCCCGAAAATCGACGTCCCTGCGTAAATTTTCTTGCTTTTGGCATGGTAGGCGAGAGAAATCACACTCTGGTCTTTCACAATCTGATGGCGTACCGCAGAAGAACGGCTTGATGCATCATAAATAGCTAGCGCTCCGCCGTTTATCCCCGCTCTTGGCGCCGTCCCAAAGACTAGTTTGCTAGTACCCGGTATAGCGGAAGCGGCAATCGGGCGGTCCTGCCCTTTATGGCCAAAAGCGGATACTTCCTTAGGATTCTGTCCTGCTGCCCATGGTGATGAAGGGTTATACTCCATTATTTTTGCACCTGGATACACGCCAAAATACAGTTTTCCGTTTAATGATGTCATGCTCTCCATTTGGCCAATTGCATCCTGAACCGCACTTTTTCCGCTCGAAACCTGATAGGTACCCATTTTGCCGTTCAAAAAGCCGGAGCTGTAAATTTTCCCGTCAGCCCCTGCCCCAATTTTATGCACCTCAACAGGCTGGGCCGGCAAATTCAGATTGAGGTTTTCATAGGATTTGTCAGATGGCCTGTATGTAAAATACCGGTCAGCATTTCCAACCTTTCCGGTAAGGATCGCTTCTTTCGCTCCTGGATACGGGACAAAATCAAGGGACACGATGCTCGTCGGAATCCGGTTATGAACAACCAGCGCCGTTTTCTTCGTGCCTAAATCATACCGGTAAAGAGACGTTCCGTTTGCATAATAGACGGCGTTTTCCGATGGGGATTTTGGCGATACGCCCTTTGAAGTAGCGGCAAGTTCTCCAGTCAGTTTCTTGCTCTTTGCATCAAATATAAGCAGTTTGTTTTCAGGATTTAATTTCACGAAAACAGATCCGCCTGCCACATTAATAGCATCAATTTGTTTTTGGGACTGATATTTCGCCGGAAGCATATTTTGTTTTTTTCCAGAACGAAGGTCATATGAAACAAGCTGGGCCGGCGATCCCGTACCGATGAACAGCTGCCGGTTTGCATCATCCGCCTCTACACTCTTTCCGTCCTTCTTGCCCGCAGCGACCGTTCCAAGGTCTTTGAAGCCTTTCCCTGCTGTATAGCTGAATAGCTTGCCTTCATTAGCGGACACTCCATACAGCACTCGCTCTTTCGCGCTGTAGGAAAGACCCCAGATTGTCGTTCCATTTTTAGCCGTAGCCTTTCCTGCTTTGGTGAGTTTCATTGCATTCGGATCGTAGCGAAAAAGCAGTTCTCCCGGTGTGGTTCCGATCCACACTTCATTTTGTGACGCCTCAATCGACCAGGCCGCTGTTGAACCTTCAAGAGACTCTGTATCGATCACGTTCCCTGTAGCAAGATTCGTAACGACAAGCTTGGCAGGCAGCCCCTGAAGCAGGGTATACATAAGCGGTTCTCCTTTTTTATTGAGAGCCGCCGCTGCCCCAGTCGCATTCAGATTGCTGATCTGCGGTCCGATTTTTTGAAAAACAGGGGCGGAACTTGCTTCCGCCTGTAACAAAACTCCCAAAACAAGCGTCATAATAATTGTACTGATCCATAATCTCTTCATATACAGTCCTTCTTTCCTGCATTTTTTTAGCGTACTTATGTTTAATAAGTTTTTATAGACATTTTTTCATAGATATGTCAAAATTTCTTCAGTAACGCTAACCGTTCACTTCCAGTTTTAGTATCGGCTATTAGAAACAATTATGAATGGAACGAGGGAAAAATAGCTTGAGAGCGAAAAAACAGAAAAAAACGTGGCTTTGGGTGACGCTGTCCATTATCGGGGTTTTAGTTCTAGGAGTCGGATTATATGCAGGATATCTTTTTAAACGAACAAATGATACCGTTGCGAATATTCAGGAAGAGGTCAAGGTCACAAAAACGAAGCCTATAGTCAATTTAGAAAAAAAGGAACCGATCTCCATCCTCCTCATGGGAGTAGATGAACGAAAAGGAGATTCCGGCCGGTCGGACTCATTAATTTACATGACCGTTAATCCAAACAAAAAAGAAATGCACATGGTCAGCATTCCGCGTGACACAAGAACCGAGATTGTCGGACATAACACAACGGACAAAATCAACCACGCCTATGCATTTGGCGGGACGAAGATGGCGATTGAAACCGTTCAGAAGTTCCTCGGTGTGGATGTGGATTATTTTATAAAAGTAAACATGGAAAGCTTTAAGCAAGTCGTTGACACCGTAGGCGGTGTGCAGATTAACAACCACCTTGCCTTTACTTATGAAGGCGAAACCTTTGAAAAAGGCCCGATCACTCTAAATGGTGAGCAGGCACTTAAGTATTCCCGCATGCGCTACGAAGATCCGGATGGGGACTTCGGCAGACAGCTCCGCCAGCGCAAAATTATTGAAGCCGTTATAGCCAAAGGCGCCAACATACAATCCATCACCAAATTCAGTGATATGCTCAGTGTGGTTGAGAACAACGTAAAAACCAATATGTCCTTTGATAATATGTGGGACATGGTCTCCAATTACCGTGACGCCAGCCAAAAAATGGTTCAGCATTCCATTGATGGGAAAGGAACAAAAATAGACGGCATCTATTACCTTGAAGTTCCGGAAGAAAACCGGACCGCCTTAACGAATGAACTGAAAGCTAGTCTGGACATCCCTCCAAATACTGCTAGTACCCAATAAATCCGGTGAAAACCGGGTTTTTTACTTTTCCTCAAATAGGTACATTAACCTATTTAATTTATTTTCTTCTTGCTTTCTCTAGCGCATAATTCCTAATCCACTTTATAATAAGTAAGCGAACCTTCAAATCCGACAAAATTCTATCATGGTGATCCTATTGACTTCTCAGCGTACATTTAAGCATGCATGGCTTGGCATCCTCCTGTTAACGATGCTTGGCATACTCGGCAACTATTACTCAATCGAAATGTTTTTTGGGATCGATTTTTTATTCGGATCCATCTTTATTTTTATCATTGTCTTTACTTACGGCATCAAACCAGGCATTATTGCCTCTTCCCTCTCCAGTTTCGTAACCTTTTTCCTATGGGGTCATTTTTTTGGGTTCCTCATTTTAACCGCAGAAGTACTTGCCGTCTATTGGCTGAAGCGTAAAAAGGGATTAAACATTATTATATCCGATGCATTATACTGGCTTTTAATCGGGACCCCTATCATTTTTTTGTCCTACTGCGGTCTGCTCGAAACAGAGTGGCTTGACACATCAATCATCAGTCTCAAATATATGGTGAACGGCCTGTTAAATTGCCTGATTTTCTCCATTCTTCATCTCATTTATGAACAGTATGTTATTAAAAAACTAAGACCGAAGCGATTTCAGGAGCTTCTTTTTATTACCTTCGCCTCGGTCTTTCTCATCCCGGCTATGTTCCTCCTTATTTACGAAGGCAATAAGGAATACCGGGAAGTATATGAGGAGGTAAGCCATTCCGCTGTAACGAAGACGAAAATGATTTCCAATTCTTTGACGAGCTGGGAAACCTCTCATAAAGCCGCCTTAAATACTCTTCGGCTTTACGTCGGCCATCGCGAAAGTATGGAAAAGCAGATGCAGGAGCTCGGACGCACGCTTCCTTATATTCAGGATATTTATATCTATAACGAGCGGTATGCATTGGATTATGAATACACGAAAGAAACCGGTCTGGCCTTCTACGATCTGAAAAAATTAAAGATGACCCGGCTGTACCCCTATGTGACAGATGTTTATTTTAATCCTTTTACAAGGCAGCAGCTGACGAGCATTGTCGTTCCTATCCATGAAAAAAATTATTTTGGGTTTGCAGTGGCCACCTACAGAGTGCAGGATTTATTGGGGATGCTTAATAGAATGGATCAGAGAGAGGATACGAGCGTCAGTCTTTACAATAGGCAGATGCTCTCTATGTACCAGCTGAGCCAGGTGAAAAAGAAGCAGCTGACAAATGAGGTCGTGCCATCAAAGCCATTTATGATGAATCCGCTTGAAAACGCGGATGCCAATCCAATGTCACGGTGGAAAGAATCGTATTTGGCTGTAAGAGCCGATATCCCGTACATCCCTTGGCATCCTTTCATACAAGTACAGATTGAGCCGTATCAAAATAAACTTTTTGCCAGCTATATTAAGCTTTTCGGATTGATTTTCATTTTTATCGGTATTTCAATTGCGATTGCCTATTGGCTGAGCAGCACTCTTGTCTCATCCATCCGAAGGCTGTCTTTCATTACCGAACAAATTTCCGCGTCGAAAATAACGGCGCAGAACATTGTCTGGCCGAAAACAGGAATCACCGAAGTTTCCCGGCTGACTAAAAGCTTTGAGCAGCTGATCATTGACTTCAACCGGGTTATGCAGGAGTTAAGAAAAAAGCAAAAAAAGCTCGAATACTTTGCTCATTTTGATGTTTTAACGAATATGCATAACCGGTATTCCTTTACAAAGCATCTTGAAAAGGAGCTGAGGGTCGCCTCCCAATTCAGCCGTCCGGTCGCTCTGATGTTTTGTGACCTGGACCGTTTCAAGCTCATTAATGATTCACTCGGTCATGACACGGGGGATGAATTGCTGAGGGAAATTTCAGTGATCATCCGGGAAGCCTGCGGGAAAAAAGCCATCCTTTGCCGCCACGGCGGAGATGAATTTCTTATTGCCGTCCCTCTAACCGGGGAAGAAACCATTGAGGAAATATCCTTAAAAATCCTTGACGACATTTCAAAACCGATTTCCATCGGTGATAATGAAGTACGTGTTACGTGCAGCATCGGAATCAGTTTGTTTCCGCAGCACGCAGAGGATATTGAAGGCCTCATTTCAACCGCCGATCTGGCCATGTACAGCGCGAAGGAAAAGGGCAAAAACACCTTCCAGCTTTTTAACCCGGAACTGAACAGCAATTTAGCCAGGAGAGTCGCGATTGAAAAGGAACTGCAAAAAGCACTGGATTCAAGCGAGTTCTCGCTCCAATATCAGCCCCAAATTTCCCTGAACACGATGGAAATGACCGGGCTCGAGGCGCTGATTCGCTGGAACAATCCCCGCCTCGGTTCGGTGTCTCCGGCAGAATTCATTCCGATTGCAGAGGAAACCGGCATCATCCGAAAGCTCGGGGAATGGGTCATCGACCAGGCAGCTGCTGATTTGAGAAAGCTGAATGATTTAGGGCTTACGGATATAAATGTTGCGGTCAATATATCCATTAAACAGTTTTACCATGAATCACTCCCTTCCTTTATCATGGAAAAACTCGCAAAACACGATGTCCCTGCCCGCCAGTTTAAAATTGAAATCACAGAGAGTGTGGTCATCGGTCACTTTGAACTCGTTTTAAACCAGCTTCACATCCTCAAAGAAGCAGGCATCCAAATTGCCCTGGATGATTTTGGTACAGGATTCTCTTCATTAAACTATTTGAAGATCCTTCCCATCGACATTGTAAAAATCGACCGCTCCTTTATTAAAGACATCTTGAATAACGAGCAGGATGCCGCCATCGTACAGGCTGTCATCCAGATAGCAGAAAGCAAAAGCCTTACTGTTATTGCAGAAGGAGTGGAAACCACTGAACAATCCTCCTTTCTCCACTCCATCGGCTGTCCCCAGGGACAAGGCTATATCTTCAGCAAACCGAAGCCGCTTGAAGCCATTATCCAGCAGCTTCTTATACAAAAAGGGTGACCGGACGAACCGGTCACCTTTTCATATCCAGACTGCATCCGCCACTCATTTAAATAGAGCAAACCCGTGCAGATACTTATTTTCGATTAAAAATCTCCTTCTTTGCTGAAAAGTCATCGCAAGCTGAGACGTTTTTCCAAGCTTGCTCGTTATGTATTCCTTCAGTAAAGGCACAAACAGCTGCTCTCCATTCGAAAAAACGACGGCCGATTTACTTTTATACGCGCGTACATCTTTAACATGATCAATGGAAAGCCAAATGACCTCATCGCTTTTCGGAGACATGGTGGGAAACATATAAATATCATTAAATTCACATATACATACCGGCAAAAGCTTCTGACCCGCGAGAATTTCACCCGAGGCCTTTAACCGGCCTTTATAGCTGCTCCCATAGAATATGCAGTTTTCCTCAATAATCCGGGTAGCGGATTTGCGGATGATCAGTTTTCCATGCTCTTCATGGATGATGGTATAGACATGGCCATACTCATCCCATTTGGATTCGAGCCCCATTGTTTTTTTAACAATGATGTAACCATTGACTTCCTTCATATAGCTCCCCCTTATTATCTATCTAGAAAAATGGTATGATATGGTTAGGCTTGTATGCCTGACTTCTCTTAACACACTGCCCGCCAGGTATGGAGTGTTAAGAGATTTTTTCCATTTCATCATATTCATTCAGACTCACCTCTCTTCTTTAGAATAAAATAGTAATATTTAACTATTTTTCAATACTTATTATATAGGACAAAATATTCCTTTTTTGTATGTTTATTGTAAATTAAATGTATATTTTTTGTAATGATTAGGAGGAACCACGATGCACGAAACGTATATTCACCCTGCTGCCGGAAAAAATTCATGGAAACGCTACTTATCCTCACTCCTGCTCATCCTTTTATTTGTCATCATTGGAGGAGCCTTTTACGGAATCGGACTTTTGCTCTTCGTCGCGATGGATGGAAACGAACAAACTTACTTTGATACCGGGCTCGGGATGGCTGTGGGGATCTCTCCCTTCATCGATTTTGTCCTGCTTCATGTTATGTACCTCTTCTGGCTGCTCGGAATTTTTATAGCAATAAAATATATTCAAAAGCGGACACTCCGTTCCCTGATTACCGCCCGGGAGCGAGTAGACTGGAGGAGAATATGGTGGGCCTTCGGCATGTTTTTCGGAATCTATGCCATTTTGAATCTGGCAGACTGGCTTATCTTCCGGGAGGGGTTAACGCTCAACGAAGAAACCTCTGTCCCCCAATTTTTAATCCTTCTCGTTCTCGTTCTGTTTTTCACACCGATCCAAACAACGGTGGAAGAACTCTTTTTTAGAGGATTCCTTGTCCAGTGGCTGGGCAAGGGAATCAAAAGCCCGATCATCATCGCGATCATTATCGCGCTGATATTCGGCTCCCTTCATTTCAGCAACCCTGAAATGGGAAGGTCCGCTCTCCTCGTTGGACTGGAATACATAACAGCCGGATTCATGCTTACCTTCATCGCCCTTAAAACGGGATCGGCCGAACTATCCATCGGAGCCCATGCCGCCAACAACATCTTTTTGTTTTTACTAATCTCAGACGAACAATCCGTCGGAGGAAAAATGCCCGCCATCTTCACCATAGGCGAAGTCCAGCCCGGAATCTCCCTCCTCTGGTCCGTCATTTTATTCGGCGTATTTTACTGGCTGAGCGTGCGGCGTTTTAGAGTTAGATAGAAGGAAATCCTCCTGCCGGGATTGGTAGGGGGATTTTTTTTGTGGGGAGAGGGGTGGCTCGTCTACCGATTCACCCAGCGCTTAGTGCTTTCATCAGGCTGGTGCCTGACCCGCACTCGTTTACCACACTAAAGCTCTGGCACCACCCCCGTTAAGCCCTTGTCCCCCAATGGTTTGAAGGCCACTTACTCTGTCCCCATTTGCGGTAAAGCAACAGGGGACTGGCACCGTGCCAGTCCCCACAATCTCTGCCGAACTAAAGCTCTGGCACCATCTTCGCAACTCCTTGCCACGCATGGCTTGCGGGCTTCGTTCCTCTGTCCCCACATGCGGTGAAGCAGAAGGGGTCAGGCGCCTCTTTGAAACTTGTAAACTTATAAACCCGCAAACCCGTACCCCCTGTATCCCCATACAAAGCCCGCCTTCCCATTTTAACCATGCACAGCCCCCTCTTCTCACCCATACGATAACCCATACGAATTCTAGGTAGCTTTGAGGAGGACTGTTTTTGAAGAATGGATTATTCATTTGGATGGGTGTATGTTTTTTATTAAGCGGTTGCGTCATTAACGAGAAACCGAGGGAAGAGAGGCCGGCTGCTGATGAAAAACAGCCTGATCCGGCGCCGCCGGTTCAGGAAAAGCCGCCTGCTGTTGTTCCTGAAGAGCCAGCAGAACCTCCTGTAACGGATGAGCCCGACGCTGTTGTTCCTGATGAACCGGCTGTTCCGGACACCGATGGGGAAAGCCTTCAATATTTAGATGAAGTAGCACCGATGCTGGAACAGCTTTCTGCTGGTCTTTATGCGTTCGGGCAGCTGAATTTAGAGGCGAGCAATGATCCTTCGCTCTTAACAGATTCCGGCTGGGTGAAGGAACTGGCGGATTCTTTGGTTCAGATGCAGGGAGCAAGTGATGATTTGAAGGCACTTGAACCGCCCGCAAGCATGGCTGAGGTCCATCAATTATTTTTGTTGGCAGGGAAAGAAATTGATTATGTGGTGGAGCATTATCCGGGTGCGATTGATACGATGGACCTGGCGGAGATTGAGCAGTGTACGGAGGCCCTGTTGAATACAGGGTTGTATTTAGATAAAGCGTCTGCTCTTCTTGGAGCGTCCTCTCCTTCCTATTAAAAAAGCCAAGTTTACTTGGCTTTTTCCTCATGATAGAACTGGTAGGCCACAGAGTCGTCCGCAGAAATGGATGCCCAGGCAGCCTCCGCCTCGCGGTAGGATTTCCAAAAGTTTTCTATAGATGAAACAGGATACCCGACTCCAGCCCGGCTCCCTTTCAAGGAGAATGTGATCATTCTCGCAAGGCGGAGAGCATCATTTCTTACAACGGATTCCTCTGCCTCTTCCGCTAAAAACAAGATCACCATGTGATCATTCTTTTCTTGTGCGAATACATAAGGAACAGGAGAGTGGCGGTCAAGGACAGGGTGCAGTTCCGTGCCTGTACAGCCGGAAATCACGAGTGAAAATCCTCCTTTTGCATCGGGAAAGTGCTCTAGAAAACGTCGATATTCTACTGCAGTCGCCTGCTTTCGAATCATTCTTTCCGCCAGCTCTCTTTTCATGAGATCCTCTCTCCCGGCTGATCCGCTTGGGTTTCCTTCGATTTCTTTTTTAACCCGGAATAAGGCGGAAATAGTATCTTCTTTTTTGCCGGGCTTTAAAATGAATTCTTTTACGCCTTCTTTCCATGCTTCCTTCGCGTAATCGTCCGAGTCGTAGGCAGAAACCATAATGAACCGGATGAACGGATTGATTTTCCGGATTTGCCGGATGGCTTCCAGGCCGTCCATTCCCGGCATTTTTATATCCATCAGCATGAGATCGGGCTTGAGCTCAGCCGCAAGCTCGACCGCCATTCTTCCGTTTGCCGCTTCCCCGGCTACTTCAAACCCTGTCATGCTTTGCTCAATAAACTTGCGCATTGCTTTTCGTTCAATCATCTCGTCATCCACTATGACAAGCTTCATCCCGCTTCCTCCAATCGGATTCGGATGGTCGTTCCCGCACCCTTTTTCGAATCAATCTGCAGCACATCTTTTCGTTTATAAAAAAGCTCCAGCCTCCGAATGACATTGCGCAGTCCGATACCGGTTGAATGCCCGCTGCTGATTTCATGGGCATGCTCCTGCTGGCTGAAAATCTGCTCCACCTGCGCGTCTGTCATGCCTTCGCCGTTGTCGCTGATCTCAATTACAGGGATCCCTTTTTGCGAGAAAATTCTCAGCGTAATTTCACCGCCATCCTCATTGTTTTCCACACCGTGGATAAACGCATTTTCTACAAGCGGCTGCAGGGTCAAACTTGGGATTAAGCTTTCCAGGCAGTTCTCATCAATCTCCGTCTTAAACGTAATCCGGTCCGCAAACCTTGTTTTTTGAATATAAAAATACTCCTGAACGACACTTGCTTCTTCGGAAAGCGTCACCGTTTTATTCAAATCACCAAGACTGTACCGGAGCAGCTTCGATACCGATTCCATCAGCCTGCTTGTCACCGCTGCATCCTCCAGGTAAGCCATCCTTGTAATGGTGTTGAGTGTATTAAACAGGAAATGGGGATTGATCTGATTTTGCAAATGCTTGAGCTCCAGCTCCTTCAGCAGCTGATCGAGCTCTGATTTCTCCTCTATTTCCTCAATGAGCCGCTTCAAGTTATTCTTCATATAATTGAACGACTCCCCCAGAACACTGATTTCATCGTTGGATGTAAAAGCGATGGTTGGCCCCTCAAACCGGCCAGAAGCAATTTCTTTCGCTGCATCCGACAGCTGGCGGATCGGTCGGGTTACTCCCCTTGAGAAAAAAAGAGCAAGCAGCAGCGCCAAAAGGAGTGTTGATGTAAACAAGCTGATTGTAAACCACTGAAACGCCTGATTCCGCTTTTCCATATCCTGATAAAAGGCCCGGTATTCCGAAAGCTCCATGTTGAGCAAAGTAAGCGTTGATTCCTGGATATAGGAAGAAATATTGCGGACTTCCTTTAAATGAAGCAAATAGTCATCGATCTGACTCGTCTTCACTTCCTCTATGGTTGAATCACTCTCTGTCAGAAGACTCTGCATCATGTTCCGGTAATTATGAAGCTGGGAATCGCCTACGCCGCCGGGCTTTTCCGTCTCAAGCTTCTTCATATTCCGGCTGAAATCCCGCTTTAATTGGTCATATTCCCTTACAAACTTCCCGTCTTTTTCGACTGCAAACCCATTGATTTTTTCATAAATCGAGTTTGCCTGCTGGGACACTTCATTAAAAAGGAGAAACCCCTGAAAGCTCTGATGATATTCGGATACAATCCGATTGCTGCTGAAATAAATGGAAAAGGTTACGATGTTAAACAGGGCCACAAAAACGGAAAAGTAAATGAGCAGCTTCGTGCGGATCGATTTCATCTCTGCTGTCCCTCCTCCGGCTTAGATGGAATAAGCGGCAGATTTCCTTTGCGGATCACTTCCGTATCGGTATGCTGAATCGATTTCGGCTCCTCCCCTTTTTTCAGCTGAAGCAGCGTTTCCACCCCTTTGTACCCCATCTGGTATGGATACTGAACAACCGTCGCCTTAATCGTGCCTTTTTCCATATATTTGAGCGTTTCCGGGAGGGTATCAAAGCCGATGATATAAATCTTTTTATTCAAATATTCCGTCACCTGGGCGATGCCGATTCCATCCAGCGCACTCGTCCCGTACAGTGCACTCAAATTCGGATACTCCTGAAAAAAATCGTAGGCCGCCTTTACCGCTCCTGCTTTCGTAATACTCGATTCCTTCTTAGCCGCGACCTTAATCCGCGGTTCAGATTTAATGGCATCTAAAAAACCCTGTACACGGAGCTTTTGATTGGAAGCTTCAAATCGGCCGGTGATGACCCCCACGGTCTGCGGACCTTTCGTATCCGCGATCAGCGCCTTCCCCGCAAGTATCCCTGCATAATAATTATCCGTTCCAATATAGGCCTCCCGCTCACTGTTCGGGGCATCTGTATCAATCGTCACAACCGGAATGCCCTTCTCTACCGCCTTATTGAGAAGCGGGGTAAACTTCTGATCAACAATCCCCTGTGTCATCAGTCCATCCACCTGCCCGGCAATCGCCATATCAATCGTCTTCAAATGTTCATCTATATTCGCCTGCTTCGGACCGAGGTACTCAAGAAACACCCCATGATCCTTCGCCGCATCCTGGGCCCCTTCATGTACTAGACCCCAATATTCGTTATCGAGTTCTTCCGGTATCAGCACAAAATGATAGCTTGGCCGCGCTTCTTTTTTCCCCGCCACCGCCTCTGTCACATGAAACGTTTCCTTCCCAAAATAAATTGTCATAAAAGCCATCGCCGTAAAAATCAAAATGGCCGTAACATAGAGAAACCGTTTGAGGTACACCATAGATGTTCTCCTTGTAAGCGTTTTAATTCTATTGTAGGAGAATTGGCGGAGGTTGGGAAGAGGAAGTTTTAGTTTGGAGAGGGAAGTTGGGTTTTGCACTGACCCCCGCTCTGATAAAGCACTAAAGCTCCGTCCCCCTCTCTCAGCACCCATTGCCTTACAAGAAGGGACGCGTTTTCTGCTCTGGCCCCCAGTGCGGTGATGTGATGGGGGTCAGTGCAATGCACTGACCCCCACTCTGATAAAGCACTAAAGCTCCGTCCCCCTCTCCCAGCATCCTTTTCCTTACAAGGGGGACGCGTTTTCTGCTCTGCCCCCCAGTGCGGTGATGCGGCAGGGGTCAGTGCAAACCAGCCCAAACCAATGCAAACTACCAAAACCACTGCAAACCTACCAAAACCACTGCAAACCAGCCCAAACCAATCCAAACCAATCCAAACCAACAAAAAAAGAAGGGTTCCCCCTTCCTTCTCATCATCTGCTTCCGGCAGCATTTCTTTTCATTTTTATAATGGAATAGCTAGTGATGGCGGTACCAATTGCAGAGGCAAAGCCAGCGTAGATGTAGCCGATTTGGGCCGTTCCTGCCTGCAGCTGGAGGGTCAGGTAGTAGCCGAAAAAGACGATGATCCCTAAAATGGATACGTTACGGACTAGTTTTAAATAAGATATATAGGATGATCGGTCAAAGTTAAACATTGTAAATACCCCTCTTTTAAATAATCTGTAAGAGGAATATTACCCGTTTTAACAGATCCTAAACATCGCTTTCGCTTTTCCTTGCGTTTCGGCGGGATTTCCATTTGTTTAATAGGATGATGACGACCACAAAGTAGATGCCGCTCGCCACAAGGAGGGCAGTTGTGTCGGTTCCGAACAGTTTGTAAAGGATGGGTCCGCCGCAGACAGCTGCGATGAGATACCACATCCAGAAGGATAGGTTATTCATGGGGGCCTCCCGTTTTTTCTTCTATTATAAAGGTTTCATTTGCGGGTAGCCAGATGCCTCTTTAATGAGCTGCGGGAAATTTGTCTGATTTTGCAGGAAAAAGATATAGTAACAATACATTTTTACGGGTATAGATAAACATGACCAAAAGGAGGGCGTAAATGGTGGGTAAATCCGGAGATGATATACAGTGGAGTGATGTACTGTCGCGGCTTCAGGATGAATTGAGTGAACTAAATGATGAATTCAACCGGAATTTTATTAAGCCAAACATTGTCCTGTCCGGAAAAACCGGCGTTGGGAAGAGTACCCTCATTAATTCGGTTTTCGGTTTTGATGAGGCAGAAACCGGTGTAGGAAAGCCTGTTTCCAAGGCGATCATAGAGTACAGGATTCCGGAGGCTCCCGTTCACTTGTTTGATACGAAAGGGATGGAGCTTGATTTGGAGCAGCGGGAAATTTCGAGGAAACAAATTGTCAGTGAAATCCGCAAGCGGGCCTCTTCAACAGATGCAGCCGACCACCTGCACATTATGTGGTATTGCATCTCAAATGAGAGCAGGCGCCTCGAAAACACAGAAATCGAATGGATCCGCAGTTTTTCTGAATATATGCCGGTCGTGATCGTTTTGACCCAGACGTTTGACCAGAATGAATCCTTTCTGAAGTTTATTAAGGAAGAACTTCCTCACCTTCCGATTTGCCGTGTGCTGGCAAAGGAGAAAGTCATGCTTGGAGAAGTAAAAATTCCGCCTCACGGGCTGACGAATTTGATTGATGTCACACTCGACATCATTCCGGAAGCCACAAGAAGAGCCTTTACAGCCGCGCAGAAAATTGAAGTGGAAAGGAAAATCGATTCAGCAAAAAAGCTGATCCAGGAGCGTCTCGACTCCAGCAGCCCCGTGAGCTATAAAAATCTTGCTCATGCGGCAGAGGCTTTTCCGATCGGCATGGATGTGATGGGCAGAAGCGCCGTTTATCTCTACATGGCAAGAGACATCATGACAGTCATGGGAATTCCGGTAAACCGAAATTTCCTCCGATTCGCAAAAGAAGCGAGACCGCTCCTGCAATCCATCCTCCTTCCGTTTATAGCCGCTGAAGGCGGGCGGACACTCGGCAAGGCGGCCATTAAATACGGAACGAAACAGCTAAGCAAGGAAGGCGCCTCTACTCTTGCCAAGCTCGCCGGGAAAACCATCGGAAAAACCAACCTCCTGCTTTCACCGGTTATCGGTCTTGTAGCAGGAAGCTTCAACCGGAAAATAACAGAAGCCATCGCCAACTCCTTTATCAACACATGCGCGGACTTTTTAAGACAGGAAATCAGCTACAAAGATTATTCCACTACAGAAATTATGGAGAAACTATCTCAAGGAATGAAGGTACAGATGAGTGAGAATAAGGAGAAAATCGAGGAACTCGCGGTGAAGAGCTGATCCGGCTGTGTCGGGTTTTATCCTATTAAACCGAATCGCGAATATATGGCGATTTTCGATTATATATCGTCAATTTCGATAATAAACTGTTTCATTTCGCAAAAAACCAGTTTCATTTCGATAATAAAATAAATTGCCCTCCCTAAGCAGACTGCCTGTTTCCCGCAGCCTGCTTTTTTTCATGCTTCTCGACACAGAGTTATAGAAATTACTGGTTAATGTTTGAATATTATGGGTAAAAATACTAAATACGACCCAAATCAGTTCAAAAGGCTTAGCTTTATTCACCAATATAAGGGAAATTGCCCATTTAACCTAATTTATCCCATTGTTTAATATAGAAGAATACGTACATTTTTGACGAATGATCAAGATTTTTAAGGAGGCTTCATGAACGATGTCAGCCTATTTATCCTATCTTTATGAACAATTGAGAAAAAAAGAAGAGGAGCTCGAGAAACTGGAAGCAGCGAAACCAAAGCTTGAGGGGATCCAGCAGGAATTTAAAGCTAAAATAACGATGTGCAAGGACCCCGAGCTGACAGCTGACACTTTTAAGGGAGAGCACGCAACGGACTTTGACAAGATCCGAACCGAATTAAAAGAAGAATACAAGGATCTATTCGACGGACAGCTTGAGGATGTCCTCAATCAGATTGAGCGCCGAATAGAAGAAATAAAAGAAGAGATTAAGAGTTTAAAAGAACAAATCGCTGCAGAAGAAGCAAGACTCGCTGCTGAGGCAAAAGCAGCAGCTGATGCAGCAGCGAAAGCGAACTAGAAAGGAGTCCGTACAATGAGTGAACAAATTAACATAGATATAGCAGAAGTAAATAAAGTCACCGATCAGCTTCAGTCGTCCTCTCAAGCCTTTACCTCCTCCCTGCCAAGCGACTTTGCAAGCGGAAATGAACTGGATGCCGTCAAAAAAATCAATGAGCTGAACAAAGCACTTCAAGACGCAGCAGATCAATACAAAGCCCTTCTCCTGAAAAATGTTCAGGCAACAAAAGAATCCATCCAATCAATGAAGGAAACCGACGAGGAAGTTGGCGCTTCCTTCAAATAAAGAAAGGAGCATTCCTAAGCAATGAAAACTCTTGACGTTGAATCACTGAGCCAAGGTATTAAAACAGCACTGGCAGAAATTAAATCACAAAAAGAGCAGCTGAAGAAAGTAGAGGAGGATGTCAAATCCATCGAAAACCTCTATACTTTTACTGGTAAAGGCGCCCAGGCAATCCGTTCTTTTTATGGAGAAACGCATAAGCCCCTTCTCGCTTACTATGATTTCTTATTTGAGAACTACGAGCGGGTACTTAAAAAAATGAAAGAAGATCTTGAGACACTTGAACCTGAAAAAAGCGGTATGATTAAACAAAGTTTTCTGGAAGGTGAACTCACAACCGGTTTAAACGAAACGAAAAACTACACCTCCGATCTGACCGGCGAAGCGAACGGAATCATCGATACCATTAAATCCATCGCATCGGTAAGTAACCTTGACGACAGCGGTGTAGCTGGTAAAGTAAGTGATGCAAAGAAAGACATGGACGATACAATCAAGCAGCTAACCGAGTTTGACCAAACACAAACGTCCGAGCTCACGACGGTAGATCAGGACGTGCAGAAATTAAAGTCCTATGTAAGCGAAATCTCCGGTATGTATGAAAGCGGGAAATTGTCGGTTGGGGGGTATATGCCGGGGCAGCTGTCTGATGTTGGTAGTCACAAAAGTTTGAAGAATGACTTGTTAATTAAACGGTTTATGAATGTAGGAGATACTGCACTAAATTCATTGGGAGATGTTGGGGAAAAGTTAGGGGTTGCAGATACACTACTAATCTCCTCTCAGTTCGTATCAGGAGTTCCAGCATATTTAGTGGGCTCAAAAATTAGAATTCATTATAAAGGCGGGGTTAAGCCGCGGTTCTGGAATCGCGTAAAAGGAAATTATAAATTCACCGTTAGAGTAGATCCTTCTTGGACTACTAAAGGAAGGCATTCCAATTTTGCAGCTAAATGGCTTAAAAACTTCTCGAAATCACAGCCCACCAATCCTGTAATCAAGATGGCTCATAAATTTGTTAATTCTTATACAAGCCCTGCTCATTTAGTAAAACATGCAGCCGGATTTCCTAAAAACTTCAACGGCTGGCTGGATGGCAAAAAATTCATGGATGGGTTTGGAAGCAGAATTGAAACCGGCGTCAAAGATGTAGCCAAAAGGGCTGCAGATGCAAAGGGACTTTTAAAACTAGGAAAAGGTGTACCAATTGCATCGCAAGTTATTTCCATAGCTGGGAACGCAGGTGAATTTTTTAGTGCTGAAAATAAAAACAAAACAGTCGGAGAAAAAACTGGAAGAGCATTTGCTGGATTTGCTACAGACTTAGCTGCAATCAGCGGCGGTGCTAAAATTGGAGCAATTGCAGGAACTGCTATTGGAGGTCCGGTCGGTACAGTTGTAGGAGGGGCCATTGGCGGATTAGCTGGAGGCGTAGTAAGTGTCGTAGCTGGAGACAAAATTAAAGATGTTGGAGAAAAAGTTGGAGGAGTTGTCGAAAAAGGCGTTAAAAAGGTCGGTAAAGTAACTGAAAAAGCCATTTCTGATACATTTAAATCTGTAAAAGGGTGGTTCAACTAATTATCTATAGTCTAAGGAGCCTGCATAATGCAATCAACGATAGAAATAATCCAGGTCATTGTTCTAATACTTTTAGTCAGTCAGAACGCATATGCCTTCACCTTAATCATTATGGGAAATATACTCCTAGAATATTATCAATGGGGAATTTTCGAGAACCCAAAGCATTGGTTTCCTAAAACAACAAATTTTATTTTAAGATTCCTTTTTGGAATTGGCCCCTATTTTTACAAAAAACTTCATAATCAAGAACGATCATGGTTTTCCAGGAAAGCACTATACTTAGGCTGGTATCTATTGTTCTCAGTAGTCTGTATACTATTCTACTCAATTATTAGTACGATTCTTAATTTATTTATCTAACTCGAAGGAGGAGTTTAGCAGTGAACCATCAAATATCCTGTACTACTGAAGAATTGGCTGTACTCGTCTCAGTATGCGGTTATCACGAATTTGCTAAAGGAATTGCTGTTGGTTCATATGGAGACCGTACTGAAGAAGATTGGAACTTAGTTTTTCAAATCACAATTCCCCACTTAATACTTAAACAAATATGGGATGAACGAAAAGACGAAGAAGGGGAATTCCCCTTAAATGACAACATGCAGAGTTTTATTAAATCGTATGTAGAGTCTAAAAGGATGATTCGCTGTTCGGATGCGCCAAATATGAGTGCGTTCTTGTTCCATAAAGTAACTGATAACGGCTGGCTGGCACATACTATCTACAAAGACATCATCCACGAATTTTCATATGTAGAAACAGAAGAAATTCCAAAAATCATCAAAAATTACTATTCTTTTGAAATAAGCAGCGAATTTTCTAATCATGAATTTTGTCTGAGCGATGAAGATTTCGATACACTCAGCAAATATGAAAACGCTAATCAAGTAATAGCCAAATACGAGACCGATACTCTTCAACGTGAAAGCTTCGAGAAATTTATTCATGATCTTAAAGAAAACAACTGGTCTTTATTTAACATCTCAAATTTCGCTTTATCAGATAAGGAAGAAGACACATACCTTGAAAACATTGTATTCTTCCTCCCTTCCACTAACGGAGTTTGGGTCGCTGAATATACAGATAATCCAGTAACACCCGTCTCTGTCCGATTGAACCCTGCGGATGAATGGTATCAAGTGATTAACGGAGTGGGGTTTGTTGCTGCATCATCATCTGCATCATCATCTTCATAAAAAACTGCAGGAGCATTCCTGCAGTTTTCTATTTTCACCTGTGCTTAATCCTGAAGATTAATAACGGTAAAGGAGATCATTTGATGTTTCTTGCAGCAGAATTTTTAAAAAACACCATTCTTATCCTCTCCATTATTCAATGTACCTTTGCTGCATGTATCGTTATAATGGGCGACACAATCCACGACCAATTCGAAGATGGACTCTTTGCAAATGGGAAGAATCTCTTTACGAAAATATGGAATTTCATAGCATATGCTTTGTTTGGTTTAGGCCCATTTATTTACAAAAAGAAAGCAAAGCATCGCAATTGGCTGGTCAAAAGAATGGTGATGGGTTTATGGGTCCTGATGTTAATCTTAATGGCGGGTATTATTAATATATTGATAAGCTCTTTTGTATAAAACGGTAAAGGAGCAACAAATGATTTCCAACAGCCTCATCAAAATTATAGAATTATCTATGCTAGCCGTTTTAGCTGGTCAGTTTGGCTATGCCTTTGCCATTCTCATTTTAGGAAAAGCGCAAGTCGAATATTTTGAATCAGGGATCTTTAATCACAGTAACAATATATTCCATAAGATTATAAATTTTATATTGTATTCGATTGTTGGCCTCGGTCCATTTCTTTATTATAAAAGCCAGAAAGACTCCTGGATTCTATCTAAATTCCTTTATATTCTTTATTTCATCATTGCTGGAATCGTCGCCATTATCCTATTTAATGCTGTCAGCCAAACTCTTAAATTTTTCAGCTGAAGAAGTATTCTTCTATGGAATCATTAACAGAGATATTGAAAATTTGTATAGCGATGATTCTCACAGCTCAATGTTCCTACTGTTTTTCATTGCTGCTGATTGGAAACACGCTTCTTGAGTATTTTGAGTGGGGCATTTTTGAAAAACCTAAGCATTGGGTTCCAAAAACAACGAATTTTCTACTGAGGGGAATGTTCGGATTAGGCCCCTTTCTTTACAAGAGGCTGCAGCATCATTCCTGGTATATAAGAAGACTTATTTTTATGATGTGGACCAGTTTAATTGTTTCGGGCAGTTTATTTAACAGGGCAACTATAAAAGAAGGAGTCTGCAATGATCCTAATGACGTTCATCCTCATCCTCCTAGTCAGTCAAAACGCATACGCTTTTACCTTAATTATTATGGGAAATACACTTTTAGACTATTATGAATGGGGCATCTTTGAAAATCCAAAACACTGGTTCCCCAAACTAACCAACTTCGTTTTAAAATTTCTTTTTGGAATGGGTCCTTATTTTTATAAGAAATTTCACCAGCAAGACCATTCCTGGCTAATGAGAAAAGCATTATACATAGGCTGGTATCTTTTGTTTTCTGTTATTTGCATTGTATTTTATTCCGTTCTAAATTTAATTCTTTAATAAGGGTTAGGAGGATTCTATGCTCGCTGAATTAATAGCTAATGCCATAAAAAACACTGTTCTCATCCTCTTAACCGTACAATGCACCTATGCGGCATGCTTCATTATTATGGGGGATACCCTTTTCGAACAGTATGAAAATGGATTATTTACGAATGCTGCGAACATCTTTACGAAGACATGGAATTTCATCGTTGTTGGGTTATTAGGGGCAGCACCCTATCTCTACAAGAGAAAGGTCCTGAAGTACAACTGGTTTGTAAAGAGGATTTTGTTCTCCTTGTGGGTTTTACTCATGATTCTTGCTGCTGTGATTATCTATTTTACCGTCAGCAGTTTCCTGGATTTACTTCAAAAAGGGATGGGATAGAGATGCAAATGATTGGGATGGCAGCGGGTATTTTAGGGTTAATGGCTCTCTTTAATTTCCTATACAGCTTCCTTTTTTTAATCAGCAGGCGTTTAGGATGTGGAATTTATGAATGGTTCACAGAAAACGTAAGCTTTTTGGAGTTCCTCGCCCTTTTGCCGGGCCTTCTTATCTTTTTTCTTCCCATATTTATGATCATCGGAACTGGTGGGTCTCCCGTTTATCTATTATTGGTTTTATGATCGTTCTTTTCCTTCTCATGGTGATTTTTTATATTATTTATGTAAAACTGGCTCTTACTATTTAGAATAGGGTGAGAACGTTTTGAACGAACTGCTGGGTAAATCTTTATTTTTTATAGGATTCCTTCTCATTGTTCACTTTTTATACAGTCTATTGTTTCTTTTAAGCAAACGGGCTGGAACGGAATTGTTCAAATGGCTAACAATGGACAGCTGTTTATTGGAGCTGCTCTCGCTGCCCCTATTCACTCCGCCTTATACGATTGCTTCCAAATTGTATGAGCAATTTAACTGCTTGCTGCCAGGCTTGTCATTTTTCTCTATTCCATTCTGCTATTGTGTTTGGCCATCATTTGCTTTGCAGTTGGTGCACCTTAAGCAGGCTGCTAAATGGTTAATACAGGATAAAGGACTAAGAACCTATACGTTAGCCCATTCTGTCTATACCTGCAAAATTTGTCGAGCAAAATCTGTCGAAATCGTTCTTTTTATAGGAAATTCTCATTCGTTATATGGTATGATTGAACCATAGAAGGGAATGAGACCCAAATGATTGGTGAACGAATCCGTCAATACCGTGTACAGCACAATCTTTCATTAACAGAGTTAGCGAACCGTGCAGGTGTGGCTAAATCTTATTTAAGTTCTATTGAACGCAACCTTCAATCCAACCCTTCCATTTTGTTCTTAGAAAAGGTCTCCGCTGTTTTAGGCGAACCTGTTCATTCCTTTATAAATCAGAAGGAAGAGCCAAGCCGAAAAAACCTGGATTCCGAGTGGTCTAAGCTTGTCAAAGAAGCGATGGATTCCGGCGTATCGAAAGAACAGTTTAGAGAGTTTCTCGAATTTAATAAGTGGAAAAAAAATAGTACACATTAAGAAACAGTCTGCTGCAAACCAGCCAGACTGTTTTTTATCTTAAAAGGGAAGAACCGCTAATACTTTCCCTTTCATTTCTTTTTCAGAAAAGGTTCCAATCTCAGGCATACGGCTGTCTATACTTACCTCACGGTTATCTCCAACAAGAAAATATTGTTCTGGCGGGAGCGTGATTTCTTTCATGTCACTTGAGAGGGATGACGGTTTGTCAATGGCTTTCCCGTTCACATAAGTAACCCCCTGCTCTATAGCCACCGTGTCATTCGGACCTGCAATAATTCGCTTAATAAAGTTTTGACCCGGTTTATATTCAGCAAGGACACTGTCCCCTTTTTTCGGTGTATAAAGGATATGGGTTACTAACAGTTTATCACCGCTGGATATGGAAGGCTCCATAGCATTTCCTGAATGGACTTGTACGCTTAAGCCGAATGTAAATAAACAGGCTATGGCAGTCAAAACCAAAAGAGCGGCAGCAAAAAGGATCCAGCCTTTTGCCTGGCTTTTCTTTCGCTGGACAGCCGCGGTTTCCATGTTCATTATAATCCCCCTTATGTATAAATGGTTTATTTTTACATACCCTTCCACATGATTTTGTACTCATCAAAAAAAGCGATTCTCCTAATTGGAGAACCGCCCCTTTTTTACTTCTCGTTCATCAATTTTTCCATTTCATTCAGCGTTTCTTCAAATACTTGCATCGCCTGGTCGATTGGCTTGGATGTGGACATATCCACTCCTGCGCCTTTCAGGATGCTAATCGGGTCTGTTGAGCCGCCTGCAGCAAGGAACCCTTTCACACGGTTAACTGCCGGTGCACCTTCATCTGTGATTTGCTTGGACAGAGCCGTTGAAGCCGCAAAGCTTGTTGCATATTGGTATACGTAGAAATTGTAGTTATAGAAATGCGGAATGCGCGCCCATTCCATTGGGATTTCTTCATCGGCAGCCATTGCTTTGCCGTAATACTTCTGGTTGATCTCCCCGTATACCTTTTTGAAGGTTTCCGCATTGAGCGCCTCGCCTTTTTGATCGAGTTCATGGATCTTTTTCTCGAACTCAGCAAACTGCGTTTGACGGAAAAGCGTGGTACGGAAGTTTTCCAGACGCTGGTTCAGCAAGAACAGTTTTTCCTCTTTTGTTTTTGCATTTTTGTATTCACTGTTCCACAGCAGCGCTTCGTTTAAAGTGGAAGCCACTTCAGCCGTGAACGTTGCATAGTTGGAATTCAGGTAGTTTTGCTTTTTGCTGGACATGTAGGAGTTCACTGCATGGCCGAGTTCATGAGCGATGGTTGAAACGTCATCCTTTGTCCCCTGGTAATTCAAAAGAAGGTACGGATGCTTATCATAGGAGCCCCACTGGTAAGCCCCTGTCGCTTTGTCATCTGTGGAATACACATCCACCCAGCGCTCATCAAATGCTTTTTTCAGGACATTCAGGTAATCGTCGCCCATCGGTTTCAGCCCGTCGAGCACCATTCCTTTTGCATCTTCATACGGAATGTACGTATCATCCGCATCGACAATTGGAGTGTAGATATCATACATATGAAGCTCATCGACATTCAGCATTTTCTTCTTCAATTCCATGTAGCGGTGCATAAGCGGCAAGCCTTTGTTTACGGAAGAAATAAGCTGATCATATACTTTTGATGGCACATTGTTCGGAGTAACCGCCGCTTCAAGAGCGGATTTATAATGTCTGACTTCAGCTCCGATATTATGGCCTTTTACCTGCGCAGCAAGCGTCTGTGAGAATGAATCCTGGAATTTTCCAAGGGTTTGATAGTACGCTTCATATGCTTGCTTACGAACATTGCGATCCTTGCTTTCCATATAGGAAATGAAGTTGGAGCGCGTTAATTGCACGTCTTTTCCACTAGAATCTTTAATCATCGGGAATTTTACATCTTTCGCAAGCATCGCGTAGACGTTCGTTCCTGTGTCACTTAGAGGCGAAACCTTTGCCAGCAGCTCTTCCTCTTCCTTTGTAAGGGTATGGGCTTTTGTCCGGACCATATCCTTCAAGAAATATTTATACGGCGCAACCGTTTTATTGCGCAGGATTTTCTCCATTGTTTTTGTCGGGATGCTTGTGATCTCCGGTTTCAGCCAGGCTGTATTCCCCGAGATTTTAGCAGACATCTTTTCGGCACGGTCTGTGAGAGCCTGAAGATCGGAATTGGACTGATTCACATCAAACGAAAGATTTGCATACACATAAGCTCTGTCTGAAATGGTAGACAGCGCAGAATAATCCTTCAGCGCATTAGCCAGCGTCACAACGTTCTTGCCGATCTTTCCGCCCTGATAGTCTTTCTTGAATTTAGCAGACAGATCCTCTGCTTTTTTCACATCCGCTTCCCATGCAGCCTTAGACTTATACATATCTTCCAAATTCCATTTATATTGAACAGGAATCTCTTCACGGGTTTTGTAATCCGGCTTCCCCTTTGTTTCTTCCGCATGCGCAACCGGCGTGCTCAAAACGTTGTACGGTACTACCGCAGATACGGCGATCGCCGCTGCTGCCACTGTTGTCAAAACGTGTTTCTTCATTTGTATAGCCCCTCCATATTATGTATATTTTTCTATAACACACCTATAATTCTCCAATAATTTTGTATTTTCCTTCTTTTCTGACAAAATTTATTTTTTCAGGTTACGGTTAGGGTATGCAGGTTGGGGCGGAATTATGAGAGAAGCGGTTGGCATGTAGAGTTTAAGCTTGTAAATTGCACTGGGATTGCAGGGTTTCAAGCTTTGTAGCAATGATTTATTGGGGTTTGCACTGACCCCCGCTCTGCTAAAGCACTAAATCTCCGTCCCCGCTTTTACAATCTCCATATGTATCAAGACTTCGCACTTCTGGTGCTTGTTCCCCCGCTTCTTTAGTGGATAGAAGGTCAGTGCAATGCACTGTGCACTGACCCCCGCTCTGCTAAAGCACTAAATCTTCGTCCCCGCTTTTACAATCTCCATATGTATCAAGACTTCGCACTTCTGGTGCTTGTTCCCCCACTTCTTTAAAGCATAGAAGGTCAGTGCAATGCACTGACCCCCGCTCTGCTAAAGCACTAAATCTCCGTCACCCCTTTTACGATCTCCATACGTATCAAGACTTCGCACTTCTGATGCTTGTTCCCCCGCTTCTTTAAAGCATAGAAGGTCAGTGCAATGCACTGTGCACTGACCCCCGCTCTGCTAAAGCACTAAATCTCCGTCCCCGCTTTTACGATCTCCATATGTATCAAGACTTTGCAATTCTGATGCTTGTTCCCCCACTTCTTTAAAGCATAGAAGGTCAGAGCAATGCACTGACCCCCGCTCTGCTAAAGCACTAAATCTCCGTCCCCCCTTTTACGATCTCCATACGTATCAAGACTTCGCACTTCTGATGCTTGTTCCCCTGTTGCTTTAAAGGACAGAGGGGCAGTGCAGAAAAACTAACCTCATCGCAAGCTCTAGTGCAAAAAAAACAAACCTCATCACAAGCTCTAGTGCAGAAAAACAAACCTCATCACAAACTCTAGTGCAAAAAAAACAAACCTCATCACAAACTCAATCCAAATCACCCCCGCCCAGGTTGACCTCCATCCCGAAATGCGTTTTACTTAAGAGTATTGAAGAAATTTAAAAACAGATAGGTGAGAAGATGTCTATAAATCGAAATGCACCGTGCCCTTGCGGCAGCGGGAAAAAATATAAGAAGTGCTGTTTGTCGAAGGAGAATGTCGTTCAGCTGACGGAAGTGAAGCAGGAGCGGTTTATTCAGCAGAAGCAAGAGCTGATTTATATGATGAGTAAGTTTTTTCAAAAACAGTACAGCCGTGCAGATATGCATACGTATTTGATGGAATTCAGGAAGCGGACGGAGAATACGGTTCCCGGGCATATGGAGGATCCGTTCTTTGAGTTTTGGCTTTATTTCCTTCGGAAGCTTGAGAATGGCAAACGGGGTGTGGAGTGGTTTTATGAAGAGGCGAATGGCAGGCTGAATCGCGAGCAGCAGCATATGATTCAGACATGGATTTCCTCTAAGCCCCGCCTGCTTCAGGCCATTGATGCGTCTGAGCAATCCATTGTTTTTGAGGATCAGTTTACAGCTGAGACTTTCCAGGTGGTGCGGTCCAAGGAGAATTCCGGGGACTTTATTCCTTGGTATGGAACGCTTTCTATTTTAGAGCCGTTTGAAGATCAATATTTGTTCCATGGCTTACGGGCGTTTACGACTCCTCAAGGCTTAAGAGCGGCGGTTTCCAGAGCACAGGAACTGATGGCGGCAGAGAGTCTTTCCCACGGGGAGATTCTCCAGGATTATTTCCTTGAGCTGATGGCAGAAATTGTTCAAAAGGAACAGGGACATGCCGGCAGCCAGGAGAGTAAGACACTTGAGCAGGTCGAAGTGACGTATAATGTCCAGAATGAGAAGGCGCTGCTTGACTTCTTCCAACAGCATGATGAGTTTCTCATTGACCGCTGGGGTGAAGAGAAAATGGTGAGCTGGTCGGGAAATTGGAAAACGTTCAGGGATAGCGAAATGACGGGTTCGGCTCTAGTTGGGGATGTGTTCGGAACGATGGAAGTCGTTAATGGAATGTTAACTTTCTCCTGCATTGGCTCTGAGCATGCGGAAGGATTTAAATCGCTGATGAAAAAAACCGGAGTAGCGCTTTCGTATATGGATCAAACGTCCAAATCGATTACTCTTCCATTCAATGCGGAAATCAGCAATATGGTGTTCCTTCCTGAAGAGGCATCAGCTGAACGGTTCGGCCCTATTTCCCAAGCCTTTCTGAATATGGATGCGGATCAGAAAATTCCTGCTTATGATAACCTCTCTTTAAGAGAAATGGTTCAAAACGGCAGGAAAGCGGACGCCGAGCACTGGCTGAAAAATTATGAGCATAACTTTTCAAAACAAATCGAGGACGGCGATCTGACGCCGGATTTCAATACAATCCGCAGAGAACTTGGACTGCCGCTTTCTCCTTTTGTAACAGGAGGCGAATCCCGCACTTCCTCCCTTGAACCGGCTTCCGCGCCAAGAAGAGGCACGGAAATTAATCAGGAAGATATTCCATATTATGAGGAATTAGGTTTCCGGCCGGATACGGTGAACAACTTCTACGCTGAGGATCTCATGACTTTTTACAAAGAGAAATCGGCCGGCAAGTCTGCCAATACGGTAAGGAAATACCGCAACAATCTTCTTGATCTGCGCGATATTTTAGAACAAAAATCGCTTACACAGTGGAGCAGCTGCGACCAGACGTTCTGGAAACAGGTATTCGAGAAGGATCTTTTTGCCCTTTACACTTATACAAGCATGACCCAGCAAAAAGAGTTTGCCAGCACGATGAAAACACTGGCAAAATGGATTGATGACCGATATGATACATCGCTTTCACCGCTTGTTGCGGAAGCCATTGTGAAAACAGAATTTGTGTAAAAGGAAACCCTCTGCTTATCGGGCAGAGGGTCTTTTTGTATATTCCATTCCCGCACACACGGCAATTCCGAGAGCATAGGCCGCGAGATCGGTCCAAAGAAAACCGTATCCAAGGACAAGACCGCCGAGGCCTGTATTTCGGAGCTCATTGATCCATGATGCCTGATAGAGCTGGCTGCATTCGGTGAGCAGACAGTATCCGGCTGACAGAAACGCAATTACCATCGTTCTTCTTCTGCTGAAAACAAAGGCAAATCCAAGAAAAATCATTGCTGCCCAAAGTGCATCGCCAAGCCAGAAGTTGACGAAGCCCGGCAGGAAGACAGCGAGTTTCCTGGATAATAGGCCAAGTCCGATGACGGTAACAAGAAAAATGGCATAGAGCAGACGGTTTCGTTTCATCCTGCTTCTCTATTCCATATTTTCGACATCAGCTTGAAGGACGCCGGGCTGTTTTCTGATTTCATAGAAGATGGCCGTTGGACAATTCTCTGCTTCAGAAATGACGGAGCAATAAACAACAATCGATGCAGGCTCTTCCTTAATCCGGACCCGTTTTGTCCCGAGTCCCTTTTCTCTCAGGAATTGCAAAAGATTAGTCAGATCGGTGTTTTTTTCTGCATAAATCTTCACCTTGAATTCCTTTTGCTTTAAGCGCTTGATTCCAACCTTCCCAAGAGCGAGCGGGATAATCCGGACACCGAGGAAGATAAAGATGACACCGGCAAGTGCTTCAAAGTAAAAGCCTGCTCCGATGGAAATTCCGATGGCTGCCGAGGCAAAAACGAGGGCTGCGGTTGTTAATCCAGAAATCACTTCGTTGCTTCTCCGCAAAATAACTCCGGCTCCTAAAAAACCGATTCCGCTTAGTACATACGAAGGGATTCTTCCCGGGTCCATTGGCCGGGTATAGGCTTCAGCATAAAGAAAAGATGATTCATATGAGACAACGGTTAATAAACAGGCCGTAACGGATACGATGAGGCATGTTTTTAAACCGAGAGGCTTTCCTTTTAATTCCCGTTCCAGTCCAATGATAATTCCGGCAATTGCAGCACAGCTTAGCTTCAGCAGGACATCCAAATGAATGGACTCAACGATTGCTTCTTCCATTTTATGACCTCCTACTTGTTTCCTCTTTATTTTAGGATATCCTGCCGGTAATTTAAACGGGTAATCAGAAAACGGCTGGATATTTCGCCATCCGTAAGACTTTTTCCTTATTTTGTATATTTTGGTTGAATAATCTGAATTCACAGAATATAATTCGGGTAAGTTAGGAACCTTTACTAACCAACCTCAATGACCCTCTGAATAACGATGATGCTGCCCATTAACCTTAAAGGATAAAAAGCCCCATGAAGGAGACGAGAGATGAAGCCGATTCAGCTGGGCGGGATCGCCTACGTAAAGGAAAGGAATAAGCGATTGATCCTCCGGTGTGTGAAGGAAGAAGGTCCTGTTTCGAGGAGTGAGATTGCAGATCGTCTGCAAATCAGCAAGCCGACGGTCTCTGCTTTAGTGGAGGAGCTGCTGAGGGAAGGATGGGTTCAGGAAAGCGGGATCGGCCATTCCGGTTTACAGGGTGGACGCCGGCCGATTGAGCTTCTGTTTAATAACAGGGCTGCCTATGTCATTGGAGTGGATATCGGCGGGACGAAAGTAAGGACTGGAATTTGCGATTTGTCCGGCAAGGTTGTGGCCGTCGATGAGTTCCCGACCCAGACTCATCTTCTGTCGGGGATTTTAACCGCATTGGAGCTTTCAGCAGCCAAGCTCATGCGGGAACTCGGGCTAGTTCCAGAGAACATTCTCGGAATGGGGATCGGTGCGCCCGGGATGACCGATGTAAAGAGAGGGATTGTCCTCGATGCCCCAAGCCTCGGATGGAAGGATTACGAATTAAAGAAGCAGGCGGAAGCCATTTTTCCATGGCCTGTGGTGATTGATAATGATGTGAATGTAGCGGTGATTGGCGAGCAGTGGATTGGAGCGGCTAAAGGTCTCCGGAATGTAGTCCTGATTTCGATCGGCACAGGAATTGGCTGCGGGCTGATTATTCATGGCGAGCTCTATAGAGGATCGACTTGGGCTGCCGGTGAGATTGGCTATATGATTACGGATAAAACCAAAAGCCAAAGTGAGAACCTGCCTGCTTATCATAAGGGCTACGGATTTTTAGACCGGTATACGGGAGGCCCTTCCATCGTGCAGAAAATGGAGGCCGAATTAAAATCAAAGCCCGGTCACTTTCTCTCCTCTTCCCCGTTTACGGCTAAAGACGTTTTTCACGCTGCACAGCAGGGCGATGAAACGGCTCTGGGCGTTGTTCATGAGGTAGTTGATCATATCGGCTTTGCGATTGCCAATATGATTTCAATTATAAATCCGGAAGTCGTGCTTTTAGGAGGTGGAGTCTCAAAAAGCGCTGACTGGTTCATGCCGCGAATTAAGGAAATCATCACAGAATACGCATCCGTTTCTGCCCCGGTCAAACGGACAGCTTTTGCAGAAAACCTGGGGGTTGTAGGAGCGGTGTCTCTTGTATTAAGAGAAATTGAAAGCGCTTTAAAAGTGATGTAAAGGAGAGATTGGCTGATGAAACGATTGTTTGCTTCTGCTGTATCTGTCGTGATGGCCGCTTCACTCATTCTGCCCGCAAGTGCAAAGGAACAAGAATCCGACCCGGACCTCTGGAGTACACTGAAACCTCTTGGTACGATTGTCAGCTTTCTCAATACAGGAGCCCATCCGGATGATGAGCGAAGTGATCTGCTCGCCTACCTTTCAAGAGGAAAAGGCGTACGGACCGCAAGCCTCATTGCCAACAGAGGGGAGGGCGGGCAAAACGAAATCGGCGAAGAACTCGGAAATGCCCTTGGCATCATCCGGTCCAGAGAGCTCATTGAAGCATCGAAGGTAACCGGGGTGAAGGTGTACCATCTTAGCCGGAAGCCGAGTGATGAGATTTATGACTTCGGATTTTCCAAATCGAAGGAAGAGACCCTTTCCAACTGGGGAGAACAGACTGCCTATGAGCGAATGATCCGCCTGATCCGCACCTGGCGGCCTGACGTGGTCATGCCCTCTTTCCTCGATGTCGATACGGAGCATGGACATCACCGGACAATCAATTATCTGACCCTGAAGGCATTTGAGGATGCTGCTGATCCAGACATTTTTCCTGAACAGCTGAAAGAAGGGCTCGAACCGTGGTCCATTAAAAAGCTGTACCTCCCTGCGGATGCCAAGACCGCTACCACTTCGTTTGAAATTGGATTGATGGATGAGGTTTACGGAAAAACGTATCCTCAAATCGGCGAGCAATCGCGCTTCCTTCATAAGAGTCAGGGGATGGGCCGCGACCTTCCTGCAGAACCAAGATCCATCCACTTGAAGCTTACGAAATCCAGAACCGGACTGGCAGAAAAAGAAAGCACACTGTTTGACTCCATTCCTTACAATTTCACCGAATACGCCGATTCCCTTTCAAAAGAGCGGGCGCTTGCCGGCAAACTCGAAAAGCTTCAAGACCGTTTAGACGCTCTGATCGAACAGTATCCAAACCGTTCAGCGATTGCTGAGGAGGTATACCCAGCCCTCGATCAGGTACGATTGCTTGAAAAGCTGACAGACCGAAGCAAGCTTTCCAAAGAACAGAAAAGCGACCTTCTTTTCCGTCTGGATGTGAAGGAAAATCAGCTGATGGCTGTTGCGGCTGAAGCATCAGAAATAACCGTGAAAACAACGGTGAGCAATCCCGCGCTTGTACCCGGAGGATCTTCCCGCGTTCAAGTGAAGGTGACAAACAGCGGCAAGGAAACCATTAAAAACCTGAAAACCGCCCTCCGCGTTCCGCCGGAATGGAAGCGGACAGGAAGGACAGGAAAAACCAAACTGAATCCCGGTGAAACGGCCGTCTTCACTTACTCCATTACCGCATCAAGAAACTCATCCTACTACAATCCTTACGACCCATCCATTTTAAAAGCAGCCGTTTCCTTTCAAGTAAACGGAACCGATTCAGGCATTCTTTCAGAACCGGAAGAAACGGTTGCCGTACTGCCTGCCGTATCCATCAAAAGCGATCCGGACAGTCTTGTCATCAATACCGCAAAACCGAAATCATCTGTTGAAGTTAAAGTGACAGCCAGAAATCATACGGCCGGAAAAGAAAAGGCGGCGTTAAGCCTCGAGGTTCCGAGCGGGTGGAAGGTCACGAACAACGATCAGAAGGTCTCTTTTTCAAGAAAAAATGAAGAAAAAACCGCCGTCTTTACCGTACAGCTGCCGTCCGGCATAAAGGAAGGCAATTATGTATTGAAGCCTGCTGCAGAGGCGGACGGCCAAACCATCAGCACGACCGTTCAGGATATCGCTTATCCACACATCGGCACCTTTTATTCCTTATATGAAGCCGGAACGAAAGCGGCGGCTTTCCCGCTTGAATTTGATGCAGCGAAAAAAATCGGGTATGTGGAGAGCGGCTTTGACAATGTATCCGGCAAATTGAAAGCGGTCGGAATGAATATCACGAGCCTTGAAAAAGGACAGCTCGAGATGGCTGATTTAAGCCAGTATGACACCGTCGTCATCGGAATCCGCGCTTATCTCTCAAGAGAAGACCTTGTGAAAAACAATCCGAAGCTGCTGGACTTTGTGAAAAACGGCGGACACCTTGTCGTTCAATACCATAAGCCGGAGGACAAATGGAACCCGGACTCCTCCGCTCCATACAAGCTTGTCATCGGCAGTCCGTCGATCCGCTGGAGGGTCACGGATGAAAAAGCCAAAGTCACAATGCTTCAGCCGGAGCACCCGCTCTTCAATGAACCGAACAAAATTACAGACCGGGATTGGGAAAACTGGATTCAGGAGCGCGGTCTTTACTACCCAAGCAGCTGGGCAAGCGAATTTAAGCCATTTGTCCGCATGGCCGACCCAAATGAAGCCCCATTCGACGGAGGGATTTTAATGGCGGACTACGGGAAAGGCAGCTATCTGTATACAAACCTTGTCTGGTACCGCCAAATTCAAAGCAATGTTCCGGGAGGCTACCGGATCTTCACCAACCTGATCGATTATTCAAGAAAGTAAGAGATAAAAAGGTTCGGGGGGATTCCGTCCCCTCTTCCCTTCACTTTAACGGATGAGGAGTTGACCCATATGGGCAGAAAAAAGGCGTGGACGTATACAGCAGGTGCAGCCATGAGTTTATCCTTGATACTGAGCGGCTGTATGGCCGGGGGACAGTCGGCAAAAACAAACGGCGAAAAAAAGCCGGCCAATGATTTGGAAGAAAAAGTGGTGATCTATTCCCCGCACGGCAAGGACATCCTTCAGGAATTTGAAGAAAAATTTGAAGCCGAGAATCCGAATGTGGATGTCGAATGGCTTGATATCGGTTCGCAGGAAGTACTGGACCGGGTTCGTTCCGAAAAGAAAAATCCGCAGGCAGATGTGTGGTGGGGCGCTCCTTCTGTTATGTTCAGCCAGGCGAAGGCCGAGGATCTTCTCGAACCGTATGAGCCAAAGTACGCGGATGCACTTGGAGAAGAATTCCATGATCAAGACTGGGCCTGGAGCGGAACAAGCCAGACTCCCGAAGTCATTATGTACAACACGAAAAAATTGAAAAAAGAGGACGCTCCAAAGGATTGGGATGAGCTGCTTGATCCAAAATGGAAGGATCAGATTATTATCCGCTATCCGCTTGCTTCCGGGACGATGCGGACGATTTTTTCCGCGATGATCTACCGCGATTATACAGAAGCAAAGGATCCGAAAGCCGGGTATGAATGGCTTCAGAAGCTGGATGCGAACACGAAGGAATATGCAGCGAATCCTGAAATCATGTACAGCAAAGTAGCCAAAGGAGAAGGAAATCTATCCGTATGGGCCATGCCGGACGTTGTCATGCTGAAGGAAGAGAAAAACTATCCGTTTGACTTTATTATTCCGGAAAGCGGAACACCGGTTTTAACAGAAGGGATAGCGGTTGTGAAAAACGCCAAGCATCCAAAAGCAGCGAAGGCTTTCTATGAATTCGTCAACTCGAAGGAAGCAAACAAAGCGCTAGCTGAAAAGCACTACCGGATTCCGACAAGAACCGATATCGAGGATTTGCCGGCATGGATTGAAGAGACGAAGATCAAGCCGATGGAGATCGACTGGAAAGTATTCGAGGAAAAATCCGACGAATGGATGGAATACTGGGACAACAACATTAAGAGCAAGGAAAAAGAGCAAAAAGAGTAAGGCTCACAGAATAGGGGGAGCAGCATATGTCATCCGTTACGCTTAAGCAGATCACAAAATCCTTTAAAGACTTTCATGCAGTCAAAAGCTTAAATCTCGAGATCCAAAAGGGGGAATTTTTCACCTTCCTTGGTCCAAGCGGCTGCGGCAAAACGACGACACTCCGGATGATCGCCGGTTTTTATTATCCGACGACCGGTACCGTTTTCTTCGGAGACCGGGATATGACGAAGGTGACGCCGGAGAAGCGCAATACGGGAATGGTTTTTCAAAACTACGCGCTGTTCCCGCATATGACCGTTTTCGAAAACGTCGCTTTCGGCCTGAAGGTACGGAAGCTTTCCAAAAGCGAGATTAAGAGAAAAGTAGAAGACGCACTGGCGAAGGTCCGCCTGGAAGCTTTCATCAGCCGACAGGTCAGTCAGCTGAGCGGAGGACAGCAGCAGCGGGTGGCTCTTGCCCGCTCCCTTGTTATTGAACCGGAAATTCTTCTTCTCGACGAGCCGCTAAGCAACCTCGATGCACGTCTTCGGGATGAAATGAGGACAGAAATTCTCCGGCTGCAGCGTGACTACAGCATAACCACCATTTATGTGACCCACGATCAGGTTGAGGCTCTAACGATGAGTGACCGGATTGCCGTCTTCAATTTCGGAGAGTGCCAGCAGGTCGGAACGCCAAAGGAAATCTATAACCATCCGGCTAATGATTTTGTCGCGTCCTTCATTGGCGAGACGAATCTTATCCCGGTTGAATATCAAGAATCACAGGCCGGCGTCCTTCAATTTGTATGGGAGGAAAACAGGGAGCAGCAGCTTTTTGCCGATTCTTCTCCGGGGCTTAAAGAAACGGAGCCGCTATCCGTTTCCATCCGTCCCGAAGCGGTTGAAGTACTTGATGAACCTCCGCTGAACAGACGGAATGCCTACAAGGGAAAAGTAGAGATGGCCCAGTTTACAGGCGCTTCTCTTAATCTGTTTATTTCACTCGGCGGGCGGGTCATTCAGGCCGTTCTGCTGAACAATCTGGCACGAAGAGAGCCGCAGGAAGGCGATACGGTCTGGGTAAGGTTCCCTGAACAGCACTTGCGCATCGTGCCCCGCGTTCTAAAGTCTTCAGCCGGGAGCAAAATCTCATGAAAAACCGGGAACTGCGGTTCACTTTTATTCTGTTGATTCCTGTCGCACTCGTCTTGTTTGCCTATGTGCTTTACCCGTCGATCCGGACTTTGATCGAGAGCTTCTATTATAAAGGCGCGCCCGGTTTAAAAAACTATGCCGCCTTTTTCAACCCGGAAAGTCTGTCGAATTTAAAGGCATTATGGAACTCCGTCTATATCTCGCTGCTCAGCGTGCTGCTCTCTGCCTTAATCGGTGTGCCTCTTGCCTTTATTTTTAACAAGTATGACTTTCCCGGCCGGAGCTTTTTCGCAAGTGCCGCCATCCTGCCGATTGTCCTCCCTTCTCTTGTGGGGGTGATGGCCTTTATGTTTCTATACGGAGAATCCGGCCTTGTTCCGAATGCCATCAAGGATGTATTTGGGCTAAAGGAGCTACCTTTCAGCATCGGCGGGGTGTCAGGCATTCTCATTGTTCACGCCTATACCATGTATGTGTACTTTTATATGGCTGTATCCAGTACCATCCGAGGAATTGATCCGTCTCTTGAAGAGGCGGCGTACAATCTGGGAGCGAACCGCTTTACCGTCTTTACACAGGTAACCCTCCCTTTGCTTACACCGGCCATCGTCGGAGCTTCTCTGCTTGTGTTCATGACATCGATGGCGTCCTTCAGCGCGCCCTTTCTGCTTGCCGGGGGATTCCGTGTACTGAGTCTGCAAATCTACTTTTCAAAGGTAAACGGCAATCTGCAGATGGCGGCTACCCAGGCTGTCATCCTGTCCATAGTTTCCATCTCCTTTCTTTTGTTTATGAGGTGGTACCAGAATCGCCGCGATTACCGGATGGCATCTAAAGGAATCGGCGTCCACAGAAGTGAAATCAAAAATCCGCTGCTGAAGTGGACCATGGTCGCGGCCGGCGTACTCGGCGTGATCGCGCTGCTCCTGCCGCATGCCACCATCCTTGTTCTCTCGCTTGTGCCAGACGGAACATGGACGTTCCAGACGTATCCATCGGTCTTTAATGTTGAAAACTATCTGTTCCTGTTCACCGAACCGAAAATATGGGATCCGGTGCGGAACAGTTTACTATTGGCCTTTGCCGCAACGGCCGGAAATCTTGTATTCGGGGTGCTCACCTCTTACGTTCTCGTGAAACGGAAATTCATCGGGAAAAACCTGCTCGATATTATGGTTATGCTTCCTTGGGCTCTCCCGGCGACCGTTGTCGGGATGAACTTGATTCTTGCTTTTAATGAGCCTAGTGTTTTTACCTTTGGGAACATTTTAGTCGGAACGTTCTGGATTTTGCCGCTCGCTTATTTCACCCGGCATATTCCGCTCGTCGTAAGGTCCACGAACGCGGCACTCGAGCAGCTCGATGATTCTCTAGAGGAAGCAGCCCGAAATCTTGGCGCCAAATGGTTCTACTTATTCCGGCGGGTCATTCTGCCGCTTGTTATGCCGGGAATCCTGAGCGGAACGCTGCTCGCATTCGTGCAGGCCGTTGGGGAATTTCCGACCTCTGTCCTTCTGTACACGATCAGCAACCGGCCGATTTCCATTGAAATTATGAACCAGCTCCGTATGTTCAACCTCGGGCAGGCAGCTGCCTACGGCATGATTCAAATCACCTTGATCGGGCTTGTGCTTTTCATCTCCAATAAATTCTTTGGCGTGAAGGCGGAACGGTCTCTTTAATCTCAAAGGAGGAAAAAAAGCAGTGAAATCCAAAGAAGAGTTCATTCTTTCAGAAGGAAGCCATTTTCCCGGCAAAACATACGAGGAGCACCTGCTGAGACACGTGTTCAATGATCAAAGAGACTACCTCTTCAATGAAATGTTTGCGATTCACCGGGCGCATGTTGTCATGCTTGCGGATCAGGATATTCTGAGCCGAAAGGAAGCCGGGCAGATCCTTGCCGGGATTGAAAAGGTCCGGCAAATTGATTACCGGAAATTGAATTATGATCCGCTGTTTGAGGATTTATTCTTTATGATGGAGAGCAGGCTGAGCGAGGAAATCGGGGCGGACCTCGCCGGGAAAGTCCATATCGGTCGAAGCCGGAATGACATGGGGGTAGCGATGTACCGGCTTGTTCTGAGGAAGCATCTTCTCACCCTCCTCCAAAGCGCCCTCCTTCTCGGGGACGGCCTGCTGGAACAGGCAAAGGAGCACGCTGAAACGGTCATGACGGCCTACACGCATACACAGCCGGCCCAGCCGACCACGCTCGGTCATTATCTGCTCGCGATCTACGACGTCCTTATGAGAGATATAGACCGCCTTTGGCAGGCATACAAGGGAGTGAACCGTTCTCCTCTCGGAGCTGCCGCCCTCTCCACCACTAGCTTTCCGATCAGCCGCAGCCGGGTCGCCTCTCTCCTCGGATTTGAAGGACTTGTGGAAAATTCTTATGACGCTATAGCCGGGGCCGATTATTTAATTGAAACGGCAACCGCGGTTCTGACGCTCATGACGAATTCCGGACGATGGATTCAAGATTTGCTTCTTCAGGCAACACGGGAATTCGGTGTTATCCGGGTCGCGGATCCATACGTCCAAATCAGCAGCATCATGCCGCAAAAACGAAATCCCGTCTCCATCGAGCACTCCCGCTCCCTCGCAAGCTCAGCGGCAGGAGAAGCCATGTCGGTCATTCAAATGATCCATAACACGCCGTTCGGTGACATTGTCGACACCGAAGACGATCTTCAGCCGCACCTGTACCGAAGCTATGAAAAAGCATCTCGTGTCATGCAGCTCATGCATGCAGTCATCCGGACGATGGAAGTTGATACCGACCGGGTCGGGAAACGCGCCATGCAATCGTGCATCACGATCACCGAATTATCCGATGTTCTGGCCCGGGACAAAGGGGTGCCATTCCGTAAAGCCCATCAAATTGCGAGCTTAATCGCCCGGGAATGCACCGACGCCAAAAAAGAACTGCAGGATCTGCCGCTTCAAAAGGTGAATGAATGGATTCAGAGCATCACGCAAGCTTCCCTTTCCCAGGAAGAATGGGACGGAATCGTTAGCCCCATGGAATTTGTGAAAAGAAGAAAAATTAAAGGAGGGCCAAATCCCGCGGAAGTGGAGCGGATGATCACGGAGCGGGAAAAGACGCATCTGCACCATCAGGCCGGGCTGAACACCGCACGTTCAGCTGCAGGGGATGCGGAAATGCGGCTGAACGGGGCTGTGAAACAAATCATTCAGGGATGAGCCCGTCTCATCCCTTTTCTTTTTGGCCCGATACTTGGTATGCTTAGCAAAACAACCGCTGGAGGAATCAGGATGAGCCCATACAAAGCACTGTTCCTGGATATAGACGGAACGATCGTAAAACCGGACGATACAATCGATGAATCAACGAAAACCGCCATAACCGAAGTTCAAAAGAAAGGGCTGACTGTCGTCCTTGCAACCGGCCGGCCCCTTCATGAAATCTCGCCTATCGCGGAGGAACTGCAGGTCACCTCGTTTATCGGCTACAACGGAGCATACGCGATCCATAATGGCGAAGATGTCTTTAAATGGACAATGACCCGGGAAGACGTTCAGTATTTTATCATAACGGCTCAAAATAAAGGCCATGAGCTCGTCCTCTACACACACGATAAGAACCTCTTCACCTCACCCGATTCACCGAGAACAAAGCAGTTCATGGACAAATTGCACTTAACCAAAAACGAAACATGGTCAGACGCGGTTCTGGATGAGATTCTAGGCATAACCGTCCTTACAGACAGCCCGAATGGCTCCATCCACTACCAAACCGGCCGCATTCATCTGTCACAGGTCAATGTAGAAGAGCTGTACCACTGCTTTGACGTCATTCGGGAGGATGTCAACAAAGGCGTAGGCGTTACCCATTTCCTCCGGCAATTAAATCTGCCGGCAAAGACCGCGATTGCCTTCGGCGACGGGATGAACGACAAGGAGATGCTCTCTTCTGTAGGCGAAGGATTTGCGATGGGAAACGCCCATCCGGATTTGTTTGCTTATGCGAAGCATCGGACGGCGGAAGTGACGGAGTCGGGGGTTTATGAGGGATTGAGGTATTTGGGGTTGGTGGATTAGCTTTTTTTGTGTTTTAGGATGGACAATATTTTAAGGAAGCTTCTCCTTTAATTAGAGTATATGAATTACGAAAAAACTTTGAATGGCCTATAGCCAAATGCAGAAGCATCAAAAGAAAGTAGTTCCTAATGAAACTTACTCTTACTAAAAGACTTCCTTGTGCACAACAATTATCTAAAAGAAGCTTAACTTTATTAACATCTAAAGGAAAATACTCGAGGGTATAGACCGAATCATATATGTTTTCTATATGATTGAATAGGGTAGATACTGAATTAGAATTATGTATTTATTTTCCAAACTTAATTGAATTAATTTTTATGGAGGGAAAAGAATGAAGATTAAAAATGCGTTAGTTGCAACCGGATTATCATTAGGTCTGTTAGGCTCCACTTATGCTGTAACTGAAGTTATTTCCCCAAACGTAGCACAAGCAAAGTCTGTAAAAACGATTGCTGTGAATACAGTCCAGATTAATACAAAAGGAATTGAAAATTTTTACTCCAGAACATTTACCGTACGAAAAGGGATGTGGCTGTATGTAGATTCTTCTAAAATGCAGGGATATCCTGATGTATATATTTATCAACAAAATAAGTATTCAGATAAGCTGGTATGGAAAAAAACAATACCGGATGGTAATGCCAGCGGTATGTATGCTCAATTTGGGAAATTAAAACAAAGAGTTTATGTCAAACCCGGTAATTATTATATGGGATTAAAAAATTCGATGAAAGGGACCAGAGCTCAAGCAACTGTGAAGCTTAAGTTACAGTCTTATTAAGAAAACAAACTTAAATTTAGATCCTTCTAAATACGTGAGATCCTATAAAACACCTTCGAAATGGTTAAAGCATTACCTCTAATTTCGGGGTGTTTTTGTGTGCCTGAAACCTATATACAAGAGCTTTAACAGGTTTAATAACTCATCACCATCGCTAGTTATAAGATAATTGGATGCTACAATAAATATTCCTAAAGTTATATTTTCCTCTAAAAACGACAGATTTCCCCCGTTCTCTGCCTGTTTTTTAGGTAAAACGACCATTTTCAAAATAATCAATATATTCAAACAAATGATAGGATAAAAGGTGTAAGAAGCATACTCAGGCAAAGGAGGGACTACATATGAAAATCGTTGTTCGTAAATCCGAGAAGTTAGCTCCTACTCAGTACAGACCGCCTCATACTTCTTGATTCAATTAAAAAATGAACAAAAAGATAGACCATTCTATTCATTAGAAATGGTCTATTCTTACTTCGATAAACATGACCAGCGGCCTTTGCCGCTTATACATAGAGGGAGGTAATCAAAATGAACCCTGTTATAAAGAAAACGCTGCTGCCGATTATTCAGAAGGAAGGCTGTATCGAGATTACGCTCAATTATATAGCAACCGATATTGAGGATCCGGATGGCGGAATCTATCAGCTATGCGGGCTGCTGGACGGAAAGCATTCTATCGCTGACATATCAGCGGAGCTTTCCCTGTCGAAAGAGGAAGTAATGGATGCGGTTCAAGCGTTAGACAGTCTCGGATTTGTAGAATATGAGTACGAGCCGCCCGATTATACAGTGACAGAGCTCGAGCGCTACCGCTCAAATTTTAACTATTTTTCCGGTTTCTCCAATCTGGATGTAAGCAAATATGATATTCAGGATCGCCTTAGAAACAAAAAGGCTGTGGTGCTCGGCTTAGGAGGAGGAAGCCTTGCCGCATCTTTCCTCGCAGGGATGGGTATTGGGGAAATTGCCGGAGTGGACTTTGATATCGTGGAGCGCTCCAATTTGAATAGGCAGTGCCTGTATAATGAAGAAGATATCGGACGTTTAAAAACAGACGCTGCCCGGGAAAAAGTACTGAAAATCAACCCCGACATCAGGATGACGGTCCATAATCTTGAGGTTGGCTCGTACATGGATCTGCTCCCTATTCTTGAAGGAGCGGACGTGGTAATTAATATGATTGACCAGCCGGCAATCAGCTCATTGCGTTGGGTCAGCGCTGCGTGTGTCAAGCTGAATATTCCTTATTATACCGGCGGCGTGAATCACCAAATTGTCCAGCTTGACCGGGTCATACCAGCGAACGGTGACCCATGCTACGATTGTATGCTGATTCATACGATGTCACGGCATAAAGATTCCGTTTACCGCCTGAAGGAAAGCTATGGGCAAACCTTTTCCAACGTGAATACTGGTTTCGGTCCGAATGTATCGCTGTTAACCGGATTGATGATCACAGACGCAGCGAAGCTTTTGACGGGAATTTCCCCTGTATCTAAGCCAATGCTGACAATGGATCTCGCGAGTTTGACCATTGAGCAAAGTGAGTTCGGAACAGAAAGACTTGCCTGCTGTCCGACGTGTTCAGGCTCATTTGAACAGCTGGCTTCGTTTGAGGAGCTTCAAAAGCTTGCTGAAGGGGAGCTGGCAGAAGCATGAGCCATACACTTACTCTTCAATCCGTTGTCGACTGTTCCCATCTTTCCATCCAGCCTGAAGGCGATGAATTTTCCATTGGCGATTCATCGATCGGAGAATTTCTGCGTGTTCCTGAAGTTGCCGTTGATGTTGTAAGGCTATTGGACGGAAAAAACACATTGCTGCAGGTGAAAACGAAAATTGACCGCAAGTACGGAGAAGATGTGGATGTCCTTGATTTTGTGGAGATGCTGAAAGAATGCGATTTGATTTATAAAATCGATTCAGAGGTGCTGAACGATTCTTTTCAAAAAGAAGTAAATCCTGTTCTTTTTACTTTAGGCCGCATTTTTTTCAGCAGGGCCGCCAATCTTTTGTATGTGGTGTCTTTTGCCGCTCTTATTCTTTTACTCATTCTTCACCCTGCTCTCATCCCTACATTCCGGGATATGTTTGTCTTTGAGCCGGTGGGATTGAGCGGATTGATTTTCCTTGTAGTGGGATGGGGGCTCACATTGATTCACGAATTCGCCCATCTGCTTGCGGCCTCCAAAGAAAAAGTCCATTCGAAAATAAGGCTCAACTTACGAATGATCTTTCTTGTTGCCGAAACTGATATGACCGGGCTTTGGGGAAAGCCCAAAAAGAACCGCTACGTTCCATTCCTGGCAGGGATGGCCTGGAACACCGTCATCGCGCTCGGATGCTTTGCCGTCCAGCTGGTCTCAGCTTCAGAACTGGCGGTTGCTTTTGCAAGAATGATAGCCCTGATTACCCTATATGGATTTGTCTGGCAGTTCATCATTTTTCTCCGAACCGATGTTTACTATGTCATCTCAAATTGGAAAAACACATCCGCCATGCATGAACACAGTCTTCTGTTTTTGAGAAAAACGGTTCTGCGGAAAGACGCGGCAGAGTGGGAGGCCCTCCCTCTTCATGAAAAGAAGAATGCACAATGGTTTGGTATTCTGTATATCATTGGGGGCTTCATATCTGTAAGCTTAACCCTTTATCTCCAGGTTCCGGCCATTTGGTACACCATTTCCTATGCCGTCCGCTCGCTAAGCACCTACACCTACAGCTCCTACTATTTCTGGGACAGCTTGATGGTTGTTACCGTCGGTGTTATTGAACTGGCCATCTGGCTGATTGGGTTAAAAAATGCACGGAAAGACCGGATTGCGCGCCGAAACAATCCTCCCAATCAGGAACAGGAAGCTGTATAAAGACCATTTTCAACCGAAATAAAGCAAGAGATCCTCTTGCTTTATTTTTCTATTGGCAACTGATTTGTATTCCCATTCTCAAAACATACCGTTCATCTCCCTTTAGCCGCACCTCTTCTGTTATGTTAAGAAAAGAAAGGACGACTGCATGGACTTTTCAAAAATCGGAAAGGAAATCTATTTCTTAAGAAAGACAATCGGCATGTCTCAAAAAGAGCTTGCGGCCGGAATCTGTTCGCAGGCTCAAATCAGCAAGATTGAGAGAGGGGATGTCTATCCGTATGCCCCCACGTTATATTTAATCGGCCAAAGGCTGGGAGTGGATATCAACTACTTCTTCCATGTCGCCCTTACTTCCAACTATCATTATGTAAAGGAAGCCGAATCACACTTCACCACCCTCAGAAGGGAAGAAAAATACGAAGAGATCCTGAATTTTGCAGAAGCTGAAAAGAAAAATCCTCTCTATCGAACAAGCCGCTCCTACCAGCAGCTGATTATGTGGCACGAAGCCATCGGTCTCTTTAATCTCACCGGCAAACAAAGAGAAACGCTGGCGATGCTTGATGATGCCATCTCCCTTACAAGCTCCACCAGCAAGATCATGACCGAACGCGAAATGGAGATTTTCAACACGAAATGCGTGTTTCTCCTGGATATGCAGGACTACGAAAGCCTGCTTCAGCATCATCAAACCATCCTTCAGCACCTCGAACGTGCACCAAGTCTGTCTGACAAAACCCTGAAAACAAGGATTTATTTTAACTGTGCCAAGGCCCGGTCAAAACTCGGCCACCATAAAGACTCCATTCAGTTATGCCAAAAAGGAATCCAGTGGTGCTTCAGTGCCGACTCCCTTTATCTCCTGCCGGAACTTCATTATTGGATGGGACGAAACTATGAAGCTTTACAAGATTCGGTAAAAGCCATTCAATATTTGAAGAAAGCCGGGTATTATTTTAAGCTGCTGGACAGAGTGCCCTGTCAGAGGATGGTGGAGGAGGATTTGGAGAGGCTTGAGGGTTCATGCTGAGGTCCTTTCATTCCCGAATGAGAGGCTGTCCAGAAAGGGATATCTCCGTGAAGTCAAGCACCATCCGCTCCAACCAGCCTACACCAATGCTTTAGATCAAGCATTTCACACAAAAACCCCCGGTATGCTTCAAATCAAAGCAAACCGGGGGTTTTCGATATCCCATTAGACATTCTATCTAACGCTGACAGCCGGCTGTTTTTCAAGCATGGCTGTGATGTCTTCCGCTGCAATCGGGCGGCTAAAAAGGTAGCCTTGTGCTTCATTGCAGTTCTTGTTTTCCAGGAACTTCCTCTGTTCCTCTGTTTCAACGCCTTCTGCAATCACCTTTAAATTCAGGTTGTGCGCCATATTGATGATGGTGTCAACAAGGGACGCGTCTTTTGGGTCGGTGTAGATATTTCGTGTAAAGGTTTGGTCGATTTTCAGTGTATTGATCGGGAATGTCTTCAGGTAGCTGAGAGACGAATAGCCAGTTCCGAAGTCGTCGATGGACAGGTGAATGCCCATGTCTCTGAGCTGCTGCATTTTGCTGACGGCATGCTGGGAGTCCTGGATAATGCTCTCCGTCAATTCAAGCTCCAGATAGGCTGGATGAAGATCCGCTCTTGATAAGGTGTCTGTAACCATTTCCACGAGATTGCTTTGCTGAAACTGGCGGGAAGAAATGTTCACAGCCATGCGAATCGGGGGATAGCCGTCTTGCTGCCACCTTTTATTCTGAAGGCAGGCCTCATAAAGCACCCATTCTCCAATCGGCAGGATTAAGCCGGTTTCTTCGGCAATCGGGATAAATTCTGCAGGGGAAATCATGCCCCATTCGGGATGATTCCAGCGGAGCAGTGCCTCCACCCCAATGATTGTCCCCGTCGCCACTTCCACTTGAGGCTGATACACAACGGTAAATTCGTTTTGTTTCAGCGCTTTCCGCATTCCGTTTTCAAGCTGCATTTTCTTTGAAACGATTTCATTCATGCTCGGAGCATAGAACTGGAAGTTGTTTTTCCCGTCTTCCTTCACCCTGTACATCGCTGTATCGGCATTCTTTATTAACGTCTCAATGTCACGGCCATCTGCCGGATAGACGGCAATCCCAATGGACGGGGTGACAAACAGCTCGATGTCCTTGATCGTAATGGACCGGCTGAACAAATCGATGATCATTTTCGCCTTTTTCGTCAGCTCTGTCGTACCGGTGTTAGGAAGGAGAATAATGAACTCATCTCCGCCCTGCCGGCTGACGGTATCGGACGAATCAAGAGCCGATTTCAGGCGCTTCGCGACTTCCTTCAGCAGCCGGTCCCCCGCATCATGGCCAAGGGTGTCATTAATATTCTTAAAGCGGTCCAAATCCATAAACATGATGCCGATTTGCTGCTGAGCAGCATCCGCCTGAATGATTGCGGCCGACAGCCTGTCATTTAACAGCAGCCGGTTCGGCAAATCCGTTAACGGATCCCGGTACACCATTTGGTTAATACGTTTCTCATTTTTCTTCCGTTCTGTAATATCCCGGATAATGCTGCTGAAATAGACCTTGTTGTCTTCCTTCCAGGAGGCCAAGGACAGCTCAATCGGGAACCGGCTCCCGTCTTTTTTCAGCCCCTCAAGCTCCACGGTTTTTCCGACTACCCGCTCTTCTCCCGTGGAAAGGTAGCGATTCATCCCCTTTTGATGGGCTTCTTTGTACTCGTCCGGGATGATGACCTGCAGGTTCCGGCCGGTCACATCTGCCTCCCTGTAGCCAAACATCCTCTCCGCCCCCTCGTTCCAGGAAAGGATGAGGCCCTTCGCATCCGCTAAAATAATCGCATCGTTCGCCGATTCGAAGACGGAACGGAATTTTCTTTCGGACTGAATGGATTGGTGCTCAAACCGCTGATCCACGAACATGCTGATGAACATAATCCCGAAGATCACCAGCATGCAAAAGGCAATGGAATAAGCTAAGAGTGTATTATCCATGGCCGCTTCCATCGACATCGTATGATGGGCATGAGGAGTAAATTTTGCAGCCGCCATTCCTGTGTAATGCATACCGGCAATCGCGATGCCCATAATGAGCGCACTCCCCGCCTTAATCCGCCAAATACCAGGTTTGCTGTGATTCTGACTTACATACTGCAGCAAATACAGCGCCACAATGGAGGTTATAAAAGCAATGACAGCTGAAAGGGTCCACAAAAAGGCATCATACTCAATGACAGCCGCCATCTTCATCGCAGCCATGCCGGTATAATGCATGGATACAATCCCCACTGCCATGAGCAGTGCGGCCAAAACAATTCGCACTCTTCCAGCAGCCGTCTCTCTGCTGATGACATACAGCGCCAAACCGGAAGCAATAATCGCTGGAATAATGGAAAGGATGACGACCGTTAAGTCATACGAGACCGGCATCGACAAATGAAGCGCAAGCATCGCCACAAAATGCATCGCCCAAATTCCAAGGCCCATCGCAAAGGCACCTGACACGAGCCAAATAAAACGGGCAGGCCGCTTCGCTTTATTAATTTTAATACTGACATCAAGCGCTGCAAACGAAGCTGTAACAGCGATAATGATGGAAAGGATAACAAGTGGAATGTTGTACATGATTGGTGCGTGTTCCATTTATGGCTGGATCTCCTTATTGGGGGATTTTCATTGGTTTTTCTTTCTATGTATATCGGCTGGGGGAGGAGATTTTTGATAGATTGTGGAGAGTATTAGAGGAATTTTTAAGCCTCCTTAATCATGAACCCAGTATTGGATACCATATCCCAATGAAAAAACAATTGAATAAGGACAATAGTGGATAGTCAAGGAAGGATTTATTAATATTTATATTTCTGATTTTCTCTTGATTTTATTTAGTGCTTTTAACATTGAAGTCCAGTCTGCCTTATGGAGGCTTTTTGTATTATCAAAGTTTTTAAGCAAAAATTCCCTGTTCGAATATGATCATACAATATTAAAAGGGATGGCCTAAGCCACCCCTTTTAATTTTATACAAGCTATTCTTGAAGATTCTACCTCTGCTTGATAAGCCGATTATAAAGTTGTGCTGCGTCAACGGCTTCCCATATCAAACCACATGTCAGAAAATTGAACGGGACGTTTATCGACTCCAAAGATTTCGTTTTGCAGGCTTGCGATTTCAACTCGATCTGTTGCATCAAAAGCCCCGTTATAGCTGTAATTGATGCGGACCTGGTTTTCTCCGCCTGATAACGCTTCACCCGTAGTAGATGTAATGCTATCTACATGGAAATTGGAAGCTCCGCCATCCTGACCATCTGTATATGTGAAGGTGAAATCATCCAGCTTTAAAGCTCCAGTAAGTTGTTCACTGGTGAAAACCGGATAATTAAATGTTAAATCTATAAAACCTGTACCCTCTTGATTGTGCATGGAAGTTGACCGTATTGGTCCCTGATGTTGAAGAGCTCCAAACCGATAGTTTCTATCAGATATCATCATTCCAGGATTATGGAACCTTCCGCCAAATTCACCATCTTTATCATTCAGCTGGAATCTCAATTCAGAGCTTTCAATTACTCCAATGGAATATACTTTTAATGTCTTGTCTGCTTCTATTGGAATATTATGTTCTAAAAGGTTAATCCATTCTCCATTTTCAATTTGGCACCATAATTGCATACCTGCGTCCGCAGATAAGTCTTCCGTTTCGAGTTCCATAGCTCCTGTATAGACGCCAATACCATTTTCCCTTTCATGCACATCCAGTGAGAGCTCGAGTGGTGTAATATTTGGGAAAAGAACTTCAGCTTCTGTACCAGCTGCTGGGGCTTCACTTAATGGCGGTACTGTAAAATTATCACTTCCGGGTTTTGTCTCTATGATATAACTATGATAAACATAAACTTTTCCATTAAACGCATAAAAGGCTTCTTCAAGTGCCTTTTGAGCTTCTTTGTATTCCTCTTCTGTTTTCCCAAATGTATCCGCAATAGCTTTTGCTGCTTGTAAATCTAATGCAAACTGATCAACAGCTGCCTGAGGGAAATCACCGACTCCACTCCCTGTATGTATATTTTCTTTGAAGGAAGTATAGTCTTTAATCTTTTCCAATAAAAGACCGCGGTCAGTAATGACTCTTGTCTTCAAGAAGTCCCTTATCGCGTTATTCAGGGATTCGATGGCCTGTTCCATTGTCTCGTCACTAGGATTTTCACCTAGGCTATTCACATTCTCAAGTGCATCTTCCAACTGATTAAAAGAAGCCTGCGGATAGTTTCCGTGCTCTTTACCAGCGATTTCGTCCTTTAGAATGGATTTCGCCTGGTAAATAGTCTGACTGAATTCAATTTCCCGCGGAGCAGAAGATAAAATTCTGTTTACAGGAACTACCTCTACGCTTCCACCATTATTGGTTACCTTCAGCTCAAAAACGAACCAATAGTCACTTCCTTCTGTGTCTTCCGTTAATGGGGCAGTCGGAACTGAAAAAACATTATCTGCTGTCAGAGAATTACCTTTAAAGATTTCAACTTTTCCCTTAGATTCATTAAGTGGTCTTTCTCCTGAATAGTTATTTACGTAGAATCTATATGTTCCGTTAGTCAGTTTTCGGATAGTCGTTGTTTCTGGTCCGTAAGATTCCGTATCATCCCAGTCAAGGTCTACAGCATTTGTTTCTCCATTACCTGATACTCTTTCTGCATACCACGTATGAAATTTGCCGCCATCTGCTCTAGGCCCGACTAAGTGAGAATCTAAGTCTCTGGGTCTTTCATCCCAGGTAAGCATGATTTTCAGTTCATTGGAAGCGGCAGCTCTAATTGCTGTTTCATTTACTAGCGTATTAAATTTCGTTGTATTTGCTGCTCCTAATAAATAAGTCGTTACATAGCCTGATTTGGAAAGCTCTGCTGTATATTCTCCTTGAGGAACATTTACCCAGTAGTTACCATACTCATCCGTGGTAACCGTTTTGAATATTGCACCATATTTGGAGTCAAATCCCTCACGGATTTTCAGCTGCATTCCGCTGATCCCAACACCATAGATATCCGTTATTCTTCCTCCAAAACCTTGAGCAATCGTATATTCCTTTGTAATCCTTTCGCCCGAAACTTTTGAATCCGCTCTCGGAGTGATGCTGACCTCTAATTTTTTATCCATATTCCCTGTAAGAATGACAGGTGTAAAAGTAAACGTATTTCTAGCATTGTTGTATTGAAGGTTACTCAGGGTGATCAGCTGTCCATCTAATTTCGCTGTAATATCAAAGTCTTCCTGAGTAAGACCAGCTACATAGTCTTTCATTTGCAGAGTAAGAGAAGATGGTGATAAAACCACATCGGTCAGTGCCGTTTTTTCAACTTGAGAATAGCCGGTTGTGTGATTTTCATTATTAACCGTTACAATAGTTCCAATATCCAGTACTAAGTTCGCAGGTGGTTGTTCTATAGAGGAGCCATTTGCATGTGCATTCACAGCTGCATGTTCAATAACCCCTCTTCCAAGCACTGTCGCCACTGCATTGAGGACCAAACTCCTAATGTCTGTCGCCTGATCAAGATGAATCCTAACCTGAGTCGCTCTATTATTAACGGTTTCAAAATTTCCGATCAACTCTACCTGAAGTCCTGAGCCTGCTGCAGTTTGAACACTTTCTGAAACCGTTACATTGGTAAATCCGTCACCTCCTGCTGCAAGATCATCTTCCTCAATTTTAGCTGCAGATTCTAAATGAACCTCAGCAACTTGAGTATTCCCGCTTGCCACTATTCGAACTTTCCCATCATTCTTGTTCACAATGACAGTCGCAAGAACAGAATCCGTAAAATGAATACTGTTTTCCCCGCCGCCTTTTACGAGTGTTTTGCCTTCAACCTTTACACCATTTAAAAATACGTCTCCCTGTCCGATTCCTTCATCCAGGATCAGATCGCCTTTGATATGAAGATTTTTCAGATTCACTCCGGCAACCGATACCGTGACGTTTCCATCAATGGTTTCTACAGTATCTTTTCCGTAATCTCCTGCAGCAGTAATAGTTGAAGGGATTGCAGAAGCAGATGGGCTAGGTGATGGAGATGATACAGGTGTAGAAGCAGGGGCAGGATTCAGCTCCTCGCTCATTTTGGATTGGTCCAGTTCTAGCTGCTTGTTCACTTTTTCCAAAGTGCGGTACTTTCCAGGATGTAATTTCTCTCCCTTCTCCTTCACATCAAGAGCACGTTCAGCCAATCTTTCAAGCTTCGCAAATTCTTTTTTGGCTGTCTCAGTGTCTCCTGCTTTCACCAAATCCGAAATTTGTTTCTGAAGCTCGTACATTGATACTTCATAAATAATCGTTTCTTTTGCTATTTTCGAAGGAACCAAATATTTAGAAAGGAACTCTTTCCTTGTGCTAGACCCATAGACCTTTCCAAAAACCCGTTCCGTTTTTGCAAGAGTGTCTGAGAGTTTCTGATAATCAGAAACTGCATCAGCTGTAATGCTCTCTTCATCAAAATGAAGTTCCAGTACCTTACGATCTTCCTCCAGCTTCTGACCCATTTTCACTGCATCTATATATTTTGCCGCACGCATAATGTGTTCTTCTGCATGCAGAACCTCAGCGCTTAATTTCTTCTGATCTGAACCCTTATATCCTGCGAGACTTTTCTTAGCCTTAGCAAGAGCTGCCTTCGAATGACTGAATTGAGCGATAAATTCCGCACTCATTTCTATTTGACTGGACTGATAGAAAGGTTTCAATCCGTTTGCCGCACTGACTCCTTCACGGACTGCCTGCTGTGTTCCTGTCTGTTGAACTGCTGCCTGTGATGATACAGGACTGACAAAGGCACTGGAAGCTATTACTGCTGCCGTGACTCCTGTCATTAAACCCTTAGATTTCTTCCTCATTCTTTTGTCTCCCTTTAGATAAATTAATAGTACTAAAGTAGTATAAAGCATACACAAAGTAAAATATGTCGTTTTTTGTATTATTTTATCAATTAATGATAAAAAATACCCATTAACGTTACGTCGTTTTTTCCTACTCCAACCTAAAAGGCTCTGTAAAAACCATTTTTCACAAAACCTCTCTATCTCAAACAAGTCTTAGTGTCTCCGTTTTTTACCCCAAAATATTTGTTACAGTAATTCATTCACTTCCAGTCATCAATTGCTTTATGAAGGCAACACTTATTAATACCTCATTGGAGCTAAGCCGTCACTCTTTTTTCAAATGCGTTTTTCAAAGTTTTCTAATTGTGTTGTTCATGAGGCAGTAACAGTCTCCCCTTATGCTAAACTGGAATTATATGCATATATTAGACAGTTACCGATAAAGGAGAGATGAATGTGTTTCCAAAAGATCAATACATGAAAGAAGTGGAGAGCAAGTTTATTACAAGGAGACACCATCCGGAACATCCTCATATCGTAATCCTTAACTATACCGAGCACGCAACATATGAGAAACGTTGGAATGAAGTGACATTACATTGCAGGGGGTTAATTATTGATGAGGCATCCGGCGAAGTCTTAGCCAGGCCCTTCCCTAAATTCTTTAATCATGGAGAAATGCCGGAATTAGAGTCAGAGATTCCATTTTCGGAGACGCCGGAATTTACGGTTAAACAGGATGGCTCTTTGGGCATTTGCTATCGAGTGAATGATAAACTGTACTGGGCGACGAGAGGTTCCTTTGAATCCGAGCAGGCAAAAGCAGCACAGCAGATTTGGGACCGTCAATACGCCCATGTGCAGGTTCCTCATGAAATTACTTTGTTAGTGGAGATTATCCATCCTGCTACCAGAGTTGTTGTCGATTACAACGGCATGTCCGATTTGATTATCATTGGGGCCATTAACCGGTTTACGGGACATGATTATCCCTATAACGAGCTGCAGGAACTCGGAAAAGCACTCGGAATGCAGGTTACGGAACAAATCAAGTTAACGGTTGAAGAAGCGATCAAGTTAAAAGAAACCATTGATCATAATAGCGAAGGCTGGGTTCTTAGATGGCCAAATGGGATGAGGCTGAAGATTAAAGGCAGCAGCTATTTAGACATCCACAAAATTGCTTATGGACTATCAGACAAGCTGAAAACGGAATACTGGTCCCAGGGAAAAATGGATGAATTAATTCTAAAAATGCCTGAAGAGTTCAGAACAGAAATCGAGCGCTTTACATCCACTCTTGATCAAAACCTGAATGACCTGTCCAAGATGATTACCGATCACTATTCGAACGCGAGCGTAAATTCTTCCGATCGAAAATCGTTCGCGATGTATGTCAATCAGCATGTGCCGAACGAGCTTAAATATTTAGTCTTTAAAAAAGCAGATGCTAAATTACATGAAGAGATCCTGAAGGAGCATATATATAAACATTACTTGCAGTACATAGGGAGGCCAAGCGATGCCGTCCTTTAATATGATGATCGGATTGCCCGGGAGCGGTAAATCCACCTATGCTGAAAAACTGGCAAAAGAAATCGATGCCGTGGTCTTTTCCTCCGATTTACTTAGACAGGAATTGCTGGGAGATGTCCATGATCAGGAAAGCAATGAGTTCATTTTTGAAGAAATGCATAGAAGAATCATCCAACACCTGGATACCGGCGGAAATGTAATTTATGATGCCACCAACACGAACCGCAAACGCAGAAAACACTTGATCAACCATGTGATCAAATGCGAAAAGAAATCGGCTTACTATATAAATGAACATTATGATACCGTCACGAAACGGAACACGAATCGCGAACGAAGAGTTTCACAGCAGGTCATCGATAAAATGTATCAATCCTTGCAGATTCCATTAGTTAACGAAGGCTGGGATGAATTGATTGTTGTTTCAAGTGAAAAGAATACGTTGGATTCCAGACTGCCTCTGGAAAACATGATTACTGCTGAATTAGAGCATGATGTACTTTTCAGCCATCTCCAATCCCATATTCCCGACTTTCAATCCATCTATAATGTGCCCCATGACTCTTCCTATCATAGCTTCTCCATAAGCAGGCACACGTATCATGTTTGGGAGAGGATTTTAAATAATGATCACGAAGCGGATAAACTTCAACTGCTGTGGGCTGCCTTGTTTCATGATCTGGGGAAAGGATTCTGCAAGTCCTTTGTTAATTTTAAAGGGGAGTCAACACGATACGCGAGCTTCATAGGACACGAATACGTATCCTCCCAGCTGGCCGTATACTGGCTAACGAAACTCGGATACGACAAATCATTTATACAATTAACAAGTGATCTCATACAAATGCACATGGTTCCCATGAATGCATCTGACAAGAAAATGAAAGAGGTTAAGCAGCTGATCGGGGAGCATGCATTTAACCAGCTTATGATCCTTCATGAAGCAGATACTGGTGCGAAGTGAATTTTAGGGCAAAGGGACGGTTCTACTCCTTTGGAAGTAAGAGAACCGATATTCATACTTTTATCCCATTTATTTTCATATGATCGCTGCTCATGTAAGAGAGCTGATTATTAAAAAAGACTGCTGAAATTTCAACAGCAGTCTTTTTTACGATTCAATTAATTCCCATTCCCTTTAACTCTAAATTTTCTCCTATGATTCCTAACTTTTCTACATGCTTCCTTGCCTTTCCGTAAGAGGTCCCGCTAACGAGAGAATAAGGCTAAATGTGCTTATCTTGATTCCCTTTTCCATACCGAGATTTTCTATATTAACTTTATCACTTTCACCAAATAAACCCATTTACACAAAGTCCTTATGTATCTGATCTATTTTTGATAACTAGTCTGATTTAACTAAGAAATAAACATGTAACTCTTTATTTCTCATGAGCTTCTGCCCAAGCATCTAGCCGAAATATGGAGTTTTATAGGGGGAGAAACAAAGAATGTTCAGGACTATATCATGATATTCCAATTAAAAAAGGCACTTTTCACCTTATGGAAAGACTTATTTTTCTTTACAAAATATAGATTCTTTACAAATGTTTAACTTGAGGGGGAGGGAGAAGGTACACTATCATTTCAGGTAGACACGTGCTCTTATTCGTTTAGTTTTAAAAATTAGCTCTGTTAAACTTGGCTGTTGATTGCAGCTAGCAGTCGTTCGCTCCAATCAACAGGTGTTAAAAATCAACATAGCCAAAAAATTAAATACAGGAGGCATCTCACCATGCTTAAAAAATCAATGCTGTTTGTTTTTATCCTGGTTCTCTCATTTGCTGTTGTGAAACTGCCTGCGGCTTCGGCTGTTCCTTCCGTGACTCCTTCCAAGGCGACCGTTCAGTCGTACTTGAACTCTCTGACTGTGAAGAGCGAGGAGTCTATGACAGGCTACTCGAGGGACAAGTTCCCTCACTGGATTAGTCAAGGCGGAGGATGCGATACCCGCCAGGTTGTACTCAAGCGTGATGCCGACTCTTACAGTGGAAGCTGCCCTGTCACTTCCGGTGTATGGTACAGTTACTATGACGGTGTCATGGTTTACTCTCCGTCTGAAATGGACATTGATCACGTGGTCCCGCTCGCTGAAGCGTGGCGTTCCGGCGCAAGCAGCTGGACGACAGCAAAGCGCGAAAGCTTTGCCAATGATCTAAGCGGCCCTCAGCTTATTGCGGTAACGGCAAGCTCAAACCGCTCCAAAGGCGACCAGGATCCATCAACATGGAAGCCATCCCGCTCCGGTGCAAGCTGCGGCTATGCGAAGTGGTGGATTACAACCAAATACAACTGGGACCTGCATCTGCAGTCATCGGAGAAAACGGCGCTGCAAAGCATGCTTAACACCTGCTCCTACTAAGTCTGTTCCAGCACGTACGTACGGTATCACGTCCGTACGTGCTGCACATTTTTATTCAATAAAAGGAGGCACCAATATGGAAACAAAATCAACGATCTTCACCGCAACCCACGGAGTCATGACCACTGAAGTCGGTGTCATCAGCGGCGAGCTCGAACTGCGCACTACGTGTGATAACAACGGCGTGCTTACCCTCGCCATCACCTATGCCGGCGCCGAGGAGTGGTACACACTTCCCGGGGAAAGTTATACTCTGCATGATGTACGTGATCATGGGGTTGTTCACGAAATGGTGGTAAATGTGCTGGAGCGGGATTCTTAAAAGTATGGAAATCGTCCCCAGCCCAAGTTTCTACGTAATGGCGAAATCTTACTGATTATTTCTAATACTCTGTGTACTTTCAGGTGTTTAATAAAGAATGAAAAGCGGCTGGAATGAAAAACCTCCTCCCATGAAGAATTAGATGACAAGAATGGGGGGGATCTTGGAGAGAAATTAAAGCCCTATAAATGCGCTGCAGGGGAATTTCTTCGTTAATATTAGAAAAGGAAGGGCTCTTTCGGAAAAAGTTCGATTCGGCACCCCTCCTCATAAAAAAAACCTCAATAAGGAAATCCTTGAGGTTATCCACCAAATAGTGATAGATTTTTATTTAATAATTTTTTCTCCCAGTATCGGTGTTATACCATTGATTTCTTCAACTCCAAAGCCAAAAGACTTTAACTGAGACTCAATTACTTCTAGTACATCGTAATAGGAAAAATTCATACCTAGTCTATAGTTCTTTTCTTCAAGACTTTCCGTATCTGTTGATATCAATGATTGATTGTACTTTTCTTGTAATTCCATTATCAAATCAGCCAAAAAATTCTTCATCTCATTATTCAATGTTATTCCACCTTACTTTCCTCTTAATATTCCTTCAAGTATTCGTTTTTGTTCCATTTGCCTTTGAATATCAGATGGCCATTTTTTATTTATCAAAGCTTCCTGTTGTCTTGGATCTAAATTTTTAAAATTCGGAATGGACTTCTCAGGATTTTTTATTTTATCTTGATGCTCTGAAATCTGTTTATTGATTGATTGTATACCTTTCTTTATTTCCTCAGGGGACTTATTTATATATTGCTTATAAAAACCTGAATGTTTTCCTCCATTTTTTGCAATATCATATGCATTACCTATCTTCTTATCCAACGACCTATACGAACCAGTCTTCACATCAACCTTCCCTACCATATCATCCGCTTTCCGCACCAGCTGCTTCGGAATGTTTTTTATGGCCCTGATACCAGGTTTTAACGGACGGGTGTAAGCTCCGCCACCTATTGTGATGGCAGCAACGACTTTATCGAAATTGGATAGCTTTTCTTTGGTAATAGCATTTTCACCTGAGCTTAGTTCTTTGGCAGATTTAAAATTTGAAATTCCCGGAATACTGTCCAGCCATGCCGATCCCGCCCGTTTTCTTTCTAAATCAGATATTTTTTTCCAAGTAAGCGGATCACGCCCGGTTAGGGTTTTTAATTGGTCCAGGGTTCCCATTGTTGCAGGGTGAGTGTTTAACTGCATTTCTACAGAATCCCTCAGTGCCTCTGCTAATTTATTCTTTTTCTTTACGAGCTTGGTTTTAGGGAGTGTTCTTACTATGCTTTTATAATTAATTTTTGGACTGGTTTTCTTTATTGTAGATTTTGGTGTCTCTACATTCCCCATAGGATTAACTAAAACACCATTTTCAAAGTAAATATGTTTTCTTTTCCATTCAATGATGGCCATAGGGTTGTCCTTAATCGATTTTGGAACGTCCCATGGATTTTCTGCGTAGATGGCAGCACAATTTTTGTCCGTTCCGAGCATCAGCTCCCGCGCAATAAACACCTTCTGATGTCCATGATCTAATTTTCCGAGGTACGTTTCCAGTTGTTTCAATAAGTTCATTTTAGCATGTTCAATATCAGCGGTGGTAGCGTAGGAGGAGGCTTTGGTGATGATGGATTGGCCTTCCTGAGCGATTTGGATGGACTGGCCGATTTTCTGGGCGAGTTCCAGGAGTTCCTGCGGTTTGATTTGGATATCCGTCATAGGGAGGCCAGCTCCTGTAAGAGACGTCTGATTTCCTCATTAATGGCCTCAATGGTTTCCACCCCGGAGATCTCCATTTGCCCAAGTAAATGATTGAGATCCTCCGCAAGCTCCTTGTATGCTGTCCCGCCTTCCCCGGTCCATTGCCCCAGATAGGTATCGTGAGCATTTTTAAGGCCCTGTTTGGTTTTGCGGAGCTCATCCATTCCTTCCTGAATATCAGCCTTGTATTTTTGCAGGGACGCCATTTTTTTCATAATCTCGATTCGTTTAGCCAGTATGGCTGCCCTGGCTTCCATTTCTATTAAATCCGGCAAAAATTCCACTCCTTTCCAGTCACTCATGAATATAATGGTAAAATAATACATAAACTCTTTCCATCATCCAAAAGTCCTTTTCTTATCCTTCAAGGAGGTTCTCTTGAACCATTCTATTGTTATGGCACTTCACAAACAGAATCTTTTTCTTCACCTTCTTTCCCTTATAAAAGTCACAATAAACAAAATTATCCAATTTGTTTTTTCACTCTTTAAACATGAAAAAGAAGCGCGGGAATCACCCCAACGCTTCTTTTTGCATAGGAAGGAAAACTATTCCCCCATAAACTCCCTTAAATCCCGGATCATTGCTTCATTCGAATAAATATAACTGCCCTTATTTAAATGAAAAAGCACAATGAGCAGATAAAGCCGATCATCGTGCTTTTTTTGTGGAATGCTATCTGTTTGCTCCTATTGCATTACGCTAATTCTACCCTCTGTCTTCACATCGATTACCCCTAAATCTTTTGCGTACTCGATTAAAACTTCCGCATCGGTTCTGGCGTTTGCCTCATTAACGAGTAAAGAACTGTCTTTGAACATGGTGTATCCGTCCCCGCCATTGAATACATAGTTTAACATGGCTGTTTTGTATGTTTTTTGCATGTCAATCGGTTCATTGTTGACTAGAATATTTTCTACTCTGGATCCTGCTGGTTTAGCAGGGTTATAGGAATAGTTCATGCCTGAGACTTGCATAAATCCTCCGCCGAGATTTTCGACTCTGGATACACCGTTCTCAAGAGCAGCTTTAATGGTTTCTCCTTTTACGTCTGCCAGGATGACCTTGTTTTGAAAAGGAAGAATGGCGTAAGCATCACGCAGTGTGAATTCCCCGGCCGGGATACTGGTCCGGATTCCGCCGCCGTTCATCATGCCGATATCCGCTTTGTAAAAGGAGCGATAGCTGTCGGCTACAAAATTACCAATATTCGTTTCCTGAAATCTCGTTTCATGGTTATCTCCATAATTGAGAGGAGTCTCTAATTTGGCGATTGGTTCTCCAAGCTTCTCCTCCAGCTTCTTTTGGTAATCATCTGCGAGCTTTTTTAACTCCGGATCTTCAGGAACCGTATGATCGACCTCGATTACGGCCGGCTTCAGCACAACGTCTTTTCCGTCTTTTGTGATATCCAGTCGAATCATAGACCCGAGGTTTCCTTCCGGAGCAGCTACGTAGCGATTATTTTCGTATTCATGGATGAAAGATTGGTCCTCTGCCTGTTCTTCGGTAAACACGGCATTAATTTCCGGGACGGCTGCTAATAATTGTTCATCCTTCTGTAACGATTCCTGCGTCAAAGCAATAATCGCGTCTACTTTTTTTGTTTCGTTCACTTTTTCAACTGCAGCTTTAGCCGACTGAATCAGATCCTGCTGGACAACCTGGCCATCTAAAGATGTCGTATTCATGTCATCCGTCAGACTTATGACTCCAATTTTAATTCCCTGCTTGTTGATAATTTTATAGGTTGGAACATCGGCAAATGGTTTTCCTTCTGAATCTGTAAGGTTAGAAGAAATCCATCGAAAATCAGATTGCTCAACCAGTTTCTTTGTCACATCCGACCCAAAATCAAAATCGTGCTGACCGAAATTTGCAAGATCAATGCCGATTTTATTAAAGGCTTCGACCATTGGAAACCCCTGGTACACAGCTCCAAATAGGGCGCCTCCGCCTAAGTCTCCTCCAAATGCCACGGCCGTATGTTTATTCTCGCTTCTCACACGGTCAATGGCTGTTTTCAGCCTGGCGACGCCGCCTCGATCTCCAAACTTATTGACAACCGGACTCATTTCATGAGCATCGTTAAAGTACAATACCGTTGCTTTGCGAGGACTCTCTTTGGCATCCGCGCCTTCATGGCTGATCAGCAAAGATCCGACACAAACGAAAAAACTCAATAGGGCAAGAAAAAAGCGATTCATAAACACTCTCCTTCATTGTAATAGGATTCATACCTATTAAATGTACAAGGGAGGTGTGAAGGGGATGTTACGTGGGTGTTAAGATGCTTATAAAAATTGAAAATGACGGGGCTAGAAAACAGATATTGGATAAAGTGGAACAGTATGTATTCAACCTTGATTAAGGTATTGGTGAATAGCCACGGTGCTTTACTCGCCTTTGCTGATTAAATCCTATAGTCATTCACAAATGTGATTCCAAGATGGATCCTGGTTAATGCTTAAGAAAGAAACAATATAACTCTATTATTACTTTGTAGAATGGAAAAAGAAGCACGCAAACCGTCTTGATGCTTCTTTTTTACAGATATATTCTCAGATACCCGTGGACAGCAGTGAAAAATATGTAAATATTTGTTATAAATAGTATATAGACTATATAGCATAGAATGAAGTGCAACGGCTTTAAAACTAATCGCTGCGGAGGAATGATGATGGGTACCAAAGAAAAGATATTAAATCTTTCATTTGTGACTAAGGAGCTTTTTCATTATATTTATGAGCAATCTTCTGCTTTTCTATTTGTAACCTGCAGTAACGCGAAGGAAACCCTTCAGACCCTTCGAAGTAAGGAAGCTTTTCTAAATGGGGAAAAGTATTGGGGGGCAATTCAGTATGAACAGAAAGGAACCCTCGTTAGTTTCCGATTCAAACGACAGAACATTCCTTCTGAGTTAAGGATGAATCTGGAAGAAATCAAGGAATTCAGGAGGGATAAAAACGAAGGGCCAGAAATAAATCCTAAAGCTGAGTCAATCGCCTTTAAGTTTTCTGAACTAGATTCAAAGTCTAAACCTGTTATACAAGAAATAATCGCATGTTTGAAGGCAGAACAGGAGAGATTCCATGCAAGCAGAAATTCACAATAAAATCTCTCAATCCGGCAGCAATTTATCAGACAGGCTTGAAGATAAACTGACCGGTGATTTTTTTGGCGCGCTTCGTTATTTGCCGATTGAGATTGGGCTTCAATCCGTACTGTCAGGTGTTCGTTTTCAAACTGCTGCCGGCCAGATGCAATGGCATGAAGAAATGATGCAGCTTACCGGATACATGGAACAATTGAAATTCTGGCCAGCCCATTATGAGGGAGAGATTGATCTTCTTTTGGAATTTATTCAATCAAACATCGGGATAGAAATCAAGTACTTGAGCGGTATCTCTTCTGAGGATGATGAGTCGAATGAACTCATAGATGATACAGCAAGTATCCATCAGCTATCCCGCTATTCAAGAATGCTGGCTGATATAAAAAAAGAGAAGGAAGCCTTCTTAATTTTCTTGGCCCCTTACCCGATGATGCGGTCGGTGGAAAAATCTCTATCAGTAAGAAACATCATCAACCCGCATGTCCACCTTGGGTTTCTTTGCTGGCAGGATATTTATGATGCACTCATCAAAATCGATACTGCTTCACTGGATACAGGTCAGAGACTGATTATAGAGGATCTGACTGCCCTTTTAAATAAGAAAAGACTCTATCGTTTTAAAGGATTTGGAGAATTCCGGACGATTTCAAACGAAGCTTATGTATTTACAGGAGAACAGCCAGAAATCCAGCTTTGGGAATGGCCAGCCACTCAAATATCAAGGAGGAATCACTATGTCTGTAACACTTAATGAACAAGGTCAAAACATATCTGCAGCGGTAGAAGTTCTGCTAGAAACCTATAAAAATCTTGAAATTTTCTTCTCTGAGTTGGATCGAGTAGGGGAAGAAGAAGGATTTGTCACATTAACACCGAGATTTATGAGGTGGAAATCAGATACGGATTATACCGGCTGGCTAATTCAAGACTTCTTAAAATTATACCAGCTAGAAGCCGATCCAGTGAGTGAAACGTTTCCTGATTTGAGAATAGGAAATCTATTTGGGGTGGAAGTAAGATTAAATGAAAAATACCCAGTCCTATCATTAATTCGATATGATGTTGATTACTCCCATTGGACAAGAATGCCTGCTGTTTCAGACCATTGGGTTTTCTATGGTCCATTCAAGTATGAGAATTTTTTTGATATTAATAAAGTGGGTAATCGCTGGACTTCCACTACCCGGGAAAAAGGAATCAAACGGCATTGGGGAATTAAGAGAGCGATTGCAGTTGATCTTCAGTTAGTAGATGTTAAATCTGTGCAGGATATCCGATTGCAAGTTCTAGAGAAATTGAAAGAGCTAACATTTGATTAAATCTTGAATTAGATGAAGGCAGGAATTCACCTGCCTTTATTTATTACCTATTTCTCACTTGAATCCAAATTTCCGATGGCGAAGTGAGCTTTAATAATATCTTATTTAAGGGTTTTAAATAGGCAGATTCCATGTACTTAATAAATGACCTATATGATGAAAAAGAAGCCCGAGAACCGTCCAACCCTCCCAGCACCAGAACTTCAATATTAAATAAGGCTAACCCCAAAATTCCACTAAATCCCGATACATCGCTTCATTTGAATAAAAATACACCCCTTCCCATCACCAACCATCAACGAACTGATCCGCTTGCTCATTTCTATTTGTACTAGTGCATCCATATCCAGGTAGTCTTCGCCGAAATACACCGCATCACATGCTTTATTGAGACTCGCCACCAGTTTTCAATCTTTTGTTTTAGCAAAAGTAAGCTGGGGAGCGTGCTCAAATATTTTTTAATGATTTCTTCTTTAATGGATTCGGATTGAAACACTTCACGAATTGCGTTTCCAATCAACGGATTGATTCTCTTTTTATCCTTTGGCTTTTAATCCGTAAAGGACAATTGCGTAACGGTTTTTATCATTAGCAAGCACCAGAAACTTGTGCCTGCCGATCTTCAGCATGTTGGCGTGCCACGATAGCAGAGGATTTGATTCTTCAACCGGTTCAACAGGAGTTACCTTCAGATCATCGAGAAGTTTTTTCGTACATTGTATAAGTATTGGGTTCTCCTTTATGGATTGAGATGATTTAGGCTTTCTTTAAACGTAACATGAATAAAGAAAGAAGTAGAATACCACACTGACCATTTTCATCATTCTCAATCACTTTACATAACAGCCCGTCGTTCCCGGACGCTACAAGCTCCTCCATTTACTTTGCTTTCTCCAAATCAAACTGAATGGGCAGAAAGCCAAAGTGATGCCATCTTCTCTAGAAAAGCAAGAACTTGAAATTTCACAAAGGGAGCTCTAGGGAGGTAACACATTGGATGCGGAAATAAGGAGCTAGATTCAAAGGAAAATAAAATGCCCTGAAGAAATATTTTCCACAGGACATTAAACTGCCAAAATATTATTTTAGTAATAACGAGAGAAATTCTCCTAATGTTAAAATACTGAAGAAAATCAAACTGATTCTTTGATTTGATTTCATTTGGGCTGCTTGATTTTCAAGCTGTGTTACTAATTCCTGATTTTCAGATTTTATTTCACTAACAATCGATTTAAATTGGATAATCTGCTCATTATTAGTTTCATCAATGAATGTTCTTAATTGGATAATTGAATTTTCGTATTCCTCTTTTATATGCATTTGGCTTTCTGCATGCTGTTCAACGATCGTTTCCAAATGCTCATGTATGACTTTTAAATTTTTTAGTTCCAACTTTACTTTTTCATTGGAATTTTGTATCAATTTTATATGAGAATCATTTGTTTTTTCCACCAAATCGATTTTCTCTAGCAGTTCTTTTTTTACTTCATTAAATATACTTACACATTGTGTAATTTCTTCCTGAAAAGAAATTAATGCAGTCTTCAGCTTTTCATTTTCCAGTTGAAATGAATTATAAAATGAGTCGTGACGTTCATTAAATTTATTTAACTGCTGATAGGATAGTTGGAGGGACATATCAATATTTTGTAGTAAATCCCTATGGTTATTTTTGTCGCTTTCTAATGTTTCAGTGATTTTCATATTAAAATAATGAACAAGATCTTCTAAGTATTTCTGAATAGTACGATCCTGTTCTTCTAGATTATCTTTTGTCCTTTCTGTAAACTCCGTTACACTGCTGTTTACCATATTTACACTAGCGCTTGTAAACTGTATGTCCTCTTTTAATTGCTCTTGTAAATCAGACAGCTCTTGAGTGACCGCTATTATAAATTGTTTTAATTGTTCATTTAAATCATTGATAAATACCTCTTGATTTAGCTGTTTTAAGGAAATTAGTGCCTCTTCATATAATTTATCTTCACTTGTTTTAACTGGCGTTTTAAGTTTAGTCGTCATAATTAAACTCCATTGAATCAATAATATTTGCTGCATCCGTTCCTAACGTGTATAAAAATAAGTTGGCTAAGTATTGATCTTGTAAACTGGCAGATGCAGCCATTTCCAATAAGGCATCCTTGCGACGAATAAAATGTTGTATAAAGAAATGTTTATATTTCGCCGCATGTTCTAAATCTTTATTCCAATATTTAACATCAAGCTGCAGTTCTTTATCTAACTTCTGAATCTGCTCATTTTTATGTTGTAGGAGTATCTTTTTCTCCTGCACTTTTACATTTAATTGATTTTCTAAGCTTTTCTTTGATTCTCTCAATTCTTCTTCCAGGAGAGAACATCTTATCCTCAACTTTTGATAAGCACCGGAGATATTTGAACAAGCAGTATTAATTTCTTCAAGCAAACGTAATAATATTTCTTCTTTTTTGGCATAAAAATGTTTTTGAAAGAAATACAGATCAATTTTGGAGTAATCCCAGTATAGAAAGTTGATCTCAATATTTGCATCTATTCTTAAACTTTTATAACTTGGCAGTTCAAGATTGTGGTTTATTTTTTCTAAAAAACCATTTATTTCATCCAAATGGAGTCTCATACTATCTTGAATAACTAAGATTGTATTAGAAGTAAGTTCATTTAGTTTGCTTGCTTTTCGTTCTATAGAGGCTTTTTCAAATAGTTTCTGGACCCTGTTCTTAAAATAGTCCGATTTGATTTTTTTTACATAAATTTCATCTGCTTTAACTAAGCTTTCATTTAAAACTTCTATTCGTTCTGTGACTGCTATAAGTTCGTCAGTTTGTTTATCAATAATCGTTTTAAAATTTTTTTCTATCCTCTTAGACTCTACTTTTTCTAAAGCAATTTGATTTTCAAGATGTCTGATTTCCTGTTCGCTTTGTTTTAATATCTCCTTGTAATAGCCCGTTAAGAATCCAAAGGAGATTTTTTGGACATCCACATTATAAATTAGATTTTTAAAGGAATATAGTATGTCACTAGCAAAAAGGCGTTCTTGTTCAGTTAAGTTTTTAAAACTCCCACCTATTTCGACTGGATAGATCGTTGGCTGATTTATCTTTAATATTGCTTCAATCTCCCGCTGATAATAGGCCACAACATCATATGAGCTCTCAAACTCCTTATTTTTAATCCTTTTATTTACAGATTCAGGTGAAAAAGCACGAGTTAAAATGACAAAATAATTCTCTGGGTGTTCATACCATTTCAATAGCTGAGGCATTTGAATGTCTCGTAAAAATGTTAAATCTGCAGCTCCATTAACGATTAGACATATATGTGAATTTGGAATCCAAAATTTCACACATCGTTCAACATGCTTTATCTCGTTTTTTTCAGCAGATTCGATACCAGGTAAATCAATTAACTCAATAGAAACCACTTGTTCGTCAAATTTTGATTTAGGAATCGCAATAACTACAGGATCTACATTTTGTATAGATCCTGATTCAACTAGATATCTTACATGTGCCATTTGATCTTCTAACTGCTGTGTAGTTTTTATGATTTTTTCTTTTTTATTAGGCATTTTTATCATATACTCATCGGTTGGAGATATTTGATATTTTGTTACGGTAGCAGTAGCCGATTCACCTAGCTTTCTTTTTCCCCGTAAAAAATCTGATATTTCCTCTAAATACTCTTCTTTAACACCAAGTAATGTTAAAATAAGCGTTGTTTTTCCTACCTGAGTTGGTCCGTACACTGAAATAATAAGTTTTTTACTGCTCTTTGCATTTTCCATCGCTTGAAAAACCTGAAAACGAGACAAAAAGTCATTTTTTGCTTCAAACGCCCAATCCAGGCGGTGCTGCTGAAATTCACTTAATAAATGCTGCATTTCTAAAAGCCACTTCTCTTAATTTTCCGCATTCATTTTTCAGTCGAGCAATGCGTGAATCTATTTCTTCGTAAACAGATAAATTTTCGTTATTTTTTCGACGTGCTTGATAGGCTAGGGCTAACCTATCTTCCATTTCATCCATCACTTCCCCAATTAATTCTAGGGTTGATTCTACTTGATAATTTCCTGCTGCAGTTAAGACATTCCGAGCATAATCTTGACGCTCAAATTTATATTTTTCAATTTTTTCTGCACCCTTTTTGATAGCAAATGCTGTTGTCAAAGCAGCAATTGATCCACCTGCTAATCCTGTAGCTGCACCGGCAGATAGTCCAAGAGATTGCAAAGCCCCTACAATAGCACCAAAACTATTAAATTCACCGTCTATTGCATCGATACCGAAGAAAATCGCTGTGCCTGCTATCATTTGCTTCATATCAACTGCTAAATTTTCCACTTCTCCTTTAAATGATTCTACATTTCCAATTTTCTCTTTTAACAACTGATAATCATTCATTTCAGTTTCACTTACATCATATTGCTCTATAATTTTTTTTGTCGCAATTATCTGTTGAGTAATCCCACCAGCGATAATTGGCATGTAGCGTAATTGTTGATCAGATAATGTAATATCCAATTCATTAGGGTCCAAATACTTTTTGACTTCAATTAATGCATGATTAATGTCTTGATTAAATAAATCCTTTTCATCAATTTCAGAATAAGGAATTTGATTATTGATTACGTTCGTTTTTATAAAGCTTAATTGCATCTGGGAAGACGTTGTGTCTTGCTGTCCAATTTGCCCCATTTGTTGAGTCCTTACAGATTTATATTTACTCGCATTCTTTTTGGTGATTGCATCTATTGATTTCAGCATCATCTGGTCGAGTTTGTGGGGATCATTTGTTGCGTAAATATGCTTAATCCAATCCACAATTTCTTGCTTATCATTAAAAGTTAAATCGTTTTTAAAAGCAGCTTTTATTTTCTGCAGCAAATTGTGTTTTTCATTTCTCAAATCGTTATTTACCATCCCAAGGCAATGGCTAACATGCTGATCCATTGATTGATCCATATTCTTTTTTATTTCTTTTAAGTATTGTTCTCTGTATTTATTAAACACTTTCGAAATAAGCCGCAATTGGTCCGAATTATCTTCTGTATCATATTTAGCTTTAATAGAGCTTTCAATTTTGCATATCTCTTGAAACAGGGACTGGCTAATTTGTACTAGTTTATTATAATGAAGCCCTAAAGAATCATAAGTAAAACGACTGTTTTGCATAATTAATCTTTCTATCTCAGCGGGAACATTTTCAAAATCTTTATCGGAATAGACTACTTGACTTTGATCTTCAATATTAAATTTTTTAACTAAATTGTTCACAATGGTTTGTCTTTTATCGTCATTCAATTCACTGGCATGGGTTAAAACAAAGCCTGGTGCTTTGTCTTTATATACATTCGATACTTTTTGCAGGAGGATCTCCTGATCCATTTGGGCAAGACGCATATGATTCAATACTAAAATCATTCCGGTAGAACAATTTAAAAATAGATCCAAAAATTTTTGAGAATCTGATTTAGCACTTCTTTCAAAACCGGGTAATAAAGCTAACGTTAAATGACCGAGCTTTTTTTCATCTGGTAATACAACTTCAAACCAAAGCATATCACTGCTAGGATTTTGCACACCTTGATTTAGTTCAACTTTGGAAACTCGTTCAGTTACAACTTCCCAACTACCAGATTCATTTCTTACAGATTTTGCAGAATGAAATTGCATTTCATGAATATGAGAATTTGAAGATATTAGAACAGGACGTTTCTCACCGACCCCTACCTCCGATAAAAGTAAATCTTCAGGCAAGCCTAAAGTGCGCTTTATTAAGTACGTTTTTCCAACACTTTGTAAGCCAGCCACCGAGATAATATGCCGTTTTGTAAATAAGTTCAGCACGTTTAATTCATTATAAAAGGACTCTATTTTTTCAGTATTCTCATTTACACGATTTAATTTCGCAATCAATTCATGCAAATCTTTTACCATCCTGTTAATTGTGAAGTCTGAATTAAATTCAATAGGCTGCATAACCTTCTCCTTAACCTTATATAATATTTCCTTAATTATAACAATTTAAGGAACTAATATACTATTTATAAATTATTTTACAATTTTTTTATTGATCTTGCTGTTTAATGCTTCTTATACCCTTAAATGGCGAAAGCTTGCGAAGCAGGGTGACGGTTCTCACGCTTTCCTGCCACCTCAAGCCTTAAACATTACATTCGGGAAATCCCTAAATTTCTTGCAGCCTGCCTCTGAGCCAACCCTCTGATTGCTTTAATCTTACTCAACACGTTATTTCACTGTTCCCGGGCAAACACTTGAAATTAGAAGCAAGGTATTGCTTCCTATTGCAGAGGCATTTAATAGTCTTTTTTAACCAACATACATAGCTTTTTTAACATTATATCTATTTATTAGCAGCATGCTGCTCATACCTTCACTTTGCACCTTGTTTAACAATTGAAAAGGAGTAGATTATTTAGATACAAAACATTTTTTGGTAGAAAAGCGGTATAAATGTATTATTATTAAGTTACGAAAGTCCCGAATTACAGAAAATTACCCTAAAGTCCTTCTAATAAATAATTAGATATTCTTACTTGAAATTGATATAGAGGTGTTTTTATGGAGGATCTACAATCTGAAAAGGAATATTTAAGAAAGGTAAACAATATTTTAAGTGGAAAACTACGTAACTTAGAAGCAGAGTATAGTTACCATAGTCCATATGTTTATGCGATCGGTGACATGGAGAATAATTGGGAGTTTGAAATAAAAAAAATGAACGCTCTTCAAGCTAAAAAGACATTACCTCCTAAAATAGATCTTTTAAAAAAAATATTAGAATCTCCATATTTCGGTAAGATTTATATTGAAGATGAAATTGGTAAAAGAGAAATTTATATAGGAGAAAATAACATTGATCATGAAGATGTAAATCTTGTCAGCTCTTACAGTTCAAGCTATGGAGATATTTTCGCTAAGAAGTTGCCGATATTATCAATAAATGGCAATAAAATCAAATTGTTCAAGACAAGACATTTCAACATTCATAATAGACGATTATGCGGGTATAAAGACTATGAAGTTTTACATACAGAAAAGAAAACTGACTTACTTGAAGCCTACAAAAAATACATTACAAGCGATTTTCTTAGAAATCAATTACTAAATAGAGGTACGAAAGGACTTAAACCTATATTTCAAACAATTGATCAGCTGCAAAATGAAATTATCCGTATGCCTGTAAATCAAAATGTACTAGTGCAAGGTGTACCTGGATCTGGTAAAACAACTTTAGGATTACATCGTTTATCTTATATTATTTATCAGTTGGATAAAGAGAAGATGTTTACTAAAATATTAGCTATTTGTCCGAGTAATTTATTCTTAAGTTATATCCAAGAACAGGCCCCTAACCTCAACCTGAAAAGTGTAAAATTTCAATCAGCACGTGACATTTTTTTCAGCATTCTACCTAAAGGCATCAACATAGCCAAACCTAAAATAAGAGATGACTTAACCTATTTTTTTAATAATAAATTTAATATTGATAAAAGAGGTATGTATGCCAGTTGGTTTAGAAATAAAGGATCTAAAGGTTATGTTGAGCTAATGGAGATTTATTTAAAAGGAATAAAACATCAATTATTTAATAGAGATTATTCTAAATTACACCCTTTACTAACAAATTCATTTATGCTGCATGTATTAAAAAAATATGAAACATTACCATTTAACTCCATGCTTCTAAGAGCTGCTAGCTATATAGAACAACGGTTGGAAATTATAGCAAAGGATCAGGTTGACTTTATACTACCAGTTATTAAAAGAGATCTACTTAAATACAAATTAAATACTGAGAAAGTTTACCAGGGTTTTTTAAAGACGAAACGCTTATTTTCAAACAGAGAATTTGCAGAACTTAATTTTAATCAAAACAAATGGTATGAAGAAGATATACCGGCTCTTATCTATTTATCCTTTTTGATAGATAATGTTCCTCAAAAAGAAGTTGATTTTAATCATATTTTTATTGATGAGGGACAAGATTTAACGTATGTACAATACGTTTTACTAAAGAAGGTTTTTAAAGAAGCAAGTTTCACTATTGTTGGGGACTTAAATCAAGAAATATTTTTACAAAGAGGAATAGAATCATGGGATTTCATTATACCTTTATTTAAGAGCAGGCTACTTAAGTTAAACTATAATTATCGATCCTCTAAGGAGATTATGAATTTAGCGACCAGTACTTTAATAGCCCCCTCTTTCACAGGTATCGGTGTAATTGAAACCGGTTTAAAACCTAAAGCATTAAAGTTTGATGGTTATAAATCTGACATTTATAATTGGGGACGTATTTATAAAGAACATATAGCAAAGTGGCTCCAGAAAAATGAATCCATTGCTATTATCACTAACTCTATAGGAGAATCTGAAAACATTTCAATTACCTTAAACGAGATTGGTATTAAAAACACAAATGTAGTTGGGACATCTGAATCAAATTTGTATATTGCGAATATCACAATCATCTCTGCTTTACAAGTAAAGGGATTAGAATTCGATAATATCATTGTTTATAACCCTTCAAACAGAAATTATCCACATGATGTTTATTTTTCGAAATTACTTTATATGGTCTTAACAAGAGCACTTCATAATATAATAATTGCCTTAGTAGAACCTCCATCCAAATTGCTATATAAGGCAGAATCAGAGTTCCTAATTGAAAATAGAAGAATCTGAAAATATTATAATAGGACTCTTCCATGATAACTATATTTAAAAACTAATTGAAAATGAAAGTGTCCATCTCTGCATGATTTGTAACTCGTAAGGGAAGCAACGAACTGCTTTCCTTTCTTGTTGATTAGTTTATCCCTCAGTTTCAGGACAGATAGTCACTTTAACATCCTTCCCATTCAGTCCTTTTTTTGATTAATGTATCCACTATTAACGACCACGGGGCCACACCGTAAATTCGCCTTTCGCGCACTGGAACAGAAGCTTCTCGCCATCGATCTCCCATTCTATCCCTTTTATTTCAAGCATCTTGCCCACCGCAGAGGATAATTCTTTTCCATAGGCATTCTTCCAATTTTTATGTCCATTTGATTCACGGTCTGCAGCAAACTCTTCTCTCGTTTGAAACCCTGCCTTTAGAGCGATTTCATCTAATTCATGTCCTAAAGTGTGACACACCCCGCTCGAATATGGTTTGGTTGGTTCCACACATCCCGAGTCCTGACCATTGGCGTAAAAACCGGAAACTCCGTCCTCTATATCAGGAAAAACCATATACCTAACGGTGATTTCTTTTGGGTTGTTTCCTTCGAATAAGCTCTTAAACATACCTGCTTACTTCCTTCCATATCCCATCTGATACAGGTGGTGTGAATTTTTCCATAGTATTTCTTAAAATTTTAGAAAAGGAAGGGTTTACACCTTTAATAATGCCAAGAAGTTTTTTATTAGGGATTTCAATCACATATTCATTAAAATCCTGCAATTTCATAAAATACTCTGCGTCTTCCTCACCCAAATCAGGCTTCCTGTTCACGATTCCATCTGCCCTACCGCTAGCAATAATTCCCCTCTCATTGCTATAAAGCAGCACTATATCGTTCTTTTGAATGTGCTCTATATCCGTTTTCGTAGAGCGATAGGCTGCACACTTTTGTTCCTCGAGCATCTCTATTTCGTATCTTGTATTCGTTGATTTATTCGTATTAATTATAAAAAGATTCATATGAAGTCATCCTTCCTTCTGGATTTTCAGTTGAATGCTCGATTCGGCTTATTACACATGCGACACAATCAACTCCATCTCCCCCACAATCGTAAAGCTCCCCATTTCCGCCGGCAGGATAAAGTGCGCTCCGAGTTCGAGCGGGTATTCGGTTCCGTTGTGTCTCATGGAGCCGCTGCCTTTGATGACGCTTGCCTGCATGAAGGGGTGGCCTTGGGAGAAGCTGGCTTCGCCGGAGATTTCCCATTTGTGGACGGTGAAATACGTATCCTGGACAAAGGTCGTGATGGTGACATCCCCTGTTTGGATGGTGATGGGCTCGCATGCTCCATCCTGATGGGGAACGCTTGTGACCTCAAGGGCTTTTTCGAGATGCAGCTCGCGTTTGGCCCCTGTCGGATCGGTGCGGTCATAGTCATAGACGCGATACGTAATGTCGCAGCTTTGCTGGGTTTCCAGGACGAGTGCGCCTTTGCATAGGGCATGGATCGTTCCGCTTGGGACGAAGAAGAAGTCTCCGGGCTTGATTTTGACGCGTTTCAGTAAATCGGACCAGTAATGGTTTTCAATCATATCCAGGAGCTGTTCTTTGGACTGGGCGGTGTGGCCGTAGATGATTTCTGCGTCTTCTCCACAGTCGATGATGTACCAGCACTCGGTTTTACCGAACTCGCCATTCTCCAGGAGCCTTGCCTTTTCGTCATCAGGATGAACCTGAACGGAGAGGTCCTGATTGGCATCGAGAATTTTCGTTAACAGAGGAAAGGACGTTCCTTCGATTCCCCCAAAGAGAGTGCGGTGATGTTCCCATAGCTCACAAAGCCTTCTTCCTTCATACTCTCCTGATGCGACAAGGCTCGTGCCGTTTGGGTGAGCGGAAATGGCCCAGCATTCTCCGACCGTTTCGCCCGGAATCTCATAATTGAATCGCTCTTTCAGCTGTGTTCCTCCCCAAATCCGTTCCTGAAAAACTGGTTTCATAAAAATCGGTGCTGTACTCAACGTTTCCCCACTTCTTTCCTATTAAATTGATTGGCTGCCTTCCAGATGGCTGCGGCCAGCTGTTTTCCTTCGTTTGGTCTTTTTGCTGCATATGTAAAATCACGTTCAGATAACGTGAAGGTACTCAGTTCACTCCAGGACATGGCCCGGCACAAACCCTTTTCTTTTAAGTAGCGAATGGTGTTCTGGTCTTCCTTCATGGACTTCCGGTCAATGACGAGAAGCGGAGTCCTGCCGCACACTGCTTCCGCGACTGTCCCCCATCCTGCCTTCGTAATGGCGAGATCGGCTGCCGCGATGTAGTGATGAACATCGTTCTCCCATTCAGGAATCCTCCAGACATTTGGATGATGAATTTCCACATTGGAAGACACGATGAACCGGCATCCCGGGCTGTCCCACAGTGGAAAATCCCTTACGTCCACTCCATCGATTTTCATCCCAAGCCCAAAGAAGATGAGCTTTTCAGAAGGAATCCGCTTCAAGTGTTCATGGATTTGGTCCACTCTTTCCTGCTGATGAGCTCTGGAAAAAAAGCCAAAATCCAGCTGCCGTCCCCATTCCGGTTCACTGGATCCGGCAAGCACGAAAAAGAAGTCCATCTTTTCATAAGCCTGTTTTAGAGGGTGCAGATCTCTTTCGAGAATCAACCCTTGATAAGCGGTATACCAAGTGAAGTTTGAAAGACCGGCCGAACAAACCCCTGCCTTCGCTGCTGCTGCAAAGGCAATCGGAGAAATGTCCGACAGCACCAACTCGATTTGCTCCTCCTTCAAAAACCGTACTTCCTCCTTCACCCGCTCCTCCCATCTATTCATAAAGATGGAGTACGCCTTATAAAGAGCTGGTACATCCGGCTCGAGGGAATGAGGTTTCAGCACATATCCAATATCCGTTTGTAATTCTCTAAAACGAACACCCGAACCGCAAAGGATCTCTTTCAAAAAAGAAAGAACAAAGGAATGACAAATGGTGATCTCGGTTCCTTTATATAAAAGAAGCTCCTCGATAACCGCTGCACTCCGGGAAGCATGGCCAAACCCATAATCCGATATATAATAGGCAATCCTCACCCTTCTTCCCTCCGCAACGCAAAAAAAGGGAGAAGCCGAATGCCTCTCCCTGTTAATAAATCACCTTAGACTTTGACTGCTGGAACTGCGCCAAAACGTCCTCCCACTTAAAGTGAAGCCGGTGGAAATCCTCATCGCTAATCCCGAGCCCCGTCTGAACCTCCACAAATTCAAGCGCCGAAATCGCCCGGATCCCATGCTTCTTTCCAGCTGGAAGGTGAACAATATCTCCCGCCTTCACCCTCGTAATCTGCTCATCCAGCGCAAGCTCGCCTTCCCCCCGGACAATCGTCCACACCTCATCCCGCATCAGGTGATGATGGTAGCTCGAATTCTTCCCTTCCAGAATACAAATCCGCTTCGTCACCATCTCCTGGCCATCCTCATACTTCGCATAATCGAGAACGCGTGACCAGCCCCATCGTCTTTCCTCATACATAGGGGGATGGTTAAACCCGCTAATCAATTCCTTCACCTTCGGACTCGCCGCCTTATCCGCCACTAAAATCCCATCCGGACTCGCCGCCACAATGAGATCCTTCGTACCAATGACCGTAACCGGAATATCCAGCTCATTAATCAAATGCGTATTCACATTATCCTCAGCCAAAATTCCCTTCCCAAGCTGATTCGTCGCCATCTCTTCAGTGAGCGTATTCCACGTCCCAAGATCCTTCCAATACCCGTCATAAGGCAAAGCGACAATCTTCCTCGCTTTCTCCACGACCTCATAGTCGAAGCTGATCTTAGGAAGCTCCTGATAATTCATCTCCAGCTCCCGATAATCCAAAGAAAACCCCTTATCCTTCAAGATATTCAACACATACTTCAACCGGAAAGCAAAAACCCCGCAGTTCCAAAGCGCTTTTCTCTCGATAAGAGCTGCCGCCTCCTCTTCACTCGGCTTCTCCGTAAAATGACCAACCGTCACATATTCGCCATCTGATTCCCCTGCTGCAGGAACAATGTATCCGTACTTCGAAGACGGATAAGTCGGCTTCACACCCATCAGAGCCAAATCCGCATCAGTTGCTTCCAACACCTGCTCCAGCTGTTTTACCCCATAAAAAAAATCGACCTCTACATAAGGATCGACCGGTAAAATAGCTATGATTTCATTTTCGTTTACATGCTGTTCAGAGTATAAATAGGATGCTGCAAGTGCTATGGCTGGAAAGGTATCCCTTCGTTCTGGTTCGATGATGATGGGCGTATCTTCTCCTACTTGGGTGTGGATCATGTCGCGCTGCATTTTGGAGGTGGCTATAAGGGAAGAATTGGCTAGTCCAGAAGTGTTTAATTGACTCCATACGCGTTGAACCATAGATTGTGTGTTATTATTAACTGCTTCAAGTACCTTTAAGAACTGTTTAGAACGCGTATCATTGGATAATGGCCAGAGCCGTTTGCCTGATCCACCGGATAGTAATACCAGTTTCATTAAATCCCTCCCAAATAAAAAAAGCAGACCTAAAAAGTCTGTTTACTAAATACACACTATTAAATAATTCCCAATTAAGAAGTGGATATATTGTGTATATTGTGTTATTAATTAAATCCGAATTGCTAATATATTACTTTTTCAGCATGGCTTAGTTGCTCTTTCTTATTATAATAATCCACATACCAATCAGTAAAATTTTTTAGCCCTTCCTCTATTTTGGTTTTAGGTTTAAATCCAATTACCCCCTCGAGCCTTTTTGTGGATGCATAAGTAGCAGGCACGTCACCTGGCTTAATAGGCTCAAAAATTTTTTTGAATATTACTTCTTTTTCCAATGAAAGACTTAGACACTTTTCTAAAGTATTAATAAAATTCATTAATTTCTCTGGACTATTATTACCGATGTTGAACACATTATGAGCAACATCTCCTTCCAACTCTGGTGAGTAACTCAAGAGTCGTTCAATTCCTTCAATAATATCATCAATATAAGTAAAATCACGATATAAGTCTTTGTCAAAATCGCCATTATTAAATATTTTAATAGGTTCACCCGCAAAAAATTTTTCAACAAATCCAAAATACGCCATATCAGGACGTCCTAAAGGACCATATACAGTAAAAAAGCGAAGCCCGGTTGCAGGGATTTTATAAAGATGACTATAGGTGTACGCCATTAATTCATTAGTTTTTTTAGTTGCTGCGTATAATGATACAGGATTGTCAACCATGTCAGTTTCTTCAAATGGTACTTTTTTGTTTGCACCATATACAGAACTAGAAGATGCATATAATAGATGATCAACCGGATTATGCCTACACGCCTCCAAAATGTTATAAAAACCTGTAATATTACTTTGAATATAAACATCAGGATTTTCTACAGAGTATCTAACACCAGCTTGAGCAGCCAAATTTATAACAATGTCAGGCTTATAACCCTCAAATACAATATTTATCAAAAGTTTATCTGAGATGTCTCCTTTTATAAAGGTAAAATTATCAAATGGGGTAAGTAACTCTAAACGCGTATATTTAAGATTTACGTCATAGTAATCATTAATATTGTCTATGCCAATTACTCTACAACCTAGTTGTAATAATTTTTTAGATAAGTAGAATCCAATAAAACCTGCTACTCCAGTAATAAGGTATATTTTTCTATTATCAAAAGTTTCGTATGTCACAATGAATGACTCCTTTACATTAAAAAACATTCGGCTATTGGCACCGAATGTTTTAGTTGATTTTAAGTTATATATTAATTATTTAATGTTGAATACATAATTGACTTTAGTTGATTTCAGATACTTTTCTTAATACTTCCCTATATTTATTAATAGATATTTCACGCTTTAAATGTTGATCGAGATAGTCTCTTCCATTTCGGCCTAATTTTTTTAATTTTTCTGAATCCATATTATATAAGTTTTGTATAGTTTCTATAATTTTAATGTATTCTTTAGGTTCGACTACTAGACCACAGTTGCTTTTACTAATAAGCATCTGTGCCTCACTACCTTGCTCTAAAACTCCTAATATAGGCTTACCTGCACCCATCACACCATAAATTTTACTAGGCACAGAAACTCCCTTAATTCCCTTTTGGTTTACAACTAAATGTACATCTGCTGCATTTAGAGAATACTTAATAAATTCTTTCGGTTGATACGGCAAGAAATATACGTTCGAGACATTTTTTTGTTGTACGAACGTTTGCATCTCCTTCTTAACTGCACCCTCCCCAATAAAAACAAATGCAAGATTTTTATACTCAATAAAATGTTCTGTAATTCTAATGATATTTTCTAAATCATAGTATAGACCAATATTACCAGAGTACATGACAATAAATTTTTCTTTTAACCCATTTTGCTCAAGAAATTGTTGTATATTAGAATCAGTCTTTTCTAGCGGAATGATCTCTTTTTCGTTAGTCCAATTATTAATAACAACATAATTCGGTACCTTCTTGCCAGAAAATCTACTTTTAAGTGTTTCACTCATATCGTTACCGACCACAATAATTTTATCTGAAAATTTACAGTTCCACATATCAATTTTCTTAGCAATTTTGTATATGAATTCTTTGTTTGTATAACCAATAGCAGCTGCTTGCTCAGGGTTAAAATCTTGTACGTTATAAATATGTTTAGAACGTTTTAAAAATTTCCCTACAGTACCAATTAATCCCCCTAAAACTGGTGGTTGTGAGATAGTATAGATAACATTTACATCTCTTTCTTTTAGTAAAGCTAAAATGGCCAATAAAAAATAAGAGAATATATATTTTATCCGGCTGACCTTAGAAGTTTTATCTACTTCAGGCAAACGAATACGTATGATTTTTATGTTCTCCAAATAGTCTTTTTCAAAAACTTGATTAACTATTTTTCTCTGACCCGCATATCCTGGTTGGGCTGCAATAACTGTGATATCAAAGTCACTTTGTAAATGTTTACAGAGTTCTGTCATTAACTGACCCGTTGAAGCAACATCAGGATAAAAATAATTTATAATAAAAACTACTTTTTTCACTGTATCGATCCTTCCTTAAATCATTTCAAAAAAATACTATTTTGATTTTAATTATAAAGAGGTTCTCAAAAATAATTCGACATACATTTGGGTCAAAAAAAAAAAACCTTAGCTCAGTTCAAATTTTTTACCCCCTCCGACTAAATAATTAAAATATTTTTCGATACCTCAATATCCAAGAAATCGCGATATTTCTTTCCTGAAATTTAATAACTATTAGTTTTTCTGTTTTTCTAAAATAGTACGTAATTGGTTATAGTAGGCTTTGTAAAGCCAATTACCCCTCCCTGCTACTGTTAAATATGCAAATTTAATAATTTTAATTAGACTTTTGATTTATTTTGCTTAATTTCTTTCAGTAAATAAATCACGATTATTTAGTTTTAGCGAACTTGTTTATTATTGTTAAAATTTTTAAGGTCTCTAATTAGGTCTTTATTAACGTATAAAGCAAATAAACTAGCTAACAAACCTATAAAAATGCTAAAAGCAAAATCTTTACTACATATAACCACTACTATTAAGTATATGGCTGTTAAGTAGATAATCTTATCCCATTTTACAACAAGTTTTATCATTTTTTTTGCTAATAACCACCTAAATACTAGCATTGAAAGCGCTCCAACAATCTGAGCAAATAAAACACCTAAAACTCCTAACTTATTTATCATTAATAACGCAAGAGAAATGGTTACAAATGCTCCAATTACAGTTGTATAAAATAACATATTAGTTTTGCTCTTAGCTTGAAAAATAGCTCCTATATTTGTAGCCATTGTCATAAAGATTGCATAAACTAAAAAAAATGGTACAAGATTGTAAGTCGAAAAATATTCAGTGCCGGAGATAAAATAGTAAAATAATTTTATAAAAGGAATTGCTAGAATACATATAAATAAAAATAATTTAAATACTATTTCAATTACTTTAGAAAAATATTTATCAATACCTTCGTCTTTACTTTTTATAATTGATTCTTCAATTAATGCCATTGAAATTACTGTTCCAAGCATAGAAACTACAGTTCCAAACTTCATTGCAAATGAAAACAACCCATTGTCATAAGTACCAAGCTTGTTAGTAATTATAATTCTACCAAATCCTGAGATTATCCAATTGGATGCTAGATTTAAAACTAAAGGAATTGAAAAAATCAACATATGTTTAAGTATATGCCATTTGAAATTACCAATTCGGTTATACTTTAATATGCGTAATTTAAATTCAATTATTATAACTATTGTTGATTGCCCAATAATAAAAGACCAAAAAAGTCCTGTACCTCCCATTTTAAGAAAGCAGATCATCACTATTGAAATTGCAAAGTTTAATACCGTACCCCATATACTAGCCATAACATAAATATGATTAAATTTTAATGCTCTAGCGTAATATTGCCATATTTGAGCAATTCCATATACACATACCATCAATATAGTATACATAGCAATTTTATTATCACTCCAAATTGCAGTTGCAACAATTGTAGCTAGGAGAATAAACATAATAATTTGTATGGTTCGTATGGAAGTGGCAATAACATTTTGACGCTTTTCTATATCTGTCTCAGCTAATAGAAATCGAAGGATTGACTCCCATAATGCTACGAAGATTACAGGAGAAACTGTATACATTATTGTTTGAGAATAGTCGAATACCCCTAATTCTTCAACGGTTACAAAATAAGCGTAAAAAGGGATCATTGCTGCCATAGTGATTTTGGAAGCAAAGTTACCAATAAAGTATAAACCAGTCTTTTTTACTATGCCCTTATCTCCTTTACTCATATTCAATATTTTTCCTTTTATAATCTTTAACACATCTTGCCGGTATCCCTACCCAAGCAGAATCTTCCCGTGTATCAGATGCAACTAAGCTATGTGCACCTATTGTACAGCCTCTCTTAACGACACACCCTCCTATTATTATAGAGTTTGAATACACAGTTACATTATCTTCTATAAATGGATAAACAGGAATTTCTTCTTTTACCCTACCGATTGTAACATTTTGATATATAGTTACATTATTTCCAATATGAACTCCCTCTCCTATAACGATTCCAATAGGATGTGGAAAGGTAATATTCTTTCCAATAGATGCATACGGAGAAATATCACAATTAAATTTCTTATATATTAATGCGTTGATGATTTTCATTAGTATATAAAGCTTCTTTTCAGCTGCTGTTGATTGGACTCCAACTAAAAATCTAATTTTTTCACACCTTCCTATAAAAGGAATAAATATTTTAATTATATCTTTCACTATTGTCCCCCCAAAAATTAGCTCTGCTTTTTTTATTTTTTCTACTAATTATTTCGAGCATTTTAAGAGTAACTGTAAATAATAAAATTTTCATTTGAGCCTCAGGTTGAAATATTTCTAAAACAGGTAATATTAATAAAGCGTACATACATAAAAGCATTACACTTTTTCTTTTTTGGACAATTTTATAGAAATAACTAACTATAATGCCTGTAAAAAAACCACTTAAGATTACACCAACATATCCAAAATTAAAATATGCCCAGCCATATGCATTTACTGGTCTACCCGTGTCTCCTTTAAAAAAGACTGAATTACTTACTATTTGAGCTGAGTGTACCAGAGGTTTCTCTGGCCATAAGTTACGAGGTATATAATATTGTACTCCACGATAAATATATTCGAATTTTTGGAAATCTAGCGCCCCGCTATCAATTTTACTAATCATTAGAGGTATGTTATCTCCATATCCGTTATACCTCGCTAATATGGCCAATTGTGATACAAAATAATTATCTGTATATGTCTCCGAAAAACTTGGGTTATCAGCAGTCCTGATTGCACCTACATACATTATGATAATTAATAAAGGGACTGCTATAATAGCTATGTTTAATAACTTAATTTTCTTTACTTTGGAATTCCAATAAACACAAAGCGGCAAGAATGCTGTAAGGATGGCCATACTTCTTCTACCCGTTATTACAATACTTATAAAAACTAAAAGAGCATAAATGACCGCTCTAATTTTTTTCCCACTATATAAAGCTAAAACAGGTAAACAGCCAGCAAACCCTAATAACGCAAGCAAATACCCCTGATCAGCAAAAGCTTCCCCTCCACCACTCATTCCCTCAACCAATCCACCCAATTTTAATGAATTCTTCAACGTAGAAAGGAAGGAAAAGGAAAATACCACGCAACAAAGTGTAAAAATCACCCATGGATAGATGTCATTTTCTTGCTCATTGTCTAAATTTCTAAAGTGTTTAACTTTAATTGTTATTTTAACTACACAAAGATATCCCAAAGTAAATGTAACCAACCATATTAACATTATAAATAAGGATTTATTATATATGTAATTTGGCACGTCATATAAACCATTACGAACGCCACTTGCAACCATTGTTATATCTATAAAGCCCAAAAAAGTATATATAAAGAAAAAATTAAATGGATTAAATATATTTTTGCTAAAAAAAACTATACTAAGAAAAAAAACAGAAATAACACTTATAAGAAATATAGTTACAATTGGTAAGTCACTTAAGGTAAATATACCAGCGAATAATAGCACACCTAATAGCATTATTAAGTAAGCCCTAATTAAATTATTTTTTCCGTTTTTTTTCTTTAATATGTTCACAAAGTAGTTTCCTCCATAATAACTTACTTTTAAATTTTTATTGAAGAAAGGATTATATAACTTAAGAATTACCTTGAAGATAACTTAAAAAGTGTGTTTAATAATATAAGGCATAAATTATAATATTGGTAGATTTCAACTAATTCGAGTTATTATTTATATAAAGCAATTCTTACCTTCTACCTGGGTATAACACTCTCACAGTATTTTCTTAATTTTTCATAAAAATCTTTTCTCCTCACTTGAAGCACGTCTTCTCTATACTGCTGAGCCTTATATACTGAATTCTGACTTATTTTAGTCATTACGTCCAAGTTACATATTAAATATTCTACTTTATTAACTAATCCCTCTACATCTCCTACTTCCACCATAAACTCTTCTTCTAATAATTCTGGGATACCGTTAATCTTAGTAGAGATACATGGTAAACCAACAGCCATAGCTTCAATTAATACACGTGGCAAACCTTCTCCGTGTGTGGGAAAAACGAATAAATCACTATCTCTCAAAGTTTTTCTCATTGTTTCCTTATCTGGTATATATCCAATAAAAAATACCCTATCTTGTACACTTAACGATTTAGCATATTCTTGAAACTGCGGTACAAGCTCTCCATCACCAACAAATTTCACAGATACTTCAAATCCTTTTTCTTTTAAAATACTAGCTACTTCAATTAATTCCTTATGACCTTTAACAAAAGAATTAATTGCATTAGCAACATGAATAATTTGAAAATTACTTTGATTAGATGGGTATATTTTGGGCTTCATAAAAAAGTCTTCTTTAATGTTGGCAGAAGAGTAGTAAGATTCAAAGTACTGTAGAGACTCTTTATTTAATTTTGCTTTAGACGGGTAACGGTTTTGTAAAGCAAACTTTGTAACATATGACACTCCATTTGCATCTTTACACAATTTTTTTAATTTATGTGTCCATAGTACACGAATTAACGGACGAAACTTTGATTTCAACATTCCAGGAGCTGCAAAATCCCATGGGTCTACTACTACCTCTAAAGCATAGGGCATTTTCCTACGTATATTTGAAGCAAATTGAAATCCAACTGCACTTGGTATCCTAATAATTGCACAGTTACAATCATTACAAAATGATCTGATAGCTTTATTTACCAAATAAAAATTTTTAATGTATCCTTTTAATCCGTGAAAGTCCGGAATAGGTAGGAATTTGAGATTTGGCCCACTGCACAAATTTGGATAAATATTACAGTTTTCTTCAATCTCACTTATACGAATTGCAACGTTTACCTCATCAAATATCTCTAAATAACGAGCAAAAAAAGAATAATCATAAATTCCTTTACTCCATATACGACCATCTTTAGTACGCCCGAGATGGTTATCAACAACTAAAAGAAGTCTCAATTTCAATCTCCTTTCTTTTATTTTACAAAAATACATTTTACCCCCAAAAATTCAACTGCGTATATTACTTGAAAGAAGATTACAGAACAATATATAAATAACCGTGATTATCTTTAGATTACATGATGTTTTTGTTTGAAAATTTAAAAAACTTATTATATTAAAATGCGAATATAAAAATATAATCAAATGGATATTATCCTCTATAAATATAAAGTATTTATTGTTTTTTAATCAAACATCTCCTTAATTTTATCTTCCTTATAAACTTTCTTCATATCCTCATCAACCATAATTCTCACCAATTTTTCAATAGAAGTGTTCGTAGGATTCCAGCCTAGCAGCATTCTTGCTTTTGCAGGATTACCTAATAACTGGTCCACCTCCGCCGGACGGAAGAATTTCGAATCCACTTCGACAATGATTTCACCTGTCGCTTTATTGATTCCTTTTTCTTCTATACCTTGACCAGTCCATTCGATTTCTGTGCCTGTGTGTTTAAATGCGAGTTCCACGAATTCTCGGACGGTGTGCATTTCCCCTGTAGCGATAACAAAGTCTTCCGGTTTGTCGTGCTGCAGCATGAGCCACATGCATTCTACATAGTCTTTTGCATAGCCCCAGTCACGCAGGGAGTCTAGATTTCCGAGCATGAGTTTTTGCTGTTTGCCCTGTGCGATTCGGGCTGCGGCTAGTGTGATTTTACGGGTGACAAATGTTTCCCCGCGGCGCTCGGATTCGTGGTTGAAGAGAATGCCGTTGACGGCGAACATGCTGTAGGATTCCCGATAGTTTTTGGTGATCCAGAACCCGTAGATTTTGGCAACTCCGTATGGAGACCTTGGATAGAATGGAGTGGTTTCGGACTGCGGTACTTCCTGGACTTTGCCGTACAGCTCGGATGTAGAGGCCTGGTAAATGCGTGTTTTCTCCCCTAATCCGAGAATGCGGACCGCTTCTAGTATGTTGAGTGTTCCTTTCGCATCGACATCCAGTGTGTAGCCGGGCATGTCAAAGGAAACGCGGACGTGAGACTGGGCAGCAAGGTTATAGATTTCGTCCGGCTGAATGTCCCCGATGATGCGCATAACATTCAATGAATCGGTAACATCCCCGTAGTGCAAATGAAATCTTGAATGACTAGATAAGGCACTGGCTTCTTCATCTGTCAGCAAATCCTCCAGCCGCTCCTGGTTGTAGGAAGAGCTTCTGCGGATCATTCCGTGAACTTCGTATCCTTTTTCCAGCAGAAATTCTGCTAAATAGGAACCGTCCTGGCCGGTTACTCCTGTGATTAATGCTTTCTTCATCATTGATTCGTCCTCCGTTTTCTTCTTGGAATGCAGCTTTGTTTATACGGTTTTCGTTAGCTCGTTATTCAGGAACCATTGGTAGGCCTTGTTTAGCCCTTCGTTCAAAGGAGTTTTTGCTTTCCATCCGAGTGCATTCAGCTTGGTTACGTCGACAAGCTTTCTTGGGGTTCCGTCCGGTTTGGAGGTGTTAAATTGAATATCACCGCTGTATCCAACCGTTTCTTTTACGAGATTCGCCAGTTCTTTTATCGAGATATCCTCCCCGACGCCGACATTGACGATTTCGTTTCCTTCGTATTGCTTCATTAAATATAGACACGCATCGGCGAGATCATCGGAATACAGGAATTCTCTTTTGGGCGACCCGGTTCCCCACACCTCAACGTGAGGAGCGTTCTGTTCCTTTGCCTCGTGAAATTTACGGATAAGGGCGGGAAGAACATGGGAGGTGTGAAGGTCAAAGTTGTCTTCTTCACCGTATAGATTGGTCGGCATGACGGAGATGTATTTCGTTCCATACTGCCGGTTGTACGATTGGCACATTTTTATTCCCGCGATCTTCGCAATCGCATACGGCTCATTTGTTGGCTCGAGTTCTCCTGTCAATAGGTATTCTTCCTTTAATGGCTGCGAAGCCATTTTCGGGTAGATGCAGGTGCTTCCAAGGAAAAGAAGCTTTTCTGCGCTGTTTCGATAGGCTGCATCAATGACATTCGTCTGAATGAGCAGGTTGTCGCGGATAAAATCGGCTGGGTACTCATTATTTGCGACGATTCCGCCTACCTTCGCTGCCGCTAAAAATACATATTCAGGTTTTTCGAATTCAAAAAATTTATCTACCAATGCTTTGTTCCGTAAATCCAGCTCTGTACTTGTTTTTACTAGAAGATTATCGAAACCCTCTTTTTTCAGCCTTCTAACAATTGCTGATCCCACAAGTCCCCTATGTCCAGCAACATAAATTTTAGATATCTCTTTCATGGTTAGGTAACACCCCTAATTTAATATGCTCCTCTTCTCAATACCACTACAAATACAGTCTTTATTAGAATGACTACATCGAGTTTTATGCTTTTGTTAAAAACATAATAGAGTTCAATATTTACTCTCTCTGGATAGCTCACATTACTTCTCCCGCAAGTTTGCCAGTATCCCGTGACTCCAGGTTTAACAGATAAAAATAATGAAGTCTGTTCTTGGTATTCTTGTAATTCCTCTTCTACTACAGGTCTAGGACCCACTAAACTCATTTCTCCCTTCAGAACATTTAATAACTGAGGAATTTCATCTAGACTTGTCTTTCGCAAAAACAGACCTAATTTTGTTATTCTTGGATCTTCATTCGGTTCAAGCTTATAGTTGTTACGAATATATTTTTCATACAATGTTAGATTTGATTTTAATTTTTCTTCTGCATCGACTACCATGGATCTAAATTTGTAAATCTTAAACTTCTTGCCGTTTCTTCCAATTCGGTTTTGGCTAAAAAAAATTGGACCTTTATTCTCTTTCAATTGATAAAATAATATAATTACAATAAAAATAGGGATAGCAACTATTAATCCAATCAACGATCCAGTAATATCCATCAATCGTTTAATACTATTAAATAAAAAAACTCTTCCTTTAGACTGATTTTTTATTTTTGACTGAAAATCATTTACTACTTCTAAATTCCCAACCGAGTCACTCAACCTGTAACCTCCTTTATATATTGATTTTTTCTTCAGTTAATATATTTTCAAAAATCTTTAACAAGTGAGGCTTAATATTCGTATCTTTTAGTGCAAACCTTAGAGTAGTCTCAATAAAACCTAACGTTTCCCCCACATCAAACCGTTCGCCTTGAAAATCATAGGCAAATACATTCTGGTACTCATTCAGCTGCTGAATCGCATCTGTAAGTTGAATTTCCCCGCCGGCGCCTGTTTCCTGATTTTCCAGGATGCTGAAGATTTCCGGCGTCAGGATGTACCGTCCCATGATGGCGAGATTGGAAGGCGCGGTGCCCGGCTTTGGTTTTTCCACAAAGGTGTTGACCCGGTAAAGCCTGTCTTCCCTAGAAATTGGATCGATGATTCCGTACCGATGGGTATGATGCGGTTGGACTTCCTGTACACCAATAATCGAGCCATGCGTTTGATCATACTGATCGATGAGCTGGCGGAGACAAGGGGTATCGGACTGAACGATGTCGTCTCCAAGCAGAACGGCAAATGGTTCATCCCCGATAAAGCTCCGTGCACACCATACAGCGTGACCGAGCCCCTTTGGTTCTTTCTGGCGGATGTACGTGATGTTTGCGAGATTGGATGAATAGCGGACTTTATCCAGAAGTTCCGTTTTGCCTTTCTGGCTTAAGTTTTCCTCAAGCTCCGGCGCATAATCAAAGTGATCCTCAATGGCGCGCTTCCCTTTTCCGGTGACAATGATGATGTCTTCAATCCCGGATGCGACCGCTTCTTCTACTATGTATTGGATGGTTGGTTTATCGACGATTGGAAGCATTTCTTTCGGCATCGCCTTTGTGGCAGGCAGGAACCGTGTGCCGAGACCCGCTGCCGGGATAATCGCTTTTCTCACTTTTTTCAAGAAAATCCCTCTTTCGTTTTAATAGTTAAATAGCTTGCTCCCTGTGATTCCTACCATCACAGCGAGCAAATTATTTAAAAAAACCGGGCATTCAACCCGCCCTCACACCGCGCTACCGACGACAAGCGTCTAAGGTTTGCACCCACAGCACAGCCGAGTGCCTCCATTGATAAAGGTAAGGAGACATCACCTGTTCGTTCAAGTTCGTTTTCAATAAAGAACAATTCAAGTAAAAAAGAAGGAGCTATTTGACTCCGTAGTAGTACTCGTATTTAGATTTGTTTCTTTTCTTATTATTCAGGATCACACCAAGCAGCTTGGCCTGTGCATTTTGAAGCTGTTCTTTCGCCTTTTTGGCATGCTCGATCTGCGTTTTGCCCCGGTCTGTTACGAGAATGGCGCCGTCGACCAGGTTGGCCAGGACCTGCGCATCGGTCACCGCGAGCACCGGCGGGGTATCAAAAAGAATGAGATCATAGATGGTCAAAGCTTCTTCCAGGACGGTTTTCATCATTTTAGAGGCGAGAAGCTCGGACGGATTCGGAGGAATTGGACCGCTCGGAAGCACGTCGAGATTTTCCTGTTCGGTATGCCGCACTCCCTGCTGAAGAGTAGCCTGTCTTGTCAAAACGTTCGTCACACCGGTCCGGTTATCCAGGCTGAAGGTCAAATGCATCGTTGGCCGGCGAAGATCCGCATCCACGAGAAGCACTTTTTTCCCCTGCTGGGCGAAGACGATGGCCAGATTGGCAATGGTCGTTGACTTTCCTTCCTCAGGACCCGATGACGTCACGATTGCCGTCCGGATGTCTTTCTCAATGCTTGAAAACTGGATATTCGTCCGGATCGTCCGGTATTCTTCGGCTATGGTTGACTTAGGCTTCAGAAGGGAAATCAGCCGGCGGGACTGAAGCTTTTCTTTTCGTTTAAGAGCCAATGGATTCACCTCTCGCTGCATGTACCTGAACGGCATCAGCTTTATTTTTCTTCTGCTTTTCTTTCGGGAATGCCGTGACGGCTCCGAGAACCGGAAGCTCAAGCATGTTCTCGATGTCCTGCTCGGTTTTGATCGTATTGTCCAGGTACTCAAGGAGGAAAGCGAGTCCGACACCTGCCATTAACCCGACCACGAAGGCTATCGCGACATTCATAGCCTTTTTCGGAGCAACAGGAGCAGGGTTTATCTTTGCATCTGAAAGAATTCTAACGTTGTCGACCTTCATAATATTCTTAATTTCCGATTGGAAGACCGTGCTCACCGAATTCGCAATATCCGCTGCCCGTTTTGGATCCGAATCCTTTACGGTTACGGTAATTATCTGTGAATTCTGCTCGCTTGCCACCGTGATCTGATTCGTTAAGTCCGCACTCGATACATCCAGGTTCAGCCGGTTCTTCACTTCATCGATGATGGCCGGGTTTTTGATGATGACACTGTAGGTGTTGATGAGCTGGACATTCGTTTGGAGCTCGTTGTAATTGTAAAGCTGGGACACGTTTTTAGATTGATTCACAAGCATCTGCGCGGACCCTTCATAGACGGGAGTTAAATAAAAGTAACTGATGATTCCGCTTGCGCCGGTTGCAATGAACGTGATCGCCAGAATAAGGACGAGTCTTTTGCGTAATGTTTGGAAAAGCTCCTTTAAACTAATCGTTTCTTCCATGGTTTCCTCCATCTGCTTCATGATTTGAATAGACTCCTAAACGTTCGTTTTCGCTGAGGCGGGGTGGCTGCAATAGTCTGCCCGCTGAGCATCAGCTCGGCATTTTCTTTAAAAAAGAACACATACGGGGTCCCGAATTCTTTATTGAGCACATTGTAGGCATGCGAAAGGGCAAAACCTCTGCTGCTGACGTTGTGTGCGTCAGATGCGATGAAGTGGGCCATGCCGTTTGAGATGAGGTCGAGAGAACGTTTTTTTATTTTTCTTCCGAATTCACCGGTTAGGCTGGCGGCTGTGATTTGACTAAGGGCCCCTCTATTGATGAATTCGCTTAGGATGTCCGGCTTTTTAAGAATTTCAATATTTCTCTCAGGATGAACAATCACCGGTGTGATTCCCTGCAGCTGAAGATCGTAGAAGAGCTTGGATGTATACTGGGGAACATGGTGATGCGGCAGTTCAACAAGCAAATATTCGGTATGGTTTACAGGGAGAATGTCCCCGTTCTTCAGATCGTTCACGAGATCCCCGTATATCCGTACTTCCTGGCCTGGGTAAATCGTAACTGGAATGGATTCCTCCCTTAATCGGCCGTTTAACATCCGGGTGCTGTTCACCACTGTCTCCTTCTCATTGTCATAGCGGCCATTTCGATGATGCGGAGTGGCGACAATTCTGGTGATTCCTTCAAGCGCTGCTGCCCGTGCCATTTCAAGCGAATCCAACATGGAAGAGGCTCCATCATCTGCTCCCGGCAGGATATGACAATGAATATCAATCAATCTCATACACTCCGTTCACTCGTTTTGAAGTAAATCGACAAACTTCGATTAATTTCGTTCTTTTTACCGCTACTTTTTGTTCGTTATAATGTTTATATTTTTGATTATAGACTCCTTTTCTACAAATTTCCATCATTATTTCTAATTTTTTTCCTTCTTTACCAAATTGTCATATAAATCGGGAACCAGGCCGTTTCTCCTTTTTTTATCTGATTATTTTTCCCTCTATTCCCCCCGCCGCTTTTACGGATGATTCGAAAGTACCCTTCCATTACTGTGGTTTTTTTGTAAAGCCTGTGTAAATCTTTTTAAGAACGCTAAAAAGGAGCCAGGCGCGGGCGGCCGGACTCCTTTTTCATTTATTGTTTGCCGATCGGCAATGGGTGCCTAACATCTAGGATGCGTACACTTTTTTCATTTGCAAGATAATTTCTTCGACCATTTCTTTCGTTGATACGTTTCTTTGCTCGCCTGTGCGGTAGGCGTGCATAAGGATTTGCAGAAACTCCTCTTGCTTCATCTGCTTAGTGTCCATTGTACATGATTCCCTCTCATTTTTACAATTTTATACAGCATGCACGAAGATAATTATAATTCGGGTCTGCTGCTTTCGCAACAAGTAATTATAAACTTCGAGTCGTTCTGACAATTATGTCCCCGCATTTTCCTTTTTCGAAACCTTTTAACGAAACATTTTTCTACGTTATAATATAGGAATGGATACATTCTTTGGAAGTGCCTATGGTGCTAGGACTATCTGAAGTTTCGATATGCGGGCGTGATCAGCCGCCCGAAAGGAGAGATGGCTTTTGCTTATGCGAGACCTTGATAAGGAGCGCGTTCTGCTTACGGCGGAACGGCTGCGGACGATCTTAAGTCCGGCTGATGAAGAGGACCGGAACCTTGTGAAAAAAGGGCTGATTCTGTACCGTCAGGGAAGTGTCTATAATGTGAACGTTTCCGCTGAACGGTTAACGGCAAAAGTACAGGATGTGTCTCCTGCTTCGATTACCCTTGATTTGGATTTCGTCCAGGCCAGTTCCTGCTCTTGTCCTGCAGACGGTTTTTGCCGGCATTTAATGGCCGCTTTTTTATATGTATATGCAAGTGTAGACCGCATCGGAACGTTTGTGGACGCCTGGAAAGACGATCGGGCGGCCCATGTTTTGTCACAGATGCGAAGGGCGAGCGAGCTGTTGAACCGGGAGTTCGTTTTAAAGGAGGACTCGCTCGAAAGCTGGCACGAATTATTCGAACGGGAGTATGAGGCGCTGCAGGTGAAAACGATGCAGGGACTCTATCATCAGTTCTTTTTTAAATTAAAGCAAAAAGCCCCGAAGAAGCTGGAGCTGAAAAGACTGTTCGTCATTCACCTGGCGATTGTCACGATTACCCGGATGCTCGCTTCCTATAACCGGACAAAGGTGAAGGACCCGTCCCTGAATCATATGGCGATGGTGTATGTAAACCATATGGCGAATGCAATTGAGACGGAGCTTGAGGAAATGAAGCGGTATGCAACGCCGTTTGCGCTCGACCCGCTGCTCGGGGCAAGCGCGGACTATTTCCGAAAGCTTCTGGAGGCCCCGGATCCTTTCTATTCCACTGCGCTCGATCTTTACAAGCTGCTCTGGTCGGGGCTCATGAACCGGCCGAAGTGGCTGGAGATGGAACGGAAGGCCTTTGAAGCCAAGCAAGAGGATGCCGTGATCACGGCGAAGGATTTAATGGGGATGCTGCATATCGATTTCCTTTTGAAAAAGGATGATGCGGTCCTCGATTATTTGAAAGACGGCAACATCCGCCTCTTCCCTTCTTCTTTTTTATGGCTGGAGGAAATGATGGCGAAAAAACAGTGGGACCGTCTCGAAAAATGGCTTCCGTATGTGATGGAGCTGAGTCCCCAGTATGTTGAGGCCGATTTGCCAAGAAAAGAAATCCGGAACGGCGCGGCGTTTTTGCTAGATGTGGTCGGGGCGTACGCCCGCGCTGCCAAGAAGGATGATTTATACGAAGAGGCATGCCGGACACTGCTTCCGTATAGTTATAATGAGTACGAAAATATGCTCGCGCTCGATGAACGGTATTATGAGTGGGCGGAGCTGAATATGCTCCTTGGGTACCCGGTTTACGAGGTGGAGGAGCGGTTTCTGAAGGAAGCGGAGAAGGCGGAGCCGGAAGCGGTGCTTTCTTTGTATAAGCAGACGATTTACCTTGAGATGGAGATTCGGAACCGCGACAGCTACAAACGGGCGGTCCGATTGTTGAAAAAGGTAAAGCGCCTTTATAAGAAGATGAAAAGTGAGGAAGAATGGGAAGACTACTTGGATATGCTCCAGGAACGGTACAAGCGGCTGCGGGCATTCCGGGAAGAATTGGTGAAGGGAAAGTTGATTGATGGATAGTTCTTTGCGCTACGAACTTCATATGGAACAAACAGAAGACTATCATTTCACCGTCTGGGCCACAAAAGGTGAAGAGGAGCCGGTTTCTTTGAACGAAATGCGCCGGATCTTTTTCACGTGGCACGAGTCCTCCCACTATGGGACGAACCTGGAGGACATTACCTTTATCGGTACTCCGGCTTTTTTGCTGACACCGTGGATGATGGCGGAATTAATCGGCCATGAGTCATTCAACTCGATGGCGGAGGTGACCGTCCAGCATAAAGGACTCCAGGAGGCGGCTAAGCGAATCTATGACCTTGTCGCAGCCGGAGCATACATACCGGACTATCGGGCCTGGCAGATGGGCCAGACTGGCTGGAAACCGGATGGCGATGAACTGGAGGGGTTTGCCGGGGAATGGTTTTCCGCGGCGGTAGCGGACTTGATTTCGCTGAACCGGAGCCTCCGTATGGCCTGGGGTGCGATTTTAGATGCCCATCCGGTGCTGTCGAACTTTACCGGGTATTTTCTCGATGAACAGGACTGGCTCGAGCGGATCGGCTGGTTTGTGGATGACAAGCCGTTTACGATCGGGCTCCGTCTGAACGAACCGGAGTATGACGGCGGTGAGTGGCGCCTTGAGGTACTTCTGCGGAATAAAAAGCGCGAGGATGAGCTTCATGTGTATGAAGGCGTGAAAAGTCTACCCCGCGGCTGGAAGGGCTTTGCTGATGAAGTGGAACGGGAGCTGGACCGATTTCAGCAGGTCGTTCCGTTTCTAAGCTTTACAGGCGGTGTGACGCTTGTTACCGAGGACGAGGCGTGGATGTTTTTAACTGAGTCGAGTGAGACACTCGTCAATATGGGGATTGAGATTTTGCTGCCATCGTGGTGGCAGGTTGTGAAGGAATCTCAGATGATGGTGAAAGCGAAGCTCTCTTCTACCCCGAGAGGCCAGTCATTTGTCGGCATGAATACGCTCGTTGATTTCAACTGGCGGTTTGCGACGAACGGAATTGAGATGTCGGAGGAGGACTTTAACCGGCTGGTGAATGATCAGCGGAGGCTCGTGAATATCCGCGGCCAGTGGATTAAGCTTGATCCCGCATTTATCCAGCAGGTGAAGACGCTTTTGAAAAAGGCGGAGAAGGAAGGTCTGCACATGTCGGATGTGCTGCACCAGGAGCTTGCCGGGGACCGGGATGAGGATTCCGGAGAGGCTCCGGGTGCGTTTGCCGAGATTGAGATCGAGCTCAGCAAGCAAATGCGCGGCATGATGAAGAGACTGACGACCATGAAAAGCGACCAGGAATATGAAGTGCCCGACTATTTCCGGGGAAATCTGCGGCCTTACCAGCAGCAAGGCGTCGACTGGATGCTCGGCCTGCGCGAGAACCGGTTTGGGGCGTGCCTCGCGGATGATATGGGGCTTGGGAAAACGATTCAGATGATTGCCTACTTTACGTATGTAAAGGCGGTTGAGAAACCGGACACTCCTGCTTTGATCATCGCCCCCACCTCTGTCCTCGGGAACTGGCAGAAGGAAATTGAAAAGTTCGCCCCTCATCTGAAGGTTCGGCTGCACTACGGGCCGATGAGGTCCCGTGGCGAGCTGTTTGCGGCGAGTGTGCTGGATCAGGATATTGTGCTGACGTCTTACGGGCTCGCTCACTCTGATTTAGAGGATTTAGAGGCGATTACGTGGAGCACGGTTTGCATTGATGAGGCACAGAATATTAAGAATGCCCATACGAAGCAGTCGCGGGCGATCCGCAGTCTGCACGGCTTGCATCATATCGCACTGACGGGTACACCGATGGAAAACCGGCTGACCGAGCTTTGGTCGATTTTTGATTTTATCAACCGGGGATATTTGGGCAGCCTGCATAAGTTTCATAAGCAGTTCGTGCTGCCGATTGAGAAGGACCGTGAGACAGAACGGGTCGAACAGCTGCGCCGCTATATCCGGCCGTTTTTACTGAGACGGACGAAGCGTGATGAGCAGGTTGCGCTCAATCTGCCGGAGAAGCTCGAGCAGAAGGAATACATCCCGCTCACGGTGGAGCAGGCATCGATGTATGAGCAGCTTGTGAAGGATACGTTTGAACAGGTCAGCCAGCTCGCCGGGATGCAGCGGAAGGCGCTGATTTTGAAAATGCTCGGGAAGCTGAAGCAGATTTGCGATCATCCGGCGCTTTATTTAAAGGAAGGCTCGCCAAGCAAGGTCGTCGAACGCTCCAATAAAATTGAAAAGCTGCTGGAGCTTGTGAGTGCGATCCGGGAGCAGGATGAAAGCTGTTTGATTTTCACCCAATATATCGGGATGGGTGAAATGATGAAGAAGCTGCTGGAGCGGTCGTTTGGCGAAGGTGTGCTGTTTTTGAACGGAAGCGTCTCGAAGGTGGATCGGGATAAGATGGTCGAGAAGTTCCAGAGCCGCGAAGTTCCATTTTTGATCTTGTCGCTGAAAGCCGGCGGAACGGGATTGAACTTGACGGCAGCGAACCATGTTATCCACTTTGACCGGTGGTGGAACCCGGCGGTGGAGAACCAGGCCACGGACCGGGCCTACCGGATCGGCCAGGAGCGGTTTGTGCATGTGCATAAGCTGATTACGACCGGGACGATCGAGGAGAAGATCGATGGGATGCTGGAGAAGAAGCAGTCGCTGAATGAGGAAATTCTGCAGAGTGAGAATTGGATTACGGAATTGAGTACGGATGAGCTGGAGGAACTGTTTTCGTTGACGGTTTAGAGGTTGGTGGGTTTTTTGTGCACTGACCCTCCATCCTTTAAAGGAACGGGGGGCAGAGGAATAACTTCTCTGCCCCTTCTGCTGTATGGGTTTGTGCGGATCGGGGACGGAGATTTAGTCCTTTAGCGAAGTGGGGGAATGAGGAACAAGTCAGCTGTCCCTTCTCTCTTCTACTTTTGTAGGTATAGGGGACGGAGGTTTAGTCCTTTAGTGAAGCGGGGGTCAGTGCAACAACATGAGGAAAAATAGACAGTCCAGCGGCTGTCTATTTGGCATAACCTGATTATGTTAGTAAACAAAATGCTCCATGTATCGGGGAAACTCTTGCTTTATTTCACTTCCGCTTGTCCCAGGTCTTTTTTTGTCGTCTCTCTATCCGTTTCGACAAAGTGTTGATAGTTTTTTTCGAATGGCTGGATAAACAGGGATTGTAGTTTGGTTTTAGTCAGTAAGGGATCTTGAGTGCGGAGAATGTAGCTTTCGTAGCTGCTCCATACATATTCACTAGGGTTGTGTACAATACCTGATTTGACAGGGTTCAGGTGGATGTAGCGGCTCACTTCACGGAATTGGTGGTTATTGATGATTTCAGTTGCACCGAAGCGGTTTTGAAACAGATGGCCTTCTAGTTTGTGACGGCGGTTCAGGTATAGGGCATATCTGGAGTGGAGGTTGCGCATGATGGAGCCTAGCGGGTGGACTTTTGTTTCGATGAGGAGATGAATGTGGTTTGACATGAGGCAGTAAGCGTGAAGGTTGAAGGGGTGGGTTTCCCGGACAGAATGCAGAAGGTGGAGGTACTTTTCACGGTCGGTTTTGTAGAAAAAAATGTTTTCCCTTCGGTTCCCTCTGGAGTAGACGTGATAGGTTGTGTTTGGTTTCCATTCTCTTGGCTTGCGAGACATAGAGTGGGTTCAGTCCTTTCGTTTTAGGTTCAGGTATAGTATAAAGGATCGCCCGAGGTTTTGGGAGCATTTGTTTATTATGTTTTTTGGTGTTGGAAAAGGGTTTTTTTTTGCACTGACCCTCAACCAATTACCGTAATGGGGGCATGAGCAAAAACGGCTGAGTTGTTGACAGGGCTAGTGTGGTGTGTGATGGGGACGGAGCTTTCATCCTTTAGCAGAATGGGGGTCAGTGCAATGCACTGACCCCCGTCGCTTTACTGCGTCAAGGGAAGGAGCATGGTTTGGTTACAGCCTACTCTATCAAGACATTGTGAGTGCTGGGGACGGAGGTTTAGTGCTTTAGCAGAGTGAGGGTCAGTGCAAATGAAAATAACGACACCCCCCCGCACCAATCGAGTAGGAGGGGGTGACTAACCCCCGACCTCTCACACCACCGTACGTACCGTTCGGTATACGGCGGTTTCAATTAAGTCGAACGCAAAGTTTCATATCTTCTAAGCAAGCTTTTGAGACCTTGATTTGACCAGTAGTGGTTGTCAAGGGCTCTATCTAGTATTGGGCTTTTAGCGATACGCCAATAACCCAGCCTAGTATTTGCCCATTCCCATGCCTTATTAGGTTTGATGCCTAACTTCGTTAAGTTTCTCTGTTTTGTTTTACCTTTCTTCCATTCTTTCCATCGAATCATCCGCAATCTTCTTCGAATCCATCCATCTAACTTGGCTAGAACCGAGGGGGTATCGGCTAGTTGATAATATCCCAGCCAACCCACCAGGTAACGGTTTAGCTTCTCCAACCTGTCTTTCATACTGATAGACCACTTTCTCGATGTAATTTCTTTTATTCTCTGTTTGAAACGTTGAATACTCTGTCCAGAGATTCGGATTTTGGGTTCCTTTCGATGAGCGGTGAAAGTAAAACCAAGAAACTTACGTTTCCATGGTCGGTCTACTGCACTTTTCTCAAGATTAACTTTTAGTTTGAGCTTCCTCTCGATGAAAGTTGTGATACTTTCCATGACTCGTTCTCCTGCTCTCTTCGAACGAACGTAGATATTACAATCATCCGCGTAACGGACGAACCGGAGTCCTCTTTTCTCAAGCTCCTTATCAAGTTCATCTAAAACGATGTTTGATAAGAGGGGGCTTAGTGGCCCCCCTTGAGGAGTACCTTCTGTATTAGGACTGACAAGTCCTTTTTCCATGACCCCTGACTGTAGATACCTGCGTATTAGTTGGAGAACCTTTGGATCGTTTATACGGTTGCTTAATATCCTCATAAGACGGTCATGATTCACTTTGTCGAAGAATTTCTCCA